>JAIXTI010000192.1 GCA_027484025.1 bacterium
GGTGTATATCCGTGACTGGCAGGAGCAGAACCGGTCGCTCTTTCAGGCACTCAAGCTCGAGAAGCTTGGCATGAGTGTCATTTTGCTGCTCATCGTGGTCGTCGCCGCATTCAACATCGTGAGTACGCTCACGATGGTGGTGTCGGACAAGACACGCGAGATCGGGATTCTTCGGGCGATGGGAATGCCGGCGGCATCCATCCGGCGCATTTTCCTCTACCAAGGGGTGGTGATCGGCGCGGTGGGGACCGGCGGTGGACTCGTACTCGGTCTCGGGGTGGCACTGCTCCTCGAGAAGTACCGGCTCATCGCGCTGGACCCGAGCGTGTATTTCATCGACCACCTGCCGGTCTCGATTCAGCCGCTCGACGTGCTCACGATCATCGCCGCCAGCGTCGCGATCGCGGCGTTGGCGACGCTCTATCCGGCGAATCAGGCGGCCAAGCTGTATCCCGTGGAGGCCATTCGTCATGAGTGAGTCGAGCGGGGCCGTCGATGCGGTGATCGAGGCTGAAGGCCTCGTCAAGGAATTCCAAGGTGGTGATGGCGGCATCATCCGCGTCCTGAACGAGGTCTCGGTCACGGTCCGGCGGGGCGAAATGGTGGCCGTGGTGGGCTCGAGCGGCGCGGGCAAGAGTACGCTGCTGCACGTGCTAGGCGCCCTCGAGCGCCCGTCGGCGGGGCGCATCCGTCTCGTCGGGCAGGCCGTCGAAGGCTTGCAGGAGGCGGAACTTGACGCCCTCAGGAACCGCACGGTGGGGTTCGTGTTTCAGTTTCATCATCTGCTGCGCGAGTTCTCGGCGGTCGAGAACGTCATGATGCCGTTGCGGGTGGCGGGAGAAACCGTTCCCCGGGCCCGCGAACGGGCGATGGCACTGCTCGAGCGCGTGGGGTTGGCCTCCCGAGTGCATCACCGACCTGGGGCGTTGTCCGGTGGCGAGCAACAGCGCACGGCGGTGGCACGGGCCCTTGCCGCTCAACCTGCCGTGCTGCTGGCCGATGAGCCCAGTGGAAATCTCGATCGCTACAACGCGGAAGCGTTGCATGATCTGTTCGCCGAATTGGCGCGTGACCAGCAGCTGGGATTGGTCGTGGTCACTCACAACCTCTCGTTGGCGGCACGGGCCGATCGGGCGCTATCGTTGGAAGGAGGACAGTTGGTAGTCTCGGACGTTCACGAGGGGGGCTGATGCTCTGCGACAACTGCAAGGAGCGCGACGCGGTCGTGCACCTCACGCGGATCGTGGACAACGCGGTCACGCAGCTCCATTTGTGCGAAAAGTGCGCGGCGGCCAAGGGGGTCGAAACCACCTTGTCGGTGCCGCAGCACCCGTTGGGCGACATTCTGCAGGCGGTGCAGCAGCAGGCGTCTTCGACCAGTGAAGATGCGGCGGCGTGCGCGTTCTGCGGGGCGTCGGCGCGGGATTTTCGCGCCACCGGTCGTTTGGGGTGTCCGCACTGCTATGACGCGATGGAGCAGAGTCTGCGCGAGCTCTTGCGTCGACTGCATGGGAGTTCGCGTCACGTGGGGCAGCGTTACGACGCGCCGGCGTCGCATCTGGTGGAGAAGCCGGACACGCTCCACGACCTGCGCGACCGGTTGCGGCGCGCTGTTGATGGGGAGCAGTTCGAATTGGCGGCGGAGCTCCGGGATCGGATCAAAGCGCTCGAAACGGAGACCGTATGACCGCGCCGCGTCCTGGGTTGGATCTGTCGTTGCTTCCCGACGGCGGGGTACGGTGGCTCGATGCCTCCGGCCCGAATAGCGATGTGGTGATTTCGACCCGCATCCGGTTGGCGAGAAACGTGTCGGGCTATGCCTTTACGGGTCGAGCCCGGGAAGGCGAGCGCCTTCGTATGCTGGCGCAGGTGCGGGACGCCCTGTCTGGCGTCCCGTCGTTGAGCGGCAGTCTGCTCCTACGCCTCGACGATCTGCCGGTGGTGGACCGTCAGCTGCTGCACGAGCGCCATTTGGTGAGCAAGGAACTGGCCGGACTCGACCCGCAGCATCCGGTCCGTTCAGGCGCGGCGGTGTTTCTGGGCGAGAACGTGGGGCTGCTGGTCAACGAGGAGGACCATCTCCGGCTGCAGGCGCTGCGGAGCGGCTTCGCGGTGGGACAGGCGTTCGAAGGGGTGACGCGGCTGGATCGCGAGCTCGGGGGCCAGGTGCCCTACGCCTTTCACCGCGAGTTCGGCTTTTTGACGGCCTGTCCGACCAATGCGGGCACCGGATTGCGCGCGTCGGTGTTGATCCACCTACCGGGGCTGGTGCTGACCAAGGAAATCGGCAAAGTGCTGGCCGGGCTTCAGCAAATGGGGCTCACGTACCGAGGCTTATACGGCGAAGGCAGCGAAGTGGTGGGCAATTTCTTTCAGTTGTCCAATCAGACGACGCTGGGACGGTCGGAAGAGGAGTTGCAGGATCTGCTGGTGCGCGTGGTCCGTCACGTCATCGAGCGCGAGGAGGAAGCGCGCCGTGTGCTCGTGCGGGACGCGGGCTATATTATCGAAGACAAGTTGTGGCGCGCGTACGGAACCCTGCGGTATGCCCGCAGTCTCACGTTCGACGAGGCCATGAACTACCTGAGTGGCGTTCGCCTGGCGGTCGGCCTGAAACTGATCACTGGGCTCAGTGTATACACACTCAACAAGCTCCTGATCTTTGCCCAGTCAGCCCATCTCTCTCATCTCGAGGGGAAGGTGTTGACGGACAGCGAGACAAACCTGGCGCGCGCCCGATACGTGCGGCAGGTGTTGCTGAGCGAAGGCAGCGGTGTCGAATGATCCGCTTCCCAACGACCCTGAGGGTGCGATGAACGGCTACAACTTCACCGAGCGGGTGCGGAAGGTCCTTGCGATGGCGCGCGAGGAGGCAGCTCGCCTGCATCACGAATACGTGGGCACCGAGCACATTCTGCTGGGGCTCATCCGTGAGGGTGAGGGCGTTGCGGCGGCGGTGCTGCAAAACCTCAACGTCGATCTCGACGACGTCACGCAGAAAATCGAGGATACGGTCAAGAAGGGGAAGGCGGCGCAGGCCACCGGCCCGGACCTCCCGTATACGTCACGCGCCAAGAAGGTCCTCGAACTCGCGATGGCCGAGGCGCGCGATCTCAACCACAGCTACGTCGGCACCGAACACCTGCTGCTGGGCCTGCTCCGTGAGGAGAAGGGCATCGCTGCGCAGGTGTTGACCGACGCGGGCGTCAATCTCGAAGCGGCGCGCGCGGAAACGTTGCGTCTGCTCGGGACGGAAATGCCCCAGGGCGGCCAGACGGCGGCTCCGGAAAAGGCTGGCGCGGGAGCGCCGCCGTCGGCGGCTCCGACCAAGGGCGACAAGAAGTCCAAGACCCCCGCGCTCGACCATTTCTGCCGCGATCTGACGCAGTTGGCAGCCGAGGGGCAGCTCGATCCCACCATTGGCCGAGCCAAGGAAATCGAGCGGGTCATGGAAGTGCTGTCGCGCCGCAAGAAGAACAACCCGGTGCTCATCGGCGAGCCCGGTGTGGGCAAGACGGCCATCGTGGAAGGGCTGGCGCAGCTCATCGCGAACGGTGAGTGCCCGGAAAACCTGCGCGACAATCGCGTCTTGTCGCTCGACATGGCTGCGGTCATCGCCGGTACGAAGTATCGCGGCCAGTTCGAAGAGCGGCTCAAGGCCGTGATGAACGAAATCGCGCAGAACAAGCAGGTCATCCTGTTCATCGACGAGCTGCACACCCTCGTGGGTGCCGGGGCGGCCGAGGGCGCCATCGACGCCAGCAACATGCTCAAGCCGGCGCTCGCGCGTGGCGAGTTGCAGTGTGTCGGCGCGTCTACGCTCAACGAGTACCGCAAGTACATCGAGAAGGACGGCGCGCTCGAGCGTCGCTTCCAGACCGTCGTGGTCGATCCGCCTTCCATCGACGAGACCGTGCAGATTCTGCAGGGGCTCAAGAAGAAGTACGAGGATCACCACCGCGTGAACATCCCCGACGAAACGCTCATGGCGGCCGCCAAGCTGTCGGAGCGGTATATCACCGACCGCTTCCTGCCGGACAAGGCGATCGACGTGA
>JAIXTI010000078.1 GCA_027484025.1 bacterium
AGACGCGCTGCACGCCACGCGTGCCGCCGTCGAAGAAGGCATCGTCCCGGGCGGCGGCGTCGCACTCGTGCGCGCGCAGCATGTCCTCAAGGACGTGAAGGTCGCCGAACGCGACGAGCAGATCGGTGTCGACATCATCCGTCGCGCCATCGAAGAGCCGCTGCGCATGATCGTGCAGAACGCCGGCGGTGAAGGCTCGATCGTGATCGAGAAGATCCGCACGGCCAAGGAGACGAGCTTCGGCTACAACGCCCTTACGGACGTGTACGAAGACCTCGTGCAGGCTGGCGTCATCGACCCGACCAAGGTCACGCGCACGGCCCTCCAGAACTCGGCCTCGATCGCCGGTCTGTTGCTCACGACCGAAGCGCTCATCGTCGAGAAGAAGGATGACAAGCCGCACGCCCCGGCCGCTGGCGGCCCGGGTATGGGTGGCATGTACTAAGCCGTTCGTACGGTGTTACACACAACGGGCGCCCTTCGCGGGGCGCCCGTTGTCGTTTGACCCGCAACCCTGAAATCCGTCAGGGCAGCGGAATGAGCCGGTAGCGAAGGGCCGTCGACAAGAGACTGGCAGAGGGCCGCTGCGATGACGGCCCTCCCACGCCCACGCGAAGAATGATGTCGGTGCCGCTCGTCGCCGAAGCCCCCGACGCGACCGTTTGCCACGTTGCCGACAGCGCCAGCTCTGGCGCGTCGAAGGGCAACCACGTCAATGGGGCGTCCACGCCGCCCGTGGGCGCTACGGAAATCTGGAGTTGCCACCGCTGATTGCTTCGCACCGACAAACCGCCGCGGAAACAGGTCAGGGGCGCACACCGATCGACGGATGACGGACTCTCCACAAGGATCGGTTGTGCCGGATCCACCATGAACATGGCGCCGATCACCACCGTAGCCATCGACTCGATCGGCGTGGGCTTTGATGTGGTCGGCGGGAGCGGCGCTTGAGCGCGTAACTTGGTCGGTACCGCCGAGCCGCCAAGAAGGAGGCACATGGCCGCGCAGGCCTGCCGTCCGCATTGCGTACAGGTCGCAGGCGTCTTCACGGCGCGGTAATCTGAAAGGAGAGCGGCAACGTGCAATTCGCCGCCGCGACCGGTGCGTCCGTCACCCAGCCAATGGCGACTCGCAAGAAGACATTTTCGGTGCGCGACGCCGTGAAGGTGGTGCCCGATGCGACGGTCGTGATCGCTGTACTCAAAGGGGTCGTCCGCGCCGCGGTCGTAGTCCCCCATGTAATCGTATTGGCATTCTTTCCGCCACAGGCGCCGGACATCGTCGCCGCGCTTGCTTGCACGGTGACACGCCACGGCGCATTCGACTGGACCGTCAAGCCGATAGAGCCGTTGGTGTTGAACATGCCCGCGTCGAAGTCCGCCACCGTCAGCGCGCCGCTCGCCGGCGTAAGCGCGAAGCCGCTGCCAGGCGTGACGACCAATCGCCGCGTCGCCTGAATCGTGGACGTGATGGTCAGGAACATCCGACAGTCGCCGTTGGGATTCGTGCCGGTGTCGCAGGTGCCCGGTGCCTGGATGCCACCTTGCGCACGCACTTCGCCCCTCGGCACCATGAGGAGCGCGACGGCGAGGGCGAGACGGAGGATCGTCGACAGAGCGGTTCGTCGCGACATGATCGGTTACCGACGGGAAAGCGACAACGGCCGCTTCGCCGGCGCGGTGACGCGCGCACGGGTTTGGGGGCGCGTCGCTGGCGTCGCAGGCGCCGCAGCATCCGGCAACGGTGACTTCGGTGCGGTAAAGGTGCGAATGCGCATGGGGCGCGCCTTCAGCTCGAGTTGCACTACACCGGGAGCCTCGCCGCCGATCTGCACGATTTGCTCGCTGGCGGTGAGTGGCTCGTCGATCCCCGACACATCGACCCCGACCGTGTATCGGCCAACGGGCAGCGCATCGAGAAGAAACTCGCCAGCAGTCGTAGCCCGGGCATTCCATTGGGCACCGCTCGAGTCACGGGCGAATACCAATGCTTGTGCAAGCGCTTCGCCCGGAAGGACACTGCCGTCGGAGCTGCGAAGCGACAAGGCCACGCGTAGCGGTTGAACCACCCGAAGGGCGATCGGCTTCCCGGAGGTGATTTCGCCTGTCGACGCTACCATACCCGCAGGGATGCTCCGCGTGTCCAACTCCTGCGAGCTATTGTTGCAGCTGTATCGCCCCTTGGTGTCGGTCATGGAGCGGAGCGCACCGCATTTGATGACGACGCCCGCAACGCCGGCTTCTCCGCGATCCTGAATGCCGTTGCTGTTCTCATCGCGGAATACGCGACCGCGCGTAGCGGAAAACAATCGGGGCATCGCACTCGTCCGATCAAGTCGCATGGTGTACACCAGCTGTTGCTGGCGACCGTTACGCAGCACCGACAGAAACGGATTCCGCTCGGCCGAAAACGTCAGCGCCATCCCGCCCGGCAACTCGAGCGTTGCCGCTGCGCGTGCCGACCAGAACGACAGGCCCTGCTGTCCCACCTGCATCCGTTGCACGTCGGCCTCGAGCAGGAACGGGGCGCTGAGCCTCGGGCGCATCCGGTCAACGCGCAACACGAACGTTTGCTGCGACGGCATCAGCCCCGCTGCGCCGGAAAACTGCTGGTAGCTCCAATTGGCGTGCACCGTCCCGCGCGGCAACGCACGCAACGCCGAGACCGAGTGATCAACGCGCCACTGGCGGCTGGTGACGAGCGGGACCAGTGAATCCGCCACTGAACGATCGACGCGGGCCAGCATCGAGCGCATGAGCACTGACGTGCCCAGTGCGTTGAGCGTGAGCAGACCACCACCCGCCAACTCGTCGTTTTGCAGACGCGTCCCGCCGGTATTGGTCCCGAAACGGACAGCGCGTGTATCGATGCCGATGCTGCCGAAGCGGGAGAGATTCAACGCGGGGGTCGCGTACCACCCGACATTGCGTACGGCACCCATTTGCGCGTTTTCGTCGCTCTGCAGCCACCCACCAACGGTCGCGTAGCCGCGCGTGCCGAGAATGCGCGAGCCCGACACCTGCATTTCATTCGTCGCACGGGCAAAGCCACGCGATCCGCCGGGGGCATGTACCAGACGCAGGTCGAGATTCGACGAGCGTCCACTCCGCTGAAACACGGTTGAGACGCCAACGCCGCGGAGATCGCCGACACTACGGTACCCCAACTCGGTCTGCAGGCTCTGCACACCAGGCGTCCCGACAATGGCGCGCATGCCGAGCACATTCAGGGTACGGTACGTCAACGGATCGTCCAGCGACGCGCCGAACAACGACGTGCGCACCCCTTTGGTGAGATAGCCGACTTCGCCGCCCTGCATCCGCCCGGCATTGGTGGTGCGCAGCGACAGGCCATTGGTCAACAGCATTGGCGACAGGCTGAAGGCCCGCACCTGCCAGCCGCCCCGCGTGACACCGGCGATGCCGCCAATGCCGGCGAGAAACTGTCCACCCAGTTCCGGCATCACGCCACTGGTCGCTCCGGCGCTCACCTGATACGTGGGATTCCGGAGTTCCAAGGAAGGCGGTGCGGACATGATTCCCGAGCGGGCGAGGAGGACGCCCGCGGGGGAGCGCTCGGTCGACGCGCCGCTGTACATGACGCGCCCCATGATGGTCGTCGAGTCCGAGAGCTGTCCACCGACGGCCAAGGCGTAGCCCATCGCCGTCGCCATGTCTGAGGTCCGGCCACCGACAATCGATGCAGTGACGAGGGCACCCTGCGCGCCCGTCGCCTCATCACTCAGGACATCCACTTGCAGCTGTTCCGTCTTGCTCGACCCGTCGGCATCGACGAGGGTCAGCGGCACCAGGTGCAGACCGCTGCCCGTTTGCGCGGGCATCCACAGTCGGATCGTCATGTCGACCGACGACCATGCACCCAACGTCGACGTGGGGAGCGCGCTCCGTACGTCGGCGCGCCAGCCTGTGGGCGGCGTGACTTTCAGCTTCGGTTGCTCATCGATGTTGCCGTCATTCTTCACGCGGACGACCATGCTGTTCCACTTGCCCGGGGACGCGACGAGCGAACGCGACGAGAACGACAGTTCGACTCGACGCGAAACCGGGACCGAGAGGTCCACCGGGACAGCGCTGTTCACCGTGCCAACCGAAAACTCCACGGTGCCCCCGAACGAACGGCCCGCCGGCGCCTTTCGCGACACGCGCAGGGCAATGACCAGCACGGAGTCACGCGCCACATCGATGCGTCCGCTCGTGCCCCCCAGCACCTGCATGTAGCGACCGGGAAGCACTCGGTACTCCGCCGGTCGGCGCGACATGAGTGCCTCCCAGCGGATGGCCGTCGGTAACGGGACACGTACCACTGTAATCTCGCTGCCGTTCGTGGAGGCCACGACCGCACCGGAATCGGAGTACGCCTTGCCAGGGAACACCGGCACGCCGACAGGAACACGAACAGTCGGCGCGCCAGACGCCCGCTTGGTGCTCATGCCGGTCATCCACACCGGTGCGCCAACCGTCCGCGGCGACTGCGCGGACAGCACCGAGGAGGCGCCACACAGCGCAAGGGTGACGAGGGTACGCACCACCGACATGCGTCAGCTCTGCCGCAACCGAAAACGCATTTCCGGCGATGTCACCCCAACTGGTGTGATCGCCGGGTTCCAGTTCAATGCACGGCACACCCACACGGTGACCGTTGCGGCTCCATTGACCACCGCGAGCACCGGCGCCTGCCCGGATTGCGCCGACGACACGCCATTCAAGTCAATGGTGCAATCCGCCAGCGAGACCGGTGGCGTTCCACTGACACGCACGCGCAATCCACCCGTCGGTTGATTGCTTGCCGCGGCCGTGATGGTGCACGGCCGACGTCCACATTTGATCACAGACAGCGTAAATCGACCAATGACCGAAACCCCGTTCGCGAAGTCTGATGCGTCGGGCGTACCCTTCACGGCCGCGTACGTGACATTCATGCAACTGTTCGTCGTCCCCGCGGCGCATGTTTGCGCCGACAGCGGGGTGGATCGTCCAGCGAGAGTTGCGAGCAACGCCACGCTGCAGAGCAGCGGCGTTGTCCGCACGCGACGGAAGATCCAGGCGCACATACTCAGCGCACCTCGTGGGCGTACATGCCGGCCGCGATTTCGCTGCCGCCATAATCGACAATGCTGATGAGCAGATACTTACCCTTCGGGAGCTCCGGCAGAACCGTCGTGCCGTGCATGATGGCGCCGGGCAGCGCATACATCGGCGGCAACTCGAGCGTCTGCACCAGGGAATTGTCTTCCCGGCGAATCTCCACCCGGCCCTTGGTGACGAAATGGCGCGCACCCCGATTGGCGAACGCGACAATCGCGACATCCTGCTGTCGACCGGCGCTCGTGACCGTACGCGCCACCGATAGACCCTCGACTTCGCCATCGACCGGCAAATGCTCCGCCGCCACGTACACCTTCAACCCGCTGCGGACGTTGTACACGAGCTGTCGGCCGTTCGCCTGCATGCGCGGCGCCGGTGTCTCGACGACGACGAGCGACCAACACTCACTCGCGCGCTTGGCCGGCCCCGTGTAATCGATGCGAATGCGCTGTGTCTCGCCCGGCTTGAGCGACAGCGACATGGGAAAGACCTGCAACGACGGCGCACAGCTGCCGCTGACCGTACCAGCCGGATAGAAGCGGTTGTTGCCGTCCGGCGCACGATCCCAGTCCTCCACGCGGATAATGGCCTGTGTCGGCGTGGCGCCTTCATTGCGCACGCTGAGCACACCACTGCGTTCATCCGTCCCATCCGGACGCAGCGTCAGATCGAGCTTGTCGATTGCGAGTTGCGCGTGCGCAGGCGCCGCGACGCCCACACTCGACAGGACCGCAGTGACGAGCAGCAAGCGCCGCGACCACGCGGCCCAACGCCGGGATTCCAGAGAAAATGTCATCGGAGTCATGGTGAGGTCAGCGTGAGGTTGACAGGAATCGTGTAGGCGCCCGGTGGACTCGTCGTCCAGCTCCACAGGGTCCGATAGAACAGGGGGATCGTGACGCCGGCGGTCGCCGCCGCGGACGTGGCGGCGAGTGGCCACAGCGTGGCACTACTGGCGCTGCTGGTCCACGGACCGCTCGCGCTCCCGCTCCACAGCAGATCCGAGGACGGCTTCGATGGCGGGGCCGCAGTGCCGCTGTACTGCCAGGTGCTCACCGCGGCCTGAATGGTGACGCGATATGGCGCGTTGGCCTTCACGCGGAGCTGTGGCCCCGCCTGATCCCTGAAGCCCGTTGCAAAGTCGGCCGAAGTCAGCGTCGGTAGACTCGTGACACTCTGGCTGAGCACGAGACTCGCGACATAGGGTCGGTCCAGCTGCAACGACACCACCACCGTGCAGCTCGATCCACCGTTGCAGACCGACTGCGCATCGGCGGCACGGATGCCGAATGGGCCCCCTGCGAAAAGCAGGGACAGGCCGAAGGCCGCCAGAAGGCGCGAAGGGGCCATCATTCGGCGGGCGAAATGCAACACGGCCTCCGTGACGGCGCGGCACGGGAACTCCGCGCGCGCCGCCCGCGGAGTGTGTTTACGGACTGGTCAGGGTGTAGTTGACCCCGAGCGTGTACGCGCCCGGAACGTCCGTCGTCCAGTTGTAGAGGACGTTGTAGCCGACGTTGATCGCCTGGCCGGCACTCGCCGCCGAGGACGAGAAGATCGACACGCCCGTCGACGACAGCGCAACGGGGGTGGTCGCGACGTCCGTGAAAATGCGGAGGTCCGTGGCGGGCTTGGAGCTACCGGCGGGGCCGGTCCACGTCGCGCTGGGGGCTGACACCGTGACCCGGAAACCGGCATTGGCGCGCACGGTCAGCACGGTCGGCGTGGTGGTGCTCCGGCCGGCGGCGGCGCCGAAATCCGCGGCGGTCGGCGTCGGCAGCGTGGTGGCCGACGCGAGTTCCATACGGGCAACCCACGGAATATTGGCCGTGACCGTGTTCGTCAGGAAACAGGTGGCCGGGTCGAAACGCGTCGCAGAAGCGCTGACGCAATTGACGGACGGGGTGGCTTGCGCCTGGGCGGTTCCCGCCAGGACGGCCGACATAGCGGCCGCGGCGATGATCCGAGTGACCTTCATCGATCTACTCCGGAAGTAGGGTTGTACGGGGAAATTCCCGCGTGGCTGCCCGGCGTTTGGTTCGGGGGGCCGGGATCGTGATAGCCACCAGTAGGAAGATCCGGTACGGCTCTTCGTCACAAAAACTTGAGTACGTAAAAGGTCGTACTCAAAATCTGGAAAACCTGAGTTTTGTGAAACAGGCTTCACCGTTGCAGGTACTTCCGACGAGTCGTCTGTTCATTGTGCACACCATTTCTCGACGCATCCGGCGCGCAATTCTCGCGCGAACTCTATCTCTTGCAACGCTTTGCGCTGCATCGGCCTGCCTCCCAACCCCGTCCGACCCTACGGGTGTCACACCACTGGAAGGGCGCTGGGACGTGACAGGACAGTTCTCGACGGGCGTCGGCGGCTCGTTTCAGGGCACCATGTCGGTCCAAAGCACGTCGGCGAGTGGCTTTGCCGGGACCTACGATGTGCTCGAGGGAGCTCCCCAGGGACAACAACGGCGGCTCTCCGGCCCGGTAGGCGGACGGATGGCCAGCGCGACCACGACCGAATTTGACGTCAATCTCAATGGCAACACCCGGCGCCACGTGGCCAGCCAAACGGCGGACACCCTGCGCGGCAGCTGGTTCGATGTGACGACCACAGGCACGGTCGAAGCCTCCGGCTCCTTCCGCGCCATCCGGCGCCCCTGAGCGGCCTGCTAGAGCCCTAGCCCAAGCTGCGTGGCCGCCGGACGCCCAACCCCGCCGTCCGTGCGGATCGGGGACAGCGGCAGACGCTGCGGCGCCGCGGTCACGCTGTCCCGCTTCCAATTGGCCTTGCGCAGCGCCTCACGCGTGGCGGTCAGCGCCAGTTCCGGGGTGTTGTTCGTTTCGCTCAAGTGGGCGAGCACCACGCTGCGCAGCCCACGATGCGCGCAGGTCGCTGCCAGCTGCGCCGCGTCTGCGTTCGAAAGGTGCCCCTGACCGCCACTGATGCGCTGTTTGAGTGGCCACGGATATGGCCCATTGGACAGCAAGGCACTGTCGTGGTTCGACTCCAGCACCAGCACGTCCAGCCGGTCGAGAAATGCCGGGAGCTCCTCCGGCACATGCCCCGCATCGAGGACGATGCCGACGCGTGCGCCACTCTGCATGTCGGTCAGCACCAAGGCTCGACAATCGACGGCATCGTGGGGGACGGGCAGGTGCTCGACCCCGAAGCCACACACCTGCGCGGTTCCTGACGGCGCCAACGGAACCGTCAAGCCCGGGGCACCGCTGGCCTGTACCGCGAGTGCCGCCAGCGTCGGTGCCGAGGCGTGCACCGTCCACGACCATCGATCACTGGCCGCCGCCGCACCGCAGGCATGATCCACATGCTCGTGCGTCAGCAGCAACGCCCCCACATCGTCGGGAACGCGCTGCGCCGCTTCAAAACGCTTCGCGAGCGTCCGCACCCCAAACCCGGCATCCACCAGCAACGACCCTTCGCTGCCATCCACGAGAATCGCGTTCCCGCGACTGCCAGAACCCAACATCGTTACCGTAATCACCGCACACTCCTGACCGTCATGGTCACACCTGTGTCATCAGCGCGCCCAACGGACATCGCCACTCGCCAGCTCGTGCACGCGACGCCACCAGACGCGCGCGCTGTCGGTCATATAGATCTGCCGCCGGCCCATCATCCGCTCCGCCGTTTCGATGAACTTGTCCACGGCGAACACGCCGTACGGCGCATGCTCTCCCCACGCAAACGGCGGCACGACCTTGGGCGGCATCGCGTTGAAGACATTCGCGCCGGCGCCTACCACGCATCCCGTCGTCAGCCGCAAACCAATGCCGGTCTTCGCATGATCACCGAAGAGCGTCCCGAGAAATTGCAGCTTGCTGTCGCGAATGCCGTCGGGCGTCCATAGAGCGACGCTGCCATACGTGTTCTTCAGATTGCTCGTGATCGTGCCGGCACCAAGATTCACCCAGCGGCCAAGCACAGAATGGCCGACGAACCCGTCGTGCCCTTTGTTGGCGTGGCCCACGAAGATCGACGACGACACTTCCCCGTGCACCCGGCACACGTCGCCAATCGAACACCCCGCGATCCGGTCGCCGACCACCGTCGACTGACGACCGACATAACAGGGGCCAACCACGCGCGTGAATGCCTGAACCACGGCGCCCTCGCGAAGCAGCACCGGGCCACCAGTCGTATCGAATACGGCGTACGGCTCGATGATGGCGCCCGCTTCGACGAACACGGGATGCCCGCCAATGATGCTCGCGCGGCCATCCGTGATCGGCGACGCGCCAAGGCGCATCGCGTACGCCGGAATGTCCTCCACCAGCAGCGTCGGCAAATGGGCAATCACATCCCAGACCTCGTCGAGCCAGACGCCCGGCAAGTTCGCCATCGATCCCGTGCTGGGGATCACGTCCTCCAGGGTGAAGCTGGGATCCTGCAACTGGTCGATGGACACCGCCGACGCCAAGCGGACGGCGGCTACGCGATGTTCGATGACCAGCACAGACGCCGTGCTGGCGACGGACGTGAGCAACGGCACGGCGCGCGTATTCACCAACCACGAGTTCACCGGCAATTCACCACGCAGCACCGGCGGCGCGTCGAACTCTTCGAAGCCATGCAGGTGCGGCGACGACACAAAGCCCAGCGCGTCAGCGCCGATCACATGCTGCCAGCGTTCGCGCTGCAACAGGGCGCCCGTGCGCATCTCTCCGAGCGGGCGCGTGGTCGCAAACGGTTCAAAGCGCCGCGCTGTCGCGTCATCATAAAACACGATCATGAATCGCGAACCTCAGTAGGCAGAGCATCAAGGAGCGTCTTCAGGTCGGCCGCCTTTTCACGCGTGGTGACCATCACGAGGCCGTCGCGCGCGACGACGACGAGATCATGCACGCCATACAACACGACCTGTGTCCCGTCAGCGTGTACGACATTCCCCGTGGACTGGCAGGCAACGCTGGGCCCCAACATCGCATTGTCCTGTGCGTCACGCCGACGCACCCGATGCAAGGCGGCCCACGTCCCGACGTCGTCCCACGCGAAGCGGCCGGGGAGTACCATCACGCGCGCACTCCGCTCGAGGACGCCGACGTCGATCGCAATGCTTTTCACCGTGGCGAAGAACGTCGCCAAGTCATCGCCGGCCTGCTCCAGTGCCGGCTGCACTTCCGGGGTCAGCGCACGAATCTCGTCGAGCAGATCGCCCACGCACCACGCGAAGATGCCCGAATTCCACAGGTAGCCGTCGGCCACCATGCGCACGGCGGTGGCCACGTCGGGCTTCTCGGCGAAACGCGCCACGCGGCGGACATCGTCGTGCACCGCCGCCCCCGGTTGGATGTACCCGAACCCGGGATCCGGACGCGACGGCACGATGCCGACAGTCACCAGCGCCCGCTCCGTCAGTGCCACCTGCGCCGCCCGGTCGAGCGTTGCCTGAAATGCCGGCACGTCGCCAATCGACCAGTCCGCGTGCGTGCAGACCATCACCGCATCGTCGCCATCGCGCTCGGCAATCACGCGCGCTGCCCACGCCAGCGCCGCGCACGTGCCTGCCGGACGGGGCTCGGCGATGACGTTTTCCGGCGGAAGCGTCGGGTCGAGGCGCAACACCGCATCGCGGAGCGACGCGTTCGTCAACACGAGCGTCCGCTCCGGTGGCGCCGACGCGCGGAGACGGTCAATCGTGTCGGTCAACATCGGTGCGTCCGTTACCAGCGGCAAAAGCTGTTTCGGACGGTCCGGTGTGGAGAGCGGCCAGAAGCGCGAGCCGATTCCGCCGGCCAGCACCACGTTCCAACGGATCATCGACCTACCCACGGGGAAAGAGGAAACGTCATCCGGTTGCCACCTCGGCGCCGTCAGCCGACGTCGCCTCCGGCATGGTGTACGCGCGCACACGCGCCAGCAGGCGACGCGGACTGAACGGTTTGGTCATGATCTCCGCGACTCCGAGCGATTCGACTTCGCGAAGCTGCGCGTCTTGCCCAGCCGCGGTGAGGACGATGCACGGCAACGCGGCCCAATGGAGGTCCTGCCGAATCGTGCGCAGGATGTCGATCCCCGACATACCGGGCAGCATCAAATCCAGCACCAGCAGCGCAATCTCCGGGTGCACCTGCAGGGCGTCCAGCGCCTCCGGGCCATGCTCCGCGAGCAGCACGGAAAATCCGTCCTGCTCGAGACGCGTTCGGATGATCCGGCCGATGTGCGGCTCGTCGTCAACGACCAGCACGCGCACGCCATGGGCGGCAGGGGCGGACACGCGGAAGGTGCCGGATTCGCTCAGACGAGCGCCGAGATCGGCGCGCGATGGCGACGCAGCTCGAACAGGAGCGACGCGAGATTCGCGCTCGGGTTCAACAGCACCAGCAGGTACGCGTCCGTGGAAAGCGCGGTGACGATTACCGTGCCGCCGGCGTACTCGAGGACCATGAGCCCGAATTCCCCACGCTGGGAAGCAAGTCCCATTTCGACGGCGGCGAGCGCCATCGGGGGGACATGGGCGGCCAGCCCCTCGGGGTCCAAGGGCGCCGCGCTGTTGCCGTCAATAAGTAGGCCGTCGCGGCCGAGCACGATGGCCGCGTCGACGCCGTCCCGGCGCCGCAGGGCACTGACCAGATCGCGAATGGTGGGCATAGGGGAACGCTGTCCCCCCTTCGGGGTGAAGTCAAGCGACGGGAACGCGTCCGAAGCGCTTGCCCGGACACGAGTTGAGCGGTAACCTCCGCTGCGTGATTGACGCCGGCGCTTTCGCCGGATCACCTCTGGAAACACCATGCGCTTCACCCAGTTCGCTTCTACGTCCGGCGCCGCGCGTGCTGCGCGCAGTCTCCGGTCTTTTGTCGTAGCCGCCGGTATGCTCGGCGCGGCCGCCGCCTGCGGAGACAATAGCAACTTCTTGTCGCCGGCCTCTTCGGCCAACGTCATCAGGACGTACAACGTTTGGGCGCTGTCGGGAACCAGCTCGGCGCTACCGGCCGCGGTGCAGTTCAGCGCCCTGACGGCCGAACGGCCGCAGATCCTGGCCAACGGCTCGGTGAATTTCGAAGTCGCCTTCGATCTCACCGCCGACGGCAAAGTGCGCTTCATGCCGGCCCGGTCGGTCGTCCCGCAGGCGCCATCCGGCGCGCCGACGGTGGGATTGGCCAAGTCCACCTCGTCGTTCGCGCAGGTGACGCGCGCGCCGGACCGGGGGTACACCGACGACTCGACACTCGTCGTCGGCGTCAATGAAGTGGTGCTGGTACGCCTCGTGAGTTCGGGATGTGTCTTGGGCGATCCGTATTACGCCAAGGCGGTGGTCGATAGCATCATTGCGACCGAACGCCGCATCGTGCTGCGGGCCCTCACGAACCGCAATTGCGGCTATCGCGCGCTCACCGAAGGCCTCCCCTCGAACTGAACACGATTTCGGTATGCACGATATTCGCCTGTTGCGGGACCAGCTCGACCATTTGCGCGAAGGCATGCGCCGCCGGGGAAAACTGGCGGAGTTCGGCCCGCTGCTCGATCGGGCCGAATCGCTCGAGAAGGAGCGCCGCGCCGCCATTACTGAGTTGGAAGGGCAGCAGGCCCGGCGCAACAAGCTCACGCAGGAGGTCGCGCAGCTGCGAAAGGCTGGCGGCGACGCAACGGCGCTGATCGCGGAAGGACGCGCGATCGGTGATGACATTGCGGCGCTCGAGCAACGCAAGAACGACGCGGAAGCCGCGGTGCAGGCCATGCTCTACGAGCTACCCAACATCACGCTGCCGGAAGTGCCCGAAGGCGACGAGACGCGCAATACGGTCGTGAAGTCGTGGGGTACGCCGCGTGAAGACAGCACCGGCATCATGCCCCATTGGGAAAAAGGCGCCGAACTCGGGATCCTCGATCTGCAGCGCGGGGCGAAGGTCACGGGCTCCGGCTTCATCGTGTATCGCGGCGCCGGCGCCAAACTCGTGCGCGCGCTCATGAACATGATGCTCGACGCGCACACCGAAGAGCATGGCTACGAAGAGGCCTGGGTGCCGCTCGTGGTAAATCGGGCGAGCATGACTGGCACAGGGCAGCTCCCCAAGTTCGAAGACGACATGTACGGCATCCCGGAAGAGGAGCTGTTCCTCATTCCTACCGCTGAAGTGCCCGTCACGAACCTCTATCGCGACGAGATTCTCGAGCTCGGTGATCTCCCCAAAGGGCTCTGCGCCTACAGCGCCTGTTTCCGTCGCGAAGCCGGATCGGCAGGGAAGGACACCCGTGGGCTGTTGCGGGTCCACCAGTTCGACAAGGTCGCGTTGGTGCGATATGCCACTCCGGAAAACTCGCGCGAACAGCTCGAATTGCTCACGTCCCATGCGGAATCGATGCTGGAACGCCTCGAGCTGCCATACCGCCGGCTCCTGCTCGCCGCCGGCGATACGGGCTTCTCGAGCGCCATGACGTACGATCTCGAGGTCTTCGCCCCCGCCGTGGGCAAGTGGCTCGAAGTGTCGAGCTGCAGCGTGTTCACCGACTTCCAGGCGCGACGCGCGAACATCCGGTACCGCCCGGCGCCAGGAGAGAAGCCTCGCTTCGTCCACACCCTCAACGGTTCGGCGCTCGCGTTCTCCCGCATCATCGCCAGTTTGATCGAGCATCATCAGCAGCCGGACGGATCCGTCCGGATCCCCGACGCATTGCAGCCCTACTTCGGTCGCGCGGTGCTGCGGTAACCGCCGCGCCGCGCACTGTTCGCCACCGCCGCCATCACACCCCCTCTCGCTATGCGCCGTCGCCGTTGGCCGGTTGTCGCCATGGTCTGCGGCGTCGTCGGCCTGCTGGTCTGGTACGTCGCGTACACACAGCACGTCGTCTCACAATTGCGCGACGCCGCGGCGGGGCAGGGGCGCATGTACGCACGCATCTACGAGGCGTTGCAGGACACGAGCCTCACCGCCGATCCGACGAGCGCACTGCTCGATCTTTCCGTACAGATTCGCCAATCCGGACTTCCTCTCGTATTGACCGACCGGAACGGACGCGTCTCGGCGACCGCCAATCTCCCGCCCGACCTGGTCCCCGCCGACAGCATTCGGTTTCGGCGCTATGTCGCGGAGCTGGATCGCGAAAACGCCCCCATCGTCGAACCAGCGGTGGGAGCGGTCCACTACGGAGATAGCGCCATCGTCAGCGGACTCCGTTACATCCCGCTGCTCCAGGCCTGCGGCATCATCATGTTGGTCGGCTTCGGACTGTACGCACTGGTTGAGCGCGGCCGAGCGGAACGCGAGAAGGTCTGGGCCGGGATGGCCCGCGAAGCCGCGCATCAGTTGGGTACTCCGCTGTCGGCACTCTCGGGATGGATCGAACTGCTGGCCGACTCCGTACATGGCGCCACCGCGTCGCGGGCCGTCGAAGCCATGGGGCAAGACTTGCTTCGTCTCGAGCGTGTCTCGCATCGATTCGAACGCATCGGTCGTCCGCCACGCGACGAGCAGGTCGACGCCGCCGCGCTCGTGCAGCGACTCGCGAGCTATTTCGCTGAGCGGGCGCCCACGTTGGCGCGAACCGTCACCATTCGGAGTGAACGCCCCGAGGGACCGGTCATGGTCCGCGGTGATCAAGTGTTGCTCGAGTGGGTGCTCGAAGTCCTCATCAAGAATGCCATGGACGCCCTTGGGGGGCGGAATGGTGAGGTGGTCGTCTCGGCGACGCCCCTCCCGGAGGGCGGTGCGCGTATTCGGGTCCACGACGACGGTCCCGGCGTGCCG
>JAIXTI010000170.1 GCA_027484025.1 bacterium
ACCGTAGTGTAATTCCCGGCTAGTGAGTAGTTTTCTACCACGCGGGCGGTATACAGCGACGGTCCGGCACGTGCGACAAACTGCAATCGTTTGCCTGCCCGACCGGTGAGCCGGAGTCCCGCGTTCGCGACGGCGACGCGATCGACCGCACGGAGGTCGCACACAACGCCCGGTGGCGGCGTGAGAACGCAAACGTCGGACGCTTGGTCAGGGAACGCGCGCAGCAGTGCCCCACCAACCTCCACACCCGCCGCCCCGCGTTGGGCGACGAGATACATCCCCTCGACGCCACCGAGGATATCCGTGGCCCCCCAACGCGGACCCAACACCACCGCGCCGATTTCGGTGCGCGGCGGCGTGAACGACGCGCGTGCTTGCGCCGCCGCGGGGTGCGCGACGCTCATGACGAGTGCAGCGACCGAGAAAAAACAGCGCTTCATGGACGAGCTGGTATGCATGACACTATTGGTGAATGGCCGTCACGATCACCGCTGCGACGCAATCCAGGCGCGCCATGGTCCCGGCTGTTTGCCAAGGTCGGTGCCGCCGTTGAGCGCCACCAGCAGCCCCTTGGCCTTCTGTGGCGCCATCGGCGCTTCGGCTGTGAGCAAACGCATGGTCCACGCGTCGTTGCCATAGAGCAGTGCGCGGGTGAGCGCTGGCGCGACCTTCGTGTCTGCCAACAGGTCCATCACCGTCTCCATCGCGGCGAGGTTGGCACCGCCGAGCAATGCCCGCAGATCGGTAGTGACCGGCGCCCAGTTGACGGGACGGCGCGGGAGGCGATCGAGCGCAATGCCAGCAGCACTTCGTACCGATTCGTGCGGGTCACGGAGCGCGCGAACCAAAGCATACCATGTGCTGTCGTTTGCGGGGAAGTTCGAGAGCAGGAGCGCGGCGGCCATGCGATTGCCGTACGCGCTGCTGCTGTCCAACACGCGTAATGCGCGCTGCCGGTCGGACTCCGCACGGTGCGTCTCCAGAAAGCCGCTGATGCGCGCGTAGTCGGCCTGCGTGGTGGAATCTTCCTGCGCGAGGATCCTCGTGCGTATCGCGGAATCCGAGAACTGCAGCCCGAAGAACAGACGGCCCGGCCAGATACCGCCATCTTCATCGGTCACCGGGAGAATGACGGGCGCGTATGCCGGCAGCAGCGAGGGATAGGCGTCTGCCGGGAGCTTGCGCCACATCGACGCCGCCGCCCGACTCGGCTCCACCACACGCACGGAGAGGAATCGTGCGTCGGAGTTGGGGCCTTTGAATCCCTGATAGTGGGCGACGAGCGCGTCGCCGAATTTGAGCTTTTCCTTAAGTGTCGCCATACACGCCGCGCTGGCGAGCGTCTGGCCCGGCGCGTAATGCGCGATGGAGTCTTCCAGCATGCGCCGAGTCCAACGCTCGAGCCCCAGAATTTCAACACGAGTCCCAGGCGCGTCGTAGCGCACTTGGGCTTCGAGTGGCGCGGCGACAACGGCCAAGAGTGCCAGTACGCGCCATATACGACGTGGTGCAGTGTGCATTGCTCTCTCCTGTGAAATGCATCCGCGCGGTACGCGGGTCCCCATTGAAATCCATCGATCCTGCGCTTGCCAGCTAAACGCGAACTACACGCGCCACGTCCCCAACGCCGGCCTACGGCAACCGGAACGCCCGTCCCAGCGCGCGGCTCACACCGGCCTCCAACACCTCGTCGCGTCCGGCGCGAATCCCTGCCACCGTGGGACGCACCACCAGATCGGGCACGATACCAATGCGCTGGGTCGGACGACCGTCGGGATAGAACACGCCAATGCCGCTGATCATCCCTTCCACGTTCCCCGGCAGAGGAATGCGGGAGACATTGCCGTCAGCCCCGGCCGTCGTGCTGCCCACCACGATGGCACCCGGTGCGACGCGGAACGCCATCGCCGTATACTCGGCTTGGCTCTGCGATGTTTCATCGACGAGAATGACCACCGTACCGGTGAAGCGCGGTGAACGCGGTGTCTGCGACACGGGCGCGGTAAACAGGAATGCGCCCGGGTTGCTTCCGTCGCCTACGGTAAAGCGCGCGAACGGCGTGGGACTGCCCACCAGATGCCCGCCGAGCGCGAAGACCACGAATTCGTTCGGATAGTTGCGGATATCGATGACCAGCACCCGCGCCCGTTGCGCTTGCTCGATATACGTGGCCGCGCTGGTCGCCACGACCGACGACAGCTTGAGATACGCGACGCTGTCGGTGAGCATCCGGAACGTTGGCCCGGGCAGGTCGTTCACGAAGGCCCGAGACCGGTCGAGCGTGTTGATGGGCTGTCGGTCTACCGAGAACGAAAACGCGCCGGCGGCCCCGACGCCGGCCAGCGCGACGGGTCCAGTGCCCCGCGTCAAACCGTTGGCCATGTCGCGCAGACGCGCGGCTTCGTTGGACGCCGGATAGTACGGGCGCAGCGAGTCTACCAACGCCACGACGGAAACGCCGTCGATCGATTGGATCTCATCGCCGATCTTGAGCCCGGTGGCCGGCCCGAGGCTCGCGTGCGTGTAACCGCTGACCACCAACTTGTTCTCGACGAAGCGCAGGGCGAGCGGTACTTGCGAGGTGCCGGTAGGCGGCTGCACGCGCAGATCGCTCCAGATGTTCGCGTGGGTATCGTGAATGCGGCCGATGAGCCGGATGAGCGCGAGCCGATATGCGTCGCCGTTCAATGGACGCATCATGACCGGGATGAATTCGGCCAGCACCGCATTCCAGTCCTCATTCATCACATCACGGTATGGGAACCAGTAGGTGATGATGTTCCAGAAGCGAAAGAGGGCGAGCAGCCGATATCCGGCGTCGGGTGCGGTGAACCTCGCATAGCGGTCCTCCACGAAGAATTCGGGATTCCCCACACCCGGCACGAACGACACAAAGCGTTGCGACGCCGGCCGGTTGCGATGCATGGACTTGAGACGGTCACTCAGCGCAGGCCCGAGGGTCGCGACGTCGTCGATCCACGCGTTGTCTGCCGGCAGCGGTACGCCTGTGGGGTGCGTGATGCACACGCGGCACGCCGGGATGGCGCCGAGTGCATCGAGCCACGTGACCATCGCCGCCGTGGCCCGCGCGCGATCGGGGGCGGCGAGTACCAACGGTGCGATGCGAAAGAGTTCGTAGTCCCAGTTCCTGGAACCGGTGACGACGGCGGGATGGTGGTACTTGGCAAAGCCCCACACCTTGGCCAGGAGCGCAAGATTGGCCACCTGTGTTTGCGAGAGCTGCGCGTCGTCGATACGCGAACCCTGATCGAAGTCGCGATCGACCGTCGGAGCGGCCGGCGGCGCACTCAGCTCCTGCGCGTCACTGCAGCCAAACGCGGGAATCGCGAGGACGAGACACGCAATCGCGAACCATTTCGTGAGGACAGGTCGCTGCACAAGTACTCCACGGTTGAATGCATTGGGGAATTGCCGCGGAAGCTACCGTGTAGCGCGTAGACGTACAAGACGGCGAATATCGGTTGCGCATTCCATTACGTGACGGCTACTCGGATCGGTGTGCTTCACATCTCTACTCCGAAAACATGCGCGCGTTCCGCACGAGCGCATTGAAACCCAACCGCTGCACCAGGAATGCGATTCGACTGCCTGGATGCGCGTGACACTCCGTGGCCAGCACCGCCGTCATTTCCTGTTTGATTCCCAGGCGCGGATGCCGGTGGACCACCGCCTCGACGTCTTGCGAGTGGACGCGGTGCAGCCCAAGACCGGCGATGTCTGCTCCGGAGCCCGCACGCACGAGCCACGCCTCAGGGCCGTGCCGATCGGCGATCGTAACATTCAAATGCAGCGCGATAGCCTCGGCCGCGAGCGCGGCCCGGCGATCCGGCCAGCCATGCTGGGTGGCGAGCGCGAACGCGACATCCGCACCGGCAGCTGTGAAGCACTGCTGAGTCGATTCCGCTGACAACCGATATTGCGCGGTCAAGCCGAGATCGTGCAGCAGAAGTGCGACGTAGGTCGCTTCGTCGTCGAACGACCGCGTGCGCTTGTCGAGCAGCCGCGCCCACAGGTACGCGCGCAAGCAGTGATTCACGAGCCACGGTGGACCGGCCGCCTCGCACAAGGCCAGTGCCGCTCGTGTCACTGGTGTATCGGGCGGGATGATGTCATCCACGTTCTGGTGAGCGAACGTGATGCCGCGTTGAAGCTCACGCCGCGTCGCGGCGCGCGCTTGCACACCCTGAAGCAGAAATCCCAGCCGATCCCGCCATGTCATCCGTCCGTGGCGTTGCCCAAGCCACGCACGCGTTCCGCACTCGCTCATGTTGGCCTCCGTTTCTCAAGACTCGCTGCATCGGGAGGCTGGCGTCAATGACAATGAACGACTAATTCACGCCAATGCAGAACAAACGCCGGATCCTCCTCGTGGTGTACGATGGGTGTGAATTGCTGGACCTCGCGGGTCCGTCCAGTGTGTTCGCGGCGGCCAACACGTTGAGTGGCCGGCGGCTCTACGACGTACTGGTACTCGCCGACGGCGGGGGGGCGGTGCAGACGGGCTCCGGCATCCCGATCGTCGCGCGCAGTTGCCGAGAGGTGCGCGTGGGCGCGCGCGATACAGTGCTCGTCGTTGGCGCCGAGGCGGCGCCACTGCGCACCGCGTCCCGCAACGACACGCTTTTGCACTGGCTCGCCAATCACACCACGCGCGCCGAGCGCCTCGGCTCGGTGTGTACCGGTACCTTCATGCTGGCCGCGGCGGGAGTGTTGCACGGACGACGCGTCGCGACGCATTGGTCGGCGTGTGATCAACTCGCACGGCGCTTCCCCGACGTCGTCGTCGATCGCGACGCGATCTATGTCGCCGACGGTCGCGTGTGGACTTCGGCGGGCGTCTCGACGGGCATCGATCTGGCGCTCACCATGCTTCGTGCCGACCACGGTGCGGAGCTCATGGCAGCGGTTGCGCGCCACCTGGTGGTGTATGCCCATCGGTACGGTGGACAATCGCAATACAGTCGAGCGCTCGAGGCCCAAGCGGCGGCGGGCGGAGATTTCAGCGCGCTGGTGGCGTGGTTGCTCGAACATCTCGATCAACCGCTGACGCTCGCGGACATGGCACAGCAGGCGGAGATGTCTCCCCGTACACTGCTCCGACGCTTCGAGCGAGCGATGCACAGCTCGCCATCCAGGTTTCTCGACGCCCTCCGAATGGATGAAGCGCGTCGACTCCTGGAACGTGGCGATACGGTGAAGCACGTCACGCGCGCGGTCGGGTACCGGTCGGAGGCGGCGTTTCGGACCGCTTTTTCGGAACGGTTTGGCATGACGCCGTCGCACTATGCGGCGCTCCACACGGTGAGAGACGCGGACGGTTTGAATGTTGCCTTGTGATTGCCTGGTGACGGCGCCAACCCTCGGCGCCGCGAATCACCCGACGCGGAACGAGCGCCACGACGTTCTGCGTTGGTTGAAGTGAGATGCCGTACTTCACTCATCGCTTCGATGCCGTCATCGCGCGCCACGCCGTGGGCACGATGCACTACACGGTGGTCTACCTCGATCCGTCGCTGCCGCCGGAGTTGCCGTTCGAGGGGCAGCCGCGGCTGCGCATCGAGGCCGACGTGGGTGGTGTGCCGGTGAAGGGCGCGTGGCAACCGTCGAAGGGACGCTGGTATCTCATGCTCCCCAAGGCGCGACTGCGTGGCGCCGGGCTGGCCATTGGCGACCCGGTGGAGGTGGCGTTCCGCGTCATTGCGCAGACCGACGTGGACATCCCCGAGGAGCTCGCCGCCAGGCTCGCTGCGGTAGCGCGACTGCGCAAAGCCTGGGCAACGCACACACCCGGCACACAACGGGGGCTCGCGCACTTCATCGAGTCGGCCAAACGCGCGCCCACGCGAGCGGCGCGTCTGGCGCAGGTGGAGGCGGCGTTGCTCGGGACGGCGCCGCTGCCGTGGGCGCGGGGGCGGTAGCGAGGGGTGCGAGAAAGGGCTCTCATCCTCGGGAGTGGGTGACCCGCGCGGGCGAACCCGCCGTGTATGCGTTGTGTCAAAACAGCATTGCGTTGCACAGCTGCGACAGTTTTTGTGTTCGGAAGCGGTGCGATGCGAAGAGACCTTAGCGGCATGATTTATGCGCTCTTCTCCCCGGCTGCCCCTTCCCCTCCTCGTCAGGATCGTTCTCGATGCGCCTCCGACTACTCGCTGCATCGCTCGTGCTTGCCTCGTCGCCACTGGTGGCGCAGTCAACCGATTACTACATCACCGACGGTGACGGCCAGCGCGGCTTTATCGTTCGCAACGGCGCGGTGCAATCGACGTTCTCCCTGTCATCAGTCGCCGAGGGCTTCAGCAACCCACAGTACGCCCTCCGCTTCGTCGGTGATGCCTTCGCGGTTACGCGCCGTGGAGGGCAAGAGACCATTTTTTACAATGCTGACGGCAGCACCACGGGTGCGGTTGTATCCAACGGTTCACAGCTCGTTGAGCAGCTGTTGGATGGTACGACAGACGGCACGAATACCTTTGTGGCGCGGTGCTGTGGCGGGCAGGGACTCTTGCGCGGCGACATGAACTTCGGCGGGCTGACCCAGTTCGGTCCTCTTGCTGTTCGACTGTCTGGCGTCGCATATGCGTCGTCGACCAACAGGCTTTTTGCGACCGACTTTGGCAACTCGCTGTTCGAAGTCGATGCGGTCACTGGCAATTTGCTCAACACGTTTTCGCTCGGCATCAACGGTTTCGGTTCGCTTGCGTATGAGGCGTCAACGAATTCGCTGTGGGGTGCCGTAAATGAGAGCAATCGGATCGTGAACCTGTCTCTCGCGGGCCAGCAGCTGTCGAGCATCAATGTCACCGGTGGACTGATGGGGAACTTCTACGGCGGCGAATTTCGTAATCGCACGTCCGCCGTGCCGGAGCCATCCTCATTTGCCTTGATGGCGTCGGGACTGCTGATGGTTGTTGCCGTCAAGCGTCGCCGTCGCGCCTAAGCGTTTCAGTTTTTTTTGAAAAGGGCCCGTCACGTTGACGGGCCCTTTTCTGTTGCGAGTTCCCCAGCAGACAATTGACCGAGGCACAAAACGATGAGTGATCCACGGCTGCCACCTTACCGTCCCCGTCGATGACAAGGGTGGTGCGGTGGATTCTGTGGTGGAATCCCGCATCAATCCTTAGCGTCAAATCCAACCAATGGTTTCGCGCGGCACGACAGACTCCATCGTGATCTTGTAGAGTCTCGCTCCGCTGGCCCCGGTGATGTCGCGGCTACGCAGCGCGGTCAGGCCATGAACGACGTACAATAGCGATTCTGTTGGCCAGCCGCGTTTCCTCAAGTCCGTCAGGAGTGAACGATAGACGGCTTTCGCAGAGGAATCCTTCACCGTCCACGTGGCGCACGCGATGGACAGGCGGACGGTAGCGGCGGCAGGCCATGTTACGCACCGGTGGATGATTCTTGTCCATACACGCTGTTGATTACGCCAATCGACAACATGCGCAAGGCGTGCCGCGTCAGAAGGCGGCACCGGCAGCGCGCGCACGATCTGCAGGTACGTCGCGATTACCGGGTCGGGATACTCACGGTAGGGTGTCATCGATGCGATGGAGAGACGGGCCACTCTAGTGCAGCACGCACTCAGGGCCGCGACAGATAGAGCCGCTCGTGCGCGTAATCCAACTCGACGCGGAACGCTTTGAGTACGTTCCCCGCGAGCGAACCCACGATCGACGTCCGCATGATGCCGCTCATGTAGCGTTCGAACGTGCCCTCGCGCTGCGAGGTGACGCCAACCTCGCCGAGCGTAAACGGCCCCCACTTGCCCTGCGGCAGCAGCATCGTTTCAAGCGTCTGTCCGCCGAGCGTCGCCGCCTCCCCGTACGCCCCCGGATACCGGGGCCATTCGGGGTGGCGCTGCCCCCACGTCTTGAGCACCGCGTCCGACACCATCGTGAATGACGCGCCGGTATCGAGCAGCATCGCATAGGTCGCGCCCTCAACCTGCAGTTCGGTGCGCGGAAAGCCCGATTTATTCCCGACCTTCATCGGCAGCGACGTTCCGCGCGGTGTGAGGATACCGGGTGCGGCGAGCGTAAACGTTCGCGCAGGATAGTCGAAGACGACGTGATACTGCGCGAGCACATGCCCGGGAAGCATGCCCTCCGCGTGCCCGGCCGCTGCGGTCGGCAGCACGTTGTCTCGGCCGACTAGAACGGCGATCCGTTCGGGGTTGAGCGCGAGCGCCACCGGCCCAAGGCGCGCGATCACCGGGGACGTGACCGACGCAAACGCTTGCCCCTCTTCGCGCGTCGTCGCCCCCAGCGTTACACCGAGTTCGCGCGCGAGCGGTTCGGTGAGCAGGAACCCGCCGCCGCCGGTATCCAGTAGCATGCGCGTCGCGCGCGTCGAGCCATCGGCCCGTTGAAAGGTGACCATTACGTACGGCCGACTCCCCTCGACCATGAGCGGGACCGTGACACTATCCGGCGTCCGTTGGGCGCGAAGCGCGGGGACGCCCACGAGTCCGCCGACGATGAGGAGCAGGTACGCGATACGTCGAAGCATGAGACGTGTGACTCCGGAGCTCGAGAGGGGGTTCGTACTAGCTGCCAGCTGCTGCCCGGCGCACTCTCGCAGCGTTCTGCCGCGTGCGTGCCGCGAGCCCTTCAGCGCCCACGCTGTCCTCAGCCGAGATGAGCGTCACGCCCTCCTTCGCATAAATCACCACGAGCGGCTCTCGCAGGGCGTCGACAAAAAGCATCGCCTCTCCGTAGGGCTCCATCTCGAAACGTCCCACGTATGTGTTGCCGCTCTGCAATCCGTTCCGTCGCCCGCGCAGACCGTCGAGGCCATGCCGGAGCGCGACGGAATCGATGCTCGCGTACGGTATCTGTTGGTGGTAGCCCAGCGCACTGACGCTCAGCCGCTCGGCCTCCTCGGCAACCGTGGGCTTCGTCCCACGACCAACCATTGCCACCAAGGCCATCACGCCCACGATGGTGATTAACAGAAAACCGGCCACCTGCAGATCCGCACGGCCAACCCGTGCCTTCCGAATATCCACACTCATCTTTTCCTCCGGGCAATGTCCCACGTTTTAATAGTATATCGCTGACGGTCTGCCGCAGCGCGATTAGGACCAACTAGTCATAGTCGCCGATCAGGGTGTTGTCTCGTCGATCGTGCCCGGATTCGCCGGCACGGCATGACCATCCCCCTGATGACCGCCATGCTCCACGCATTGAAGCACGCGTCGCGTCGCGCCGCCGCGGCGCTTTCCTTCGCCGCGTTGACCACCACGATGGTGGCCTGCGGCGACGACGATGACACCCCCGTAGCCCCGTCTGCTCAGACGATCGTGCAGACCGCCGTGGCCACGCCGCAGCTCTCGACCCTCGTGTCGGCGCTGCAGGCCGCCGAACTCACCACCACGCTCAGTGGCCCCGGGCCGTTCACCGTGTTCGCCCCGGTGAACCCGGCCTTCAGCGCGCTGCCGGCCGACGTACTCACCCGTCTGCTGGAATCGGGGAACCGCGCCATCCTGACCAAGGTGCTCACGTTCCACGTGGTCCCCGGCCGCATCACGGCCAGTCAGTTGCAGAACGGACAGACGCTTACCACCGTCGAAGGCACCGCGCTTCCCGTGACCGTCGCCAACGGCGTCGTCACCGTCGGCGGCGCGCGCGTCACTACCCCCGACATCAACGCTTCCAACGGCGTCGTGCACCTGATCGACGGGGTCATGCTCGGCAGTCTCGACATCGTCGATAACGCCATCATCCGCGGCTTCAGCTCGCTGGTGAGCGCGGTGACCACGGCGAACCTGACCAGCGCGTTGCGTGGCGGGAATCTCACCGTGTTCGCCCCCACCAACGCGGCCTTCGCGGCCATTCCTGGCGGGGCGCCGACGACGGCCGCCGCGCTCGCTCCGGTGCTGCAGCTGCACGTGGTGGGCTCGCGCGCCCTTTCCACGCAGCTCACCAACGGCCAGCAGCTGCCCACGCTGCTCACGGGCGCCAACCTCACGGTCGGTCTCGCCGCTGGTCGCGTGAACATCACCGGACCGCGCAACACCGTGCAGGTGGTCACCGCCGACATCGTCGCGAAGAACGGCGTCATTCATGTCGTCGACAACGTGCTGCTCCCGGCCGCGCCGCCGCAGACGATTACGCAGACCGCCGTGGCCACGGCACAGCTCTCCACGCTGGTCACCGCGCTGCAGGCTGCTGAACTCACCGGCACGCTCAGTGGCCCTGGCCCGTTCACCGTGTTCGCGCCCGTGAACGATGCGTTTGCCGCGCTTCCCGCCGGCGTCGTGACGCGTCTCCTCGAAACGGGGAATCGCGCGATCCTGAGCAAGCTGCTCACCTTCCACGTGGTGCCGGGACGCATCACCGCCAGTCAGCTGCAGAACGGCCAGACGCTCACCACTGTCGAAGGCACGACGCTCCCCGTCACCGTCGCCAACGGCGTCGTCACCGTCGGTGGCGCGCGCGTCACCACGGCCGACATCAACGCCTCGAACGGCGTGGTGCACCTCATTGACGGCGTGCTGTTGGGCAGCCTCGACATCGTCGACAACGCCATCATCCGCGGCTTCAGTTCGCTGGTGAGCGCGGTAACGGCCGCCAACCTCGGCACCGCGCTGCGCGGTGGCAACCTCACTGTGTTCGCGCCCACCAACGCGGCGTTCGCGGCGATTCCTGGTGGCGCGCCGAGCGACGCGGCGGCACTCACGCGCGTGCTGCAGCTCCACGTGGTTGGCGCGCGGGCGCTCTCCACGCAGCTCTCCAACGGCCAGCAGCTCACGTCGCTGTTGCCGGGCGGTACGCTCACGGTATCGCTCGCTGGCGGCGCCGTGCGCATTGCCGGACCGCGTAACTCGGCATCCGTCGTCACGGCCGATATCGTGGCCAAGAACGGCGTCATTCACGTGATCGACAACGTGCTGTTGCCGGCGCCGGCGCTCGGCACCATCACGCAGACCGCCGTCGCGACGGCACAGCTGTCCACGCTGGTGAGCGCGCTGCAGGCCGCCGAGCTTACTGGTACGTTGAGTGGCACGGGCCCGTTCACGGTGTTCGCGCCGGTCAACGCGGCGTTCGCCGACCTGCCGGTCGGTGTGCTGCAGCGCCTGTTGGAGAGCGGCAACCGCGCCATCCTGAGCAAGCTGCTCACCTTCCATGTGGTGCCGGGGCGCATCACGGCCAGCCAGCTCCGCAATGGACAGACGTTGACCACGGTGGAAGGCACGACGCTGCCCGTGGTCGTCGCGAGCGGGTTCGTCTTCGTGGGCGGCGCGCGCGTGACCACCGCCGACATCGAAGCCTCGAACGGTGTGGTACACCTCATCGACGGCGTACTGCTCGGCAGCCTCGACATCGTCGACAACGCCGTCATCCGCGGCTTGAGCTCACTGGTCGGCGCCGTGACCGCGGCGAACCTGACCACCGCGCTGCGTGGTGAGAACCTCACCGTGTTCGCGCCCACCAACGCGGCGTTCGCGGCGATCCCCGGTGGTGCGCCGACGAATCCGGCGACGCTCGCGAGCGTGCTGCAGCTGCACGTGGTGGGCTCGCGGCTCAACGCGGCAGATCTGAGCAATGGTCGTCGACTGACGACGCTGCTGCCGAATACGAGTCTCACGGTGGAACTCATTGCTCGCAGCGTGCGGCTCAACGGGCCGCGCAACTCCTCCACGGTGGTGACCGCCGACATCGTGGCGAAGAACGGCGTCATTCATCTGATCGATACGGTGTTGCTGCCCTAAGGCCGCTGCCCGTATCGAGCGAAACGGCCATCCGGCGTGTCTGCCGGGTGGCCGTTTTGTGGTTTTGTGGTGGGGCTGACTCGCGATGAGTGTGGCGCTGATTGGCCCCGCCGGCAACGGTGCGTTGTTCAGCGATACTGACGCGCTACCGTGGTGTCCGTCTCGATCACAACCGTACTGGCACAGGGCCTCGGCGGTTGCTGGCTCGGCTGCCACGTCGACGACATTCTTGCGCCAGTGTATTGGGGACTATTCGCAGAACGGGTGGCGTGCGCCCGCATCAACGTATCGTGAGGTAGCCGTCCGCTCACCAGCCTGTTCGCACGCCCGACATTGTCGGCGATTGAAATACGGTGACGATAGGCGCGTTGGCGCTCAGGCGCACCACGCCCGTGCCTGGCGCTCCAGGCGCTTCCACATGCAGCGAGTTGCGCGAGAGCGTGATGAGATGAAGTTCTCCGCGAGCGAGGCGCGCAGGAATCACGCGCCGATCCGCTGCACTCGCGTCACGCGCGGGAATGCGCAGCAACTGGACGCCCACTTCCGGCCCATACGCCAAGACAATCCCCGGCGTATCGCTGTTGGTGCTCACTTGAACCTGCCACGTGGGCGCCGCGGCGGCTTCGGCGACGTCGAGCGGTTCCGCGAGCACCGACGCGAGCACGCGGAGCGCGACCAGCGCCGATGCGACGAACAGAGTGCCGTAGAGGAAGCGACTGATACCGCGGCGAGTGCGCGCGGTTTCCTGTACGGTCTCCCGCGCTTTCACCGCCGCGCGTTGGGCTTCGGCCCATTGGTGATGCGACTCGCGCGGTGCTGCGCGCAGACTGGGATCGGAGATAAGGCTCATATTGAATGGTTCAAGTTGGTGCGGCGAATGTCGGCTAGGCGCGCCGGTGCCGCGACGTCCGTCGCCTACCTCTTGCGAGCGCCAAGACCGCCGCACCCTGCACGTTGCAGTGAGGCGCGATCGAAGGGTAGACCGATCTCCATATCGATATCACCAGTGGTCGGGATTGTCACTTGCACGTTGAAGTAGCATGGGTGCCGCAACGCGATCCGTGCGGCGCCCTCCGGAACGTTGTCCAATCGAAACTCGCCGGTGCTTTTGGTTTGCGCGCCGATCTGATGACCGAAGGCGACTACGTCGACGCTCGGAAGTCCCGTCATGTTCCCGCCATCCATCACTCGACCAGTTACGGTGCGCGTCGTTGTCAGCGTTGTCGACGGACTTATCGAGAAGCCACTAAGGACCGTCGCGGAGAGAACGAGCCCAACAATCGCGGCAGAGGAGGTGCGCATTCTCTTCCTCACTTACCCAAATGGTGACGATGGTCTTGGTCGGGCTAACGGACGCCTACGCTTTGCAGCCGGGCCCGATAACAATGCGGCAGGCGAACGAAGTGAGCCAGCCGCGATCATTAGCCTGCCCCGTCGGCAGCAGCGGTCCGTTCGACTGCTGAGTCCCTTTTCAAGCCTAGGGAATCGGACGGCAGACTTGAGTTCCATGTATTCCAGGCCCCTCCCAGCTCGCCTCCCATTGTCCGCCTTTTCGTCGAACACGAGCACTTCCGGAATTGCCAGAGCCAGTCCGGCAGCGACGGGTGCCGCTTCCAAGCACCGTGGACGCGAAAGACGACATGCGCAGCCGGACACTCCCGCGCTCTTCCCGCCATTCGACTAGACGGAACACGACCGTATCATCGCCGACTGGACGGTGCGTTGACGCCGGGACACCGTGTGTGGCGAGGGACTTCTGAATCGCAGACGAGAATGCCACACTTTCGCTGTCCGCCTGCACTGGTGTCCAAAGCCAAATCACATCGTGTACTGATGCCTGGGACGATGCGAGACGCCAGAACGCTCGCACGACTTCTACGCTGTCCCTCGCGCTAAGCGACCCTTGCCCCGCGAGCCGACAAACGGGGAGAGCCAAGAGCACCGCTACTATACATGGCCGAGCGTACAATGGGCCTCTCATCGTATCTGTTTGTCGGTCGAACGCCCCCGCTCTGCGGCGGGGCCTCATGACAATGCGGCAGGCGAGCGCAGCGAGCCAGCCGCCATCCTTGATTCAGCCCCGTCCGCAGCAGCGATCGTTATGCCGCGCCGCGCCGCCGCGGCCGATGTAGCGCGTCAACGACCGCTGCGGGATTGTGGGCGGCGACTTGCAGGAGAGCCAGCGCTGGACCATCCGGTACGCGCCGACCTTGCTCCCAGTTCCGCAGCGTGGCGACGCTGACACCGATCATCAGCGCGAACTCGGCCTGCGACTGCCCCAGCTCCGCACGAACGGCCTTCACATCCGTGGGCTTGAACTGGCGTGAGCGTGACGGCTTTCGCTCGCCACGGCGGATGGCCCCTGCCTGTCGGACACTCTCCAACAGTTCGTTGAACGCGTCGGCCTTCATTTGAACTCCTCGCGCACCACTCGGGCGAGAGCGCGCAGCTGCGTAGCGGTGAGATCCCCTTGCTCGTTCTTCGCGTACAGATAGAGCATGTAGCACACGCCGTCGTTGGCCGCCCAGTAGTAGATCGTCCGAACACCGCCGCGCTTGCCACGCCCGTCGGCGCCCCATCTCAGTTTGCGCAGGCCGCCGCCCCCTGGGATGAGCGTGCCTTGCTCGGGCCGCAGGTACAGGGCCGCCTGGAGCGCGCGGTACTGCTCGTCATCGAGGTGCCGACGCAACGCGGCCGTGAAGATCGGCGTCTCGATGAAGCGCATGGAGAACTATACGCCATTGGCGTACTGCGCGCCAGAGTGAGCACCGCCCGGTCGATCGGCATAACGCGGGCTGCTGCAGCGGGCGCTGCAATACGATGCGCGCGCAGCGCGCTTCCGCAAACGCCCGCCTGCAGCAAGCACCGTTATGCCCACGGCGAGCAGATACTCCTCGAGC
>JAIXTI010000125.1 GCA_027484025.1 bacterium
CCGCGGCAAGCACAAGCCCATGTACACGCCGCACATGGACACGGGTGACTTCGTCATCGTGATCAATGCGTCGAAGGTGCAGGTCACTGGCCGCAAGGCGGAACAGAAGACCTACTTCAGCCACACCGGCTACATGGGCCATGAGAAGCACACGCCCTTTGCCACGATGCTGGCCAAGCACCCCGAGCGCGTGATCGAGAAGGCCGTGTACGGCATGCTGCCGAAGACGGCCCTTGGCCGTCAGGTGCTTCGCCGTAAGCTGCGCGTCTTCGCCGGCGCCGAGCATCCGCACATTGCGCAGAGCCCGGCCAAGCTTTCCTTCTCCACCGCCGAGGCCAAGTAATGTCGGAACAGATTCAGGCCGTCGGCCGTCGCAAGGAGGCGGTGTGCCGCCTCTATCTCACGCCGGGCACCGGCAAGTGGGAAGTCAACGGCCGGACGCTGGGTGACTACTTCCCCCGCCCGACGCTCGTCTCCGCTATCCAGCAGCCGTTCGCGCTGACCGACTCGCTCGGCAAGTTCGATGTCAAGGCGACGCTGAATGGTGGTGGCATGTCGGGTCAGGCTGGCGCCGTGCGCCTCGCCGTCGCCCGCGCCCTCGTCAAGCTCGACGAAGGCAGCCGTAAGAAGCTCCGCGAGTTCGGCCTGCTCACGCGCGATGCGCGTGAGGTCGAGCGCAAGAAGCCGGGCCGCGCTGGCGCCCGCAAGCGCTTCCAGTTCTCGAAGCGTTAATCGAGTCGGCCCGGAGCCGCTGGCTCCGGGCGCTCGACCAGTATATCTCACACGCAGTCCGAGCCGGTGGCGGGTGCTGTGCTCTCACAGGGCACAGTCGCCACGGGCGATGACGACCGCGGACGACTCTGTAAAAACCCAACAGGATTTCTTTTCATGGCTAGTCCGTCACTCGAGCAGTTGCTCGCCGCGGGCGTTCACTTCGGGCACCAGACCCGTCGTTGGAACCCCAAGATGCGCCGGTTCATCTTCGCCGAGCGCAATGGCATTCATATCATCGACCTGCAGAAGACGCTCCGCCAGATCGAACTGGCGCAGAAGCTCGTCCGCGAGGTCGTCCTGCGCGGCGAGAACGTCCTCTTCGTCTGCACCAAGCGCCAGCTGGCCGCCATCGTCAAGGACGAGGCCGCGCGCTGTGGCGGCATGTTCGTGACCGAGCGTTGGCTCGGCGGCATGCTGACCAACTACCAGACGGTCAAGAAGCAGGTCAAGAAGCTCAAGGAGCTCGAGGCCGGCACTGAAGACGGCAGCCTGCTCAACTACACGAAAAAGGAACAGCTCCTCATGTCGCGTCAGCGCGAGAAGCTGTCCAAGTACCTCTCGGGCATCAAGACGATGAACCGCCTCCCGGGGCTCCTGTTCATCATCGACTCGAAGAAGGAGCGCATCGCGGTCTCCGAAGCCAACAAGCTCGGTGTGCCGATCGTCGCCATCGTCGACACGAATGCCGATCCCGATCTCATCACCGTGCCGATCGCCGGTAACGACGACGCCATCCGCTCGGTCGAGCTGATCGCGAAGGTCATTGCCGACACGATCGACGAAGCGCGTCGTGAAGCGCCGGCCCGTCCGAGCGAAGAAGAGCAGGAGAGCTACACGTTCTCCAGCGACCGTGGCGCTGAGCGCGCGGATCGTGGCGATCGCGGCCGTGGTGGTGATAACCGCGGTGGTGGCGGTGGTGATCGTGGTGGCAACAACCGCGACGGTGGCAACAACAGCCGTCCGCGTCGCCGCCGCGCCAAGCCCGAAGCCATTGCGGCTCGTCTCAAGGTCGGCGACAGCCCGGCTGGTGACGCGCCCGCCGGCGACGACGCGCCGGCCGACTCCGCCGAGTAAATTTCGGCGCCGGCTCGACCTCCGGCGAGCGACCTTTGCGTCGCTCGCCAGGGAAGCAGGAACGCGACGCCGCCGGCACCTCCCGGCGGCGTTGTTATACCCGCAAGGCGCGTTGCGTACCAGCGCGCTTCGCAGGTTCAAGGTAGGACTCTCCGACGTACAACTCCGCACACTTCAGCGATAGACAGGAACTGACGATGGCGATCACGGCCAAGGACGTCTCGGAACTCCGCCAGCGCACAGGCGCCGGCATGATGGATTGCAAGAAGGCCCTCGAGGAGACCAACGGCGACATGAGCGCTGCGGTCGAATACCTCCGCAAGAAGGGCATCGCCAAGGCTGAGAAGCGCGCCGATCGCTCGACGAGCGAAGGCATCGTCGGTGGTGAAGTGTTCAACGACGGTACGTCGGCGGCGCTCATCGAAGTTGCGTGCGAGACCGACTTCGTGGCGCGTAACGAAGACTTCGGCAAGGTCGTCGCAACGCTCGTCGCACATCGCGTGCAGTCGACCGCCGCGGATCTCGACACCATGCTCGCTGAGCCGCTGTCGTCGAACGCCGCCGAAACGGTGGCCGAGTTCGTGAAGACCGCCTCGGCGCGCACGGGCGAAGCGGTCAACGTGAAGCGCACGGCGCGCTTCGACGCTGGCGCGAACGGTCAGGTGGGCATGTACAAGCACCACAACGGCAAGCTCGCGACCATCGTGCAGATCACGGCCTCGTCGCCGGAAGTCGCCAAGCACGAAGCGACGCTCGAACTCGTGAAGTACATCGCCGAGCACATCGCCGCTTCGGCGCCGATTGCCGTCGATCGTACGGGTGTGCCGGCCGAGAAGATCGAAAGCGAAAAGCGTATCGCCGAAGAGCAGGCGCGTGAAACGGGCAAGCCGGACGCGATGATCGAGAAGATCG
>JAIXTI010000280.1 GCA_027484025.1 bacterium
GCCGTGCACTTGACGAGGCGGTCCATCCCGAGCCCCGCTGCGGCGAGCGTGCGCTTGATGTTCTCCATGACCTGCTTCGTTTCGGCCGAAATGCCGCCGGGCACGAGCGTCATGCCGGTCCCGGTCGTACCGAGCGTGCCGGAGACGAAGACCAGATTCCCCACGCGCACCGCCGGCGAAAACGGGTTGGCGGGCGGACCGTCGGGGTGGATGTATTCGGGGTCCGGCGAAACGGGACGACGGGCGCTGCAGGCGGTGCCCACCGCGAGCACGGCGGTGGCCAGGGCGAGGTGACGCAGGGAGCGCGACATGGGTGAGGAGAGCATGCCCCAAGCTGTCGCGTTGTGCGCGTCCGTCAAGCCGGCTGTGCGAGATGCGTGCTTGTTTCGGAAACACCCCTCGCGCCCGACGGTACCACCGTACAGCTTTTGAGGTGACGCCCTCGCGGCGACACCGGCGCATCTTCCCACCCCGCCGGTGAGGCACCACTCGGCCCATCCTACCCGGGCCCGAACAGGAGGAGCAGTGCAGGCTGCGCAAACCACGGAGTTCGACGCGATCGTCGTAGGCTCCGGCATCTCCGGCGGCTGGGCCGCAAAAGAGCTGACCGAGAAGGGGCTCAAGGTCCTCATGCTGGAGCGTGGTCACAACATCGACCACATCACCGGCTACAAGAATGCCACCAAGGGACCGTGGGAGTATCCGCACCGCGGTGGCCGCACGCAGAAGATGATCGCCGATTATCCGGTGCTCAGTCGCGATTACCCGCTCAACGAGAAGAATCTCGATTACTGGGCGAACGACAAGGATTCGCCGTACACCGAGACGAAGCGCTTCGACTGGTATCGCGGGTATCACCTGGGCGGCCGCTCGCTCATGTGGGGCCGTCAGAGCTACCGGTGGAGCGATTTCGATTTCGAAGCGAATGCCAAGGACGGCATCGCGGTCGACTGGCCGATTCGCTACAAGGACATCGCGCCGTGGTATTCGTACGTCGAGAAGCACGCCGGCATTCAGGGGACGCGCGAAAACTTGCCGCAGCTTCCCGACAGTGAATTCTTGCCGGGCTTTGCGCTCAACTGCGGCGAAGAGCATGTCGCCGGCCAGATCAAGAAGAACTACGGCGGCAAGCGCCATCTGATCATCGGTCGCAGCGCCAACCTCACGCAGCCCTTGCCGGGGCGCGGGCAGTGCCAGACGCGTGATGCCTGTTGGCTGGGGTGCATCTTCGGCGCGTACTTCAGCACGCAGTCATCCACGCTGCCGGCCGCGCAGAAGACGGGGAACCTCACGCTCAAGGTGAACTCCATCGTGCACGAACTCGTGTACGACAAGAACACGAAGAAGGTGAGCGCGGTGCGTGTGGTCGATGCGGTCACGAAGGAAGCGACCGAGTACAAGGCGAAGATCTTCTTCGTCTGTGCGTCGACGCTCAACTCCACGTGGTTGCTGATGCGCTCGGCGCGCGACATCTGGCCCGGTGGGCTCGGCAGCTCGAGCGGCGAGCTCGGTCACAATCTCATGGATCACCACTTCCGTCTTGGCGCGAGCGGTCGTCTCGAAGGGTTCGACGACAAGTACTACTACGGCCGTCGTCCGACGGGTTTCTACATCCCGCGTTGGCAGAATCTGTTCGGCGACAAGCAGCCGTACCTGCGTGGCTACGGCTATCAGGGCAGCGCGAGCCGTGAAGATTGGGGGCGCGCGGTCGCCGAACTGGGTATTGGCGGCGATTTCAAGGATCAGTCGGCGCAGCCAGGTGACTGGACGATCGGCGGCACGGCGTTCGGGGAGATGCTCCCCGATCACAGCAACATGATTTCGATCGACGAGACGAAGACGGACAAGTGGGGCCTGCCGGTGCTCAAGATCGATTGCGAGATCAAGGAAAACGAAAAGCTGATGCGCAAGGACATGACCGTGCAGATGGCGGAAATGCTCGAGAGCAGCGGCGTGAAGGACGTGAAGACGTACGACGGTGGCTATGCGCCGGGCATGGGCATTCACGAGATGGGGACGGCGCGCATGGGCCGTGATCCGAAAACGTCGGTGCTCAACGCCAACAATCAGGTGTGGGACGCGCTCAACGTGTTCGTCACCGACGGTTCGGCGATGACTTCGGCGGCGGCCGTCAATCCGTCACTCACCTACATGGCGCTGACCGCGCGCGCGGCGGACTTCGCCGTGAATGCGCTCAAGCGTCGCGAGCTGTAAGGAGATCGCCGCGATGACTGATTTCGAAAAACTTTCCGGCATCGATCGCCGCGAAGCGATCAAGCGCGTGAGCGTCCTGCTGGGCGGCGTGGCGTTCGTGGGCGGGAGCTCACTGATGACGGCGTGTGCGGGCGACCGTCCGCCGGCGGCCGACAGCACGCAGGCGGCGGCGACGGGCCCGGCGCCGATTGGCGAATTCACGGTAGCCGATCAGCAGTACCTCGACGAAATCGCCGACACGATTCTGCCCACGACGCCCAAGTCACCGGGCGCGAAGGCCGCAGCGACGGGACCGTTCATGGCGCTCATGGTGACCGACACGTACACGCCGGCCGACCAGAAGATTTTCCGCGACGGCATGACGGCGCTGGACGCCGCGTGCACCGCAGCGCACAAGGTCGGCTTCATGCAGGCGACGCCGGAGCAACGCACGGCGTTGCTCACCACGCTCGACGCGGAGCAGCATGCGTATCAGAAGACACGCAAGCCCGACGCGCCGCAGCACTATTTCCGCATGATGAAGGAGCTGGCGATGCTCGGCTTCTTCACGAGCGAAATCGGCTACACGAAGGCGATGCGCTACAAGGAAACGCCGGGGAAGTACGAGCCGTGCTTGCCGTACGTCGCGGGCGAGACGTCGTGGGCGTCGCACGCTTAAGGCTCGGCGACACTTCGCTTGACCTTGGGCTCGACGGTGGTCTTGGTCGGGGTTGCGGGTAGTAGTCGTGGTACTGCCACTACGGTCGGGGTACTGCTACTACAGTCGGGGTACTGCTACCACAGTCGGGGTCTACAAACAGTCGGGGTCCTGGTCGGGTCGGGGTAACACTGTCGGGGTCGGGGTCGAAGTCGGGGCCAGCCCCGACCCCACCCCCACCCCCACCCCCGACCCCGACCCCGACCGGCGAGCGAAGCGCCGCCCCAAGACCGCCGCTCCGACTGTGGTGAACCCCAGACCCGGCATCGACCCCGACTGTGGTAGCAGTACCCCGACCGTAGTAGCTGTGCCCCGACTGTAGTGGCAGTGCCCCGACAATAACAAAGACCCAGACCACGACCCGAGATTAGTCGGCAGCGAAGCGGTCCATGCGCTCGAGCACCGTGGTGACGAGCGCGCGCACGATGTCGGGGCGCCCGCGCTGTACGTGTTTGCCCGGCATCCAGATGATGGTGCGTGGCTCGTTCGCCGCGGCATAGAGCGCTTCGATGCTCGCGCGCGGCAATCGTTCGTCGTCGGTTGCGTTGATCATCGTGAACGGCCGCGGCGCAATGCGCGACACCCACCGTTCGGGGGTGAGATACGGCCCGCCGACGATCACGTCGGCCACCGCCCCCGCCAACGGCGCGAACAAATCGGGCATCGACTCTTTGGCATTGTGCGCCAGCAGTGCGCGTGACTGCCCCGCCCCGTGCACACTCCACACATGCGTGATGCGCGTATCCAGCGCCGCAGCCACGGTCATGAACGGCGTGCCGAGGCTCGCGCCCACACCGTGCACTTCGCGGGCGTTTACCCATGGTTGCTGCAGCAGCCAATCGAGTGCCAGCTGAATCGCCGGCGGCGTGTCGTGCAACGCCTGGCGAATGTCCGGCGCCCATTTGAGCACTTCGAGCCCTTTCATGCGGTGCGGGCCCGCGTACGGATACGACAGCGCCACCACGACGCGACCGCGTGTGTCGGGAATGAGGCGTGCGGCCTCGCGACCGGTCGCGTGTCCGCCGAGGATGAGCACCAGCGGCGATGGGGTGCTGTCGACGGGACGCTTGATGAGCAGCGGAACGGACACTCCACTGGTCGAGCGCACCGTCACCGCCTCCACGAGATGTCCGTCTTCCACCGTGGCGCTATCCCGCACGACCGACTGCACGGCTCCCCGACGCTCGGCGAACGCGGGAACAGGATCATCGAAGCGGAACGCGGCCCACCCGCACGCGCCGGCGACGGCCATCACAGCGGCAGACACTCCCGCGATTCGCCCGAAGGCGTTCCATTTACGTCGCACGCGTATCCTCCAGTACGGGTGATTCGACTGTCCGTGGCTTCTCCTGTATTCCTGAGACCGGCGTCAGGTTCCCCCCCCCGCTCCCCCCGGCCATGTACCACACCCTCGAAGAATTCCTGTCGCACTGGGCGTTCGAAAGTGCCGACACACAGAAGCTCATGGACGCGCTGACCGACACGTCGCTGACCCAGCCGATGTATCCCGGCGGGCGCACGCTCGGCCGCCTGGCTTGGCACATTGCGCAGACGGTACCGGAGATGATGAACAAGACCGGGCTCGCGGTCACCGGCGTTGACGAGCATGCACCGGCGCCGGACAACGCCGTCGAGATCGCGCACGCCTACGCGGCGGCCGCGGCGTCGCTCGTGCAGGAGATGACGACCAAGTGGACCGACGCGACGCTTGCCACGACTGACGAGATGTACGGCTTCACGTGGACCAAGGCGATGACGCTCGCGGCGCTCATGAGCCATCAGATCCATCATCGCGGACAGATGACGGTGCTCATGCGGCAAGCGGGGCTGCGGGTGCCGGGCGTTTACGGGCCTTCGAAAGAGGAATGGGAAGAGTTCGGGATGGAGCCGCCGCTGGTGTAGCTGGTCGTGGTCGTGGTGGCGGGTGGTGGTCGGGGTACAGCCACTACAGTCGGGGCACAGCTACCACAGTCGGGGTACTGCCACGACAGTCGGGGTCTACCAACGGTCGGGGTCCAGGTCGGGTCGTGCGCGGCGCTTCGCTGGCGCGTCGGGGTCGGGGTCGGGGTCGGGGCAGCCC
>JAIXTI010000271.1 GCA_027484025.1 bacterium
GCTGATGACTCAGACGAACAGCCGTCTGCTTAAACTCGTCCGTGTACTTGTACAGCTTGCGAGGGCCGGATCGTGGCACGTGTGACTCCCATTCTCGTTAGGTGGAAGTGTACACGAAAGTGGTGCAAGAGCCGAACTGACTGGGAAAACTCATTAGGTTTTCCCGAGCGAAATGTCGTGATCAGCCCTCGGAGAATAGCGTCATACAAGATGCCGACCCCGTACGACTCGGTCTATAAGAGGGAAGAGCCTGGTGGGAACAAGCGCTGGGTGAGGATTCCCAAGGAAAGCTTGATCAACAACGCCTACAGCGAATTTTCACGTACCGGTCAAGGGTGCCAGCTGCCATGAAAGCAACTATCGTAGCATTCCTCGCTTGCTCAGTTTTCGCCTCTTTGTTCGAATCCGTTTCCTCGCTCCCGACAGCTACTCGGAATAGAGGTGTGAACGTGTGCGATATTCAACCAAAGACAAATCGAGACATGCTCATTTACTACGCGAAGGGTTTCGCTTCTGACACTTCAAGCACGAGTTGGCGTTCATCTCTGGGTATCCCTCTCGTGCCAGATAGTGGCATCACCGTCCATCTTGACTCGCTCGCGTGCGTCACAGCGGCAGCGTCTTATCGCGCCTTTCGTGTTAACTCCGGAGGTGGGGATTTTCCTCTTGAGGTGTACTTGGCGCGGATCGGTTCAACTGGATACTACTTTGGTACGTCCTTCTATAGCCCGATGAGAGACGTGACAGAGTATATCGTCTTTAACAGTCAGCTCGGCGTCGTCAGCGTCCGTCGGTACTTGGAATGACGAGCCGCAGTTTCGTCGCTCATCTTGGCTTCTGAATAGTGGCTCGAGGTTGTTCCTTCCCTCTGTCACAGAATCTTGCATAACGCTCGCGTTCTGCAGCAAACGCCCACACGATAGCAAGCGGGGCGTTCGCTCCTTCCCACCAGGCTAGAGCGAACGCCCCGCGCTCGCTACACCGACCTTCGCAGCGTTTGGCTGCAGCAACGCATGGTTAGGCGGTGCCGTGTCGGATCCGCCCACGTGGCGCGCGTCCCTCTCGCCCAGACGCGCCCCACACCGACGGTCACGGCCACGCCACATCGGCCCGCACGCTGTCCGGGTTATCGAACCGTACGCTCACATTGGGGACGACGAGTACCACGGTATCGCGTCGGGTAGCCGCGGTGAACTGTAGGCGCACGCAGTGCAGTCCGGGGGCGGGCAACTGGAACAGGAGCGCGTAACGGCCACTGGGATCCGTCGCGGTGCGATACGTCGCAACTAGGGGGACACTGTCGGTGCTCGGGCAGACGCGTGGAGCGATCAGCGCCGTCACCGTCACGGCCGCGCGGGGTTGGTCCGCGCCGTCGCGGACGATCCCGTACAGCCGCGCGGTGGCGGGCTGTTCAGGCAGGACCACGTCGGATGCACAAGCGACGCTGGCGAGGATGAGCCCGACGACCATTCCTCGCCTCACCGCGCGGCCAGACTGCCGAGACGTACGTCGCATGCTGCATCACTCCGGTGGCGCGTGGCTTCGTGTGGCGTGCGTCCGTCACGCCTCCTCCCTCGTCCAACATCCCACGGACACCGCATCGGTTCCACCGCGTGACGATCGATCCAGTAGCAGTCCCTCACTCCGGTCACCGCGTGCGGGACTGTGTCCTCTGCGGTGACGCCAGCGATCTCGCCGTGGGCACGTCTCCGTCCACCGCCTAACGCCTATTAGCCTGCAGGAAACTCTTGCAAGGCGGCCGTTATGTAGCGCTTCCCTGCAAGATAACAGAATCATCGAACCGTTCATGACGTCCCGCAAGCGACCGCAGGCAAGCGACTTGGGACGAGTTTCCCCGTTCTGAACACCGCTGTTCTCTTGCAAGCGCTGCAAGATAAATGGAAATCGCCGAGAGAGACGTTCCGGACGTATAGCGCATCGCGGCGCCTCCACGGCACGCGAGAAAATCCGCCCCACGAAAGCAACACGGCGCATGTACTCCTCACGAGTACATGCGCCGCACTGTTCTACAACCAACGAGTAATCCGCCGACTCAGTTTGCCGGCCCCAACGCCATCGTCACCCCGTTCGTCGCGAGCATCGCACTCATCGCTCGCGCCTTCGGCATGAACGCCGCCGCCTCGGCGACCGCCGCATCCAGCGCCGTCTTCGCCGCCGCCGCCTGCTTCACCAGCGCATCACTCGGCGTTTCCCACACCGCCAGCATGTTGCTCTTGGCCGTGCCCACGCGCGCGAGCACGTTGGCATCGGCCCCTGCACCACCGCCACCGCCGCCGCCGCCGCCACCGAAGCCGCCCGGCGCCGCGACCACACCTACGCCGAACTTCGCGCGCAGCGCGTCGTATTCCTTGCGGAACGCCGCGAACTGCGTCTTCACGCTATCGGGCAACGTCGGCGTGCTGTCCACCTTTGCCGCCGCGGCACGCACACCGGCGTTCATCGCCACCAACGGCGCCGCCGCCATGGCACCGGCGTTCTGCGCGTTGTGCAGCTCCATCGCCTTCGCGTTGTACGCCACACGCTGATCGGCGGTGAGCTTCACTTCCGGGTCCATCACGATGGTGAGCGGCTTGCGCGACACTTCCTTGCCGTCCACCACCAGTGCCACCGCATACGTGCCCGGCAACACCAACGGCCCCGCGTTCCCGCCACCACCAAAGCGGAAGCCACCACCTGCGCCACCCGCCGGCGCACACGGGTTTTCCGCCATGTACCCCACCGGCGGCAACTGCTCGGGATAGCCAGGAATGGCGCGCGCAAACGCGGGCGGTTGCACACCAGCGCCACCACCCGCGCCACCACGACCACCACCAGCCGGCGCCGGCGCCGCATCACGCACCGGCTCCACACGCTGGTCCCAGCACACGGTCTGCATACCGGCCACGTTCTTCGCCGCGGGCACCGCCAACTCACGCACCAACGCGCCCGCACCATCGTACACGCGCAACACCGGGTTCTTCACCGGCGCCTTGAAGTGCAGCTGCAGCACGGTCTCCGTGGGCGGGTTCTCACCCGTGAAGAACTGGTGCCCCCAGAACTCGTCGTTGCGGTCGTCCTTGCTCTTCCACTGCAGACTCAGGCCGGGCGTGAACAGCGTGGCATCGGCCTTGAGCGCCGCCGCATACTCCTGGATGGGTTCGAGATGATCGAGAATCCACAGCGCGCGACCGTGCGTGGCCACTATGAGCGCGTTGTCGCGCGGATGAATGGTGAGCTCGTCCACACGCACCGTCGGGAAGTTCGCCTTGATGCGCTTCCACTGCTGCCCACGGTTCACGGTCACGAAGATGCCGGTCTCCGTGCCCACGTACAGCACGTCGGCGTTCTTGGTGTCTTCGGTGAGCGTCTTGATCACCTCACCCTGCAACCCGTTCACCAGCGGCACGAACGTCGCCCCAAAATCACGCGACATCCACACGTACGGCGCGTAGTCGTTCTGCCGGTGGTTATCGACGGTGATGTACACCGTGCCGGCATCGAAGCGGCTGGGCACTACTTCACTCACGAACGCATGACCCGCCGGAAAACCGGGGAGATTCTTCGTGATGTTCTGCCACGTTTTGCCATCATCACGCGTGACGCTCACCGTGCCGTCGTCGGTACCGGTGTAGTACACGCCGGCCTGCTTTGGGCTCTCGCCGAGTGCGACGATGGCGGGCCACTGCGAAATGCCGTCGTGACGCGAGATGGTGATCTCGCTCCCCTTGAGCCCCATGGTCACGATGCTGTCGCGCGACGCGTTCTGCGTGAGGTCGGGAGAGATGGCCTCCCAGCTGTCACCACGATCGCGCGAACGGAACACCTTGTTGGCCGCGGCGAGCAGCACGCCCGGGTCGTTGGGCGAGAGCATGAGCGGCGTGTCCCAATGAAAGCGATACGCTTCGCGCGGCGCCGCGTTGGTCACGTTCTGCGCGGTGGGGCGAATCTGACGCGACTCACCGGTCACCTTGTTGCGACGCACGATATTGCCGTCTTGCGACTCGGTGTAGATGATGCGCGAGTCGCGTAGGTCAGGGATGGCCACGAAACCGTCGCCGCCCAACACCTGGAACCAGTCGTAGTTGAAGATGCCGCGGTTCTGACGCGACGCGCTGGGGCCACACCAGTCGTAGTTGTCCTGCATGCCGCCGCACACGTTGTACGGGAACTCCATGTCGTAGCTCACATGGTAGAACAGCCCCACCGGCAACGTGGGAATGAACTGCCAGGTACGACTGAGATCGTACGACACGCCAAGGCCGCCGTCACCACCAATGAGCACGTGGTCGGGGTTCCTGGGGTTGATCCAGATGGCGTGAATGTCGTCGTGAATGACGAGCGCGGCGTCGGTCTCGAACGTCTTGCCGCCGTCGAGCGTCATGTGCAGCCCCACGCCGCCCATGTACACGCGCTCGGGGTTCACCGGGTCCACGCGCAGGTTACTGAAGTACATGGGGCGCGGGTTGGTGCTGCTCATCTTGCTCCACGTCGCACCGCCATCGTTGCTGCGGTAAATGCCCGTGGCACCCGCCGCACCCGCACCACCACGCGCGGGCGTGGGGGCCGCAGCGGCCATCTCCTCACTCGGCGCCTGCGCCGCCGCGCCGCGCGCTGCAGTGGGCGCCTCGACCGTCGCGTACACGATGTTGCCGCTCTGGCGGAACACATCCACGGCAATGCGCCCCAACGGACCGGTGGGGAAGCCCGTGCCGGTCACCTTGGTCCACGTGTCGCCGCCATCGGTGCTCTTGAAGAGCGCGCTGCCGGGGCCGCCACCGTTCATGCAGCACGCCGTGCGGCGCCGCTGATACATGCTGGCGAAGAGCACGTTGGGGTTGGTCGCCGAGATGGCGAGGTCGTTGGCGCCGGTATCGTCGTCGCCCTTGAGCACCTGCTTCCAGGTGAGGCCGCCGTCGACGGTCTTGTAGACGCCGCGCTCACCACCGGGGCCAAAGAGCGGACCCGTGGCCGCCACCAGCACCACGTTCTCGTTCGTGGGGTGGATGACGATGCGGTTGATGTGCTTGGAATTGGGGAGCCCCACCAGCGCGAAGCTCTTGCCGCCGTCGGTGCTCTTGAACAACCCGCCGCCCCACGAGGTGCTCTGGCGGTTGTTGCTTTCGCCGGCGCCCACCCAGACGATGTCGGGGTTGATCTGGGAGACCGCGACGTCTCCAATGGCAATGAGTCCTTCGTGTTGAAATAGTGGCGTGAAGGTGGTGCCATTATTGACGGTTTTCCACACGCCGCCGTGGGCCGTGCCCACGTAGTAAATGCTGGGATTGTTCTCGAACACCGCCACGTCGGAGATGCGCCCCGACATGGTCGCGGGGCCAATACTGCGGAAATGCAGCTTGTCGAATTCGGTGGCGACCACCGGGGCCACCGGGCCCGGGGTGGCGCTCGCGACGCTCTTGGCGCGCTGAGCGGTGGCGGGGGCAGACCACAGCAGCGCGCTGCTGACCGACAGCAGCGTCGCCGAGGCGACCGTGCGCAGGGGGAGGGACATGACTCGGGGGCGAGAGGGGAGGAAAGCTTTCACCCCGATTAACGTGCGCCCCGGTCGAGCGTTGTGCGAGGGTCACGCGCTCCGGGGGGCACACGTTCCCGACATCTCCCATACATCGCGTCGGTACCACGGCACACGAGGCGGATCTACTCTCTAGTGTGGTTCGTCGTCTTCCCTCGTTTGGAGCACCCATGATCCCGCGCCCCTCGTTCCGGTCCACGATCACCACCCCTTTCGGCGCCGTCTGGGGGATGCTCGCCGGCATCCTGTTCGTGTTCATCCTGCTGCGTATTGCCGATCGTGGTGCCGCCTTTGGGCGATGGCTGGCCTCGCACAACCTGTAGTCCGACACGAACGGCCAGGACGGCCACGCATACAACCTCCATACACGGGCGAGCCCTGCCGCCGCTCCCCGTCACACCGGGGCTCCTAGATTTCGCAGGTGCCGCACACCCGCCCTGTTCCGCCCTCGAGTCCCACGCCGCCCGCCGCCGTGCCACCGGCGGGAGCGGTGCATGTACTCATTGTCGAAGACAACGCCGACCTCGCCTTCGGCCTCCGGCGCACCCTCGAAGCGCAGGGACATCAGGTCGCGGTCGCGAGCACGGGCACCGAAGCGCTGCAGCTGGCCCAGCAGCGGCCGCCTACGCTGATCATTCTCGACCTCATGATCCCCGCGCCCGACGGCTATGCGGTGCTCACCCGCCTCCGCGACCTCGGCGCCACCATGCCCGTGCTCATCTTGAGCGCGCGCAGTGAAGAGGCCGACAAGGTGCGCGGCTTTCGTGCCGGCGCCGACGACTACGTCACCAAACCGTTCGGCGTGCTGGAGCTCGTGGAACGGGTCAACGCCCTGTTGCGCCGCAGCGCCGCCGCTGCGCCACCAGCGGTGCCCGACGGCGAAGGGCAGCGCGTGGGCGCGATCATTCTCGACGAAGCCGGGCGACGCGCCTGGCGTGACGGCGTGCCGGTGTCGTTTGCGCCGCTCGAATTCGCGCTGCTGCTGGCGTTCATCAGGCAGCCTGGCGTAGCGCTCAGCCGCGCCTCGCTCCTGCGTGATGTGTGGGGACACGCGCCCGATATCCAGACGCGCACGGTCGATCTCCACATTGCCGAACTGCGCCGCAAAATCGAGCCCGTCCCCGCGCACCCGCGCCACATCGTCACGGTCTTCAAGACCGGCTATCGCTTCGATCCGTGACCACCGGCACGCCGCTGTTGATGCGTTGGCCGTGGTTGTCCCGTGGGCGCGCCCTCGCCGTTGCGGCAGGCGCCGTGGCCGCAGCCGTCGGCATTGCCGCGCTGCACCGCCACAATCAACGCGGCTTTCTTGCCCAAATGGACCAGGCGCTCCCCATGTCGGTGTCGCTGTCGGCACAGACACTGGGCGATTGGATTGCCGTGCGCGCCACGCACACGCGGCTGTTGGCCACAGCGGTGAGCAATACACCGGCCCCGCTGACCAACACCGGCCTCGTACAGCCGTTACTCGAGGCGATGATCGCCGAGGGTGGATTTGCGGGCGGGCGCCTCGAGGCACCCGATAGCATCGCCACACTGTCGCCGCTGCGTACACTGCCACGCACCGGCCGCGTGACCATGGCCCAGTTCCGCGCGCCGGTGATTCGCAACAACCAGACGGTTGGCACGGTGCTGCTGGAGCTCGGCATTTCCGAAGCCGCCTTTCCGCACTTCAATGCCGCCGCGCCCGACGATCGCACGCAGCGCACCGCGCTGTTGCTGGGGCCCGCGGCCACACTGGCGCCCAATGTGCTACGCGGCTCCCGTACGCCCGTGGTGGAACTGCTCGCCGCCAGCGAAGCCGGTGGCAACGCACCGGCGCCCGCGGCGGTGTCGGTGCCGGCGTCGCTGCAGCCGTTCGTGGCGCGCGGCACCCTCGCCAGCAGCGTGTACGCCACCGTAATCACACGCGATGCTCCCGCACACGGCATTGGGCCGGGACTCACGGGGCGCACCGTGGTATACGCCACCACGCCGGTGCCAGGCACGCCGTGGGTGCTGGTGCGTGAACGCGAAACCGCCGAACTGCTGGCCCTCATACAGCCGTCGCTGTTGGTCACCGACGTCATTCTTGGCGTGCTGACGCTGCTGATCATTGGCGTGGTGCTACTCTGGTGGCGCACGCAGCATCAGCACCGCGAAGCAGAAACCGAACGACTGCGCGCCACCTTCGTGGCCGGCGTCTCGCACGAGCTGCGCACGCCACTCACGCAGGTGCGCATGTACGCCGAAATGCTGCGACTGGAGTTGCTGTCGCAGCCCGACGAACGGGCGCGCGCATTGAGCGTGATCGAAAAGGAAACCGAACGACTGGCGTTGCTGATTGACCGCACGCTGGCCTTTGTGCGCACCGGGCAACCCGCCGAACCGTTACCGCGCGATGCGGTGAACCTCGCCGATGGCGTGCGACGCGCGCTCGATGCCGTGGGCGCGCTCGCCGCCGAACGCCGCGTGCACTGGGACGTGCAGGTCAACGAGTCACTCACCGTGCACTGCGCGCGTGATGACCTGCAGCAGGTGCTGCTCAACCTGCTGGACAACGCCATCAAGTACGGCCCGCCGGAGCAAACCGTCACGATTGCCGCGCAGCGCATGGGCACACACCACGACACCATACAACTCACCGTACGCGACGAGGGGCCGGGCGTACACGCCACCGAGGCTGAGACCATTTGGCAGCCGTTCCGCCGAGGACGTGCCGCCAGCGAGAGCGACGCCGCCGGCACAGGCATTGGTTTGGCCGTGGTGCGCGAACTGGTGCAGCGCAGCGGCGGCCACGTGATGGTGCAGTCGCCCGTCGCTGGTGCGACACACCAGACAGCGGGTGCGACGTTTGTAGTGGAACTGCCGGCCGCCGTGTAGCGGCCGGCGCGCGCGCTGGAGCTCGCTACGCGCCGCTGCGATGATCCGTTACACCCCTGGCGACTGCTGCCCAAACGGAAAGCGTATCCGCTCGGGCAGCTTGCCCCACTGCGCCGGCGTGAGCACGCTCTCTACGGTCTTGAGCGATTCCTGAATGGCCTTCACCAGCGCGAGGTTGGCCTGCTGCAGCTTGGGCGCAATGGCGCCAAGATCGGGGCGACCACCGTTGCTCATGAGCATCCCTACGATCTCATCGATGCGTGCATCGGCAATGGTGCGGTATTGCTTGGCGGCGGCTGCAATGCTTTCGCGTTGCGTTGGCGCAAGGTCGAGCTGCAGCGAATCGCTCACGCGCAGCAAGCTGTCCAGCGGATACGGCACCTGTCGCGCCACGCGCGTGCGCACCACACTCGCCGAATCGGCGCCGCCGTTGCCACTCAGTGCGCGCAAGTTGGCGCGTGAGGGGTCGGTGCCAATGGCAATCTGCCCACGCAGCGACAGCTGGAAGGGCACACCAAACGGATTGCGCGCGCCAATAGGTGTGCCAAAACGTTCGTTCACCGTGTAGCGATAACGACGCGACGACGCGTCGAAGCCCGTCACCGTCAGCAGCTGGCGATCAGGAAGCAGTGGCTGCCCCCATCCCTTGATGTCGCGGCCGTGAAGCAATCGATCCACACCGGCCAACGTGTTGCTCGCCACCAGCGACAGCGTGAGTCGATCATCCAGCCGCCGCGCGCGCGGACGCCAATTGAGCTGCACATCCAGCTGCGGCGTGTACGGCGTGGTACAACTATTCCGCTCGGCCACGCGCCCCGTCTGCGCGCGCAGGCAATTCGCCGCGCGCGTATCGGTCGTGGCCAGCAGCGTGCGCATCCCTTCCGACAACGCATCGCTGCCATCGCCGCCCGGTACAAAGGCGCGATCGTTGCGAGCGCCGTCGCCGTTCACATCACCGTTCACCATGGGCGTATAGCGCGCCCCCGACAGCAGTCGCCCAATGAACGTGAGCTCGAAGCCGCGCGGAAAGTTGGTGATCTGCTGCGCCACCACCTGATGACGACGCTCCAGATCGGCGCTCCCCCACTCCGCTCTATTCGGGTCGCCGTCGGTGGTGGCAAACGCGGTCCCCAAACCAAAGCCGTTGGAGACATCGCGCACCCTGTTCCACGTGTACGAAATAGACGTACCACCTCCGCGGAACGACGGACCGGCCACCGTGAACGTCGCCTGCGTCGCGCGCGACTCGGCGCCGCTCCCAATAGACAGCACGGGCCCGAACGCCGATTGCGGACGCGTGCCGTTGCCCGTGGCGGCGCCCGTCCCCGGGTTGATTTCATTGAGTGACGTGAACACCGGCCGAGCCCCTTCGCTGCTGAGCGTGAGCCCGGCAGTGCCCAGGTTGCGATCGATGGCGAGTGGTGAGCGCGTGCCGTGCGAGTGCACCACATCGGCAGCGATAGCCCAGCGCAAACCAAACTGTCGCGAATAGCCCAGCGACGCGCGCCATACTTCGGGTGCGCCAAACTGCTCGTCAAAGAGCAACACCGCGGGACGCACCTGCGACAACGTGCTCGCGGGCGTGTTGTTCACACCATCCGTCAGGCAACGCTCTGGTGCCGCGGCTCCTGCAGCCAGTGCACTCCAATCGGGAATAGGCACCGTAGCCCCCGTGCAGATGAGCTGCTGCTGTGCGCCGGGCAAGCCGGAGCCGTTGGCAACGGCCGTCACCAGCCCGGTGGGAATGGTGCCGCGAAAGAGTCCTACGCCACCTTTGATGGTGCCCGCCGGAATGCCGGCCACATTGCCCAGCAGATACGTAAAGCCTACGCGCGGCGTAATGCGCAGGTCGGTAGGCCACGCGTTGGTGCGCGCACCGAAGGCCTGCGCCACCGCACTGTTGGCCGCCGGGACGCCGGCCATGCGCGTGCCTTCGAGCCGCGCACCATACACCACCTGCAGCGACGGCGACGCGCGCCACGCGTCGGCGAGATACAACCCGCCGGTGGTGGTGCCAGCCTGCTGCGTGTTCGTGCCCAGCACGCGCGCGTACAGTGCCGGCCGCGCCGCCGAGAGATCGGCGAGGGAATTGTACAAGAACGTGCCCTGCTGATTGCCCACGCCATCAATGGTGGTGCGCTGCGCGTTGACCAGCGCGCCCAGCTTGATGCGATGACTGCCGCCCACCAGCCGGCTCACTTCGTTGCTCACTTCGGTGAGCTGCGATGTCACGCTCCGCGGCAGACTGGGATTGGCCCCAAACTGCAGCTGCGCCTGGCCGGTGCGCCCGCTGTCCAGTTGCGACGTGACGTTCACCACGCCCAGTGGCAGGCGCGTATCGATCAGCGCGTCCTGCTGGTCTCGCGACGTGTAGCCGCGGAATTCATTGATGAAGCCACCAAAGGTGGAGGTAAGCGACGCCAGCACGCCGCCGCCGCGCGATTGCGAGGTGCCCGCAATGGAGGGCAATGCCAATCCGCCGGTGCGCCCCACGTTGAGCTCGCTCGAGCGCCAATCGGCACGTACCGTGAGCGCCGTGGTGGGCGTCACATCCCAGTCCACGCGCACGAGCGACGACAGCGACTGCGTGCTGCGCGCGTTGGGCAGGCCGTTGCGTGAGGCGAGCCCGGCGCGCGACACGAAGGCCAGAAACTGCGCGAGCGAGTCGGACGCGAGCCCCAGGTTGCCGGCAATGCGCGGCGTGACATCGAGCAGCGAGTTGATGGGTTCCTCGCGGCGGTCGACATCGAACGACGCAAAGTAGAAGGCGCGATCTTTCACCAGCGGCCCGCCCACACCAAAGCCCGCGTTCCCCTGCGAGAAGCGCTGATCGAAGGTGCGCGTGGGCACGGTCGCCCACTGCCCCGGCTTGGGCTGCGCATTCAGTGAGGCGTTACCCAACGTGCGCGACGTGCCGGCAATGGTGGTGGTCGCGACCTGTCCACCGGTGAATTGCCCGCGCGCCGGATCGTAGGCGTTGGTCACCACGCGCACGGCGCGAATGCTGTTCTGCGGTACCGAGCCAAACAGGAACGAACTGCCGTCGAGCGTGACGTTGTTCTGATTGGTAGGTTGCCCACCCACCGAGATGCCTCCCGACGCGCTATCGCCGCCCGCGACGGCCACCACGCCGGGCACCAGCGTCGCGGCCGCGTTGAGATCACCGGGTGTGAGCGGAAAGCGCACCAGATACGCCAGCGGCACAATCGCTTCGGTGCCGCCCGCCGCCGACGCCGGCGAGGCGCCGGGGCGCGCGTTGCGGGCCCGCACCTGCACCTGGGCCAACGTGGTCGCCGTCGCCGACATGCGGACATCGGCCACCAGGCGATCTTCATCGCCACGTCGATTGAGTGCAAAGGTGGCGGGACGCATACCCAGCGCGGTAATGCTTACGCGGAACTGCGTGCCTCCCTCACGAAAGAGCAGCGTGTAGCGCCCGTCGCTGCGCGTCGTGGTTTGCCGGATCACGCCATTGCTGACCGACGTGACCTCGACGCGCGCGCCGTTGATGGGGAGGCTGTCGGGACCAGTCACGCGGCCCGTGATGATTTCGGTCGTGGTACCGATTTGCGCCGCGGCGACCACTGGCGCGCAGTGCACGACGAACGCGGCGAGAACCCATACGATTTTGGACATGGTTCAACGCTGCCTGTGCAACGGGCGCAGAACAATCGCGCCCATGTGCGGAAGTTGTACGGACACGACGGCTTCATGGATCTGCATGCACGGCGGTCATCGGGAACGCGCGGTTCCGCGATCGAGACCCGATACTTGACCAATCAATGATTTCATGGTAAAGTACCCTCGACCCCGACACCGCATTCATGACCAGCCCAACTTCCCACAGCAAAAAACCGGCAGCCCGCAGCCAGCGCGCACAGGCGGGCGAAGCCTTGCTGCGAGCCGCCGATGTGGTACGGCGTCGCTGGGCGGCAGCCGTGGAACCGTTCGGAATCACGCTGCAGCAGTACAATGTGCTGCGGATTCTGCGCGGGGCACTTCCCGAACCGCTGCCAACGTTGGAGATCGCGCAGCGCATGATCGAGCAGACGCCTGGCATCACGCGGCTGCTTGACCGACTCGAGGAGCAGGGGTGGGTGTCGCGCACGCGCGCGGCGCACGACCGCCGGCTCGTCTTCGTGGCGATCAGCAAGGCCGGGCTGAAGCTGCTCGCTGAATCCGACGACGCCGTCGATGCAGCCGATGAGGCCGCCCTTGGCGAACTGACCAAACCAGATGTGGCGAGCCTGATTCAGCTCTGCAAACGCATCGGCACCGTGTAGGCCGTGAGCACCGCTGATCAGGCGAGGTCTTCGTGGACCAATACATGACTAGTCAATGATTGACCAATGGCTCAATACCATCACGTCCCCCCAAGGCGGTGGCGCCATCGTCCGCATGTGTCTGCCTTCGCCAAACCCCACTCAAGGAGCTTGCCATGAGTTCGTCACTCCGCCATCGCGTGCAGCAACTCGTTCTGCATGTGGAACGCGGCGCCATCTTCGAGGCACTTGACGCGTTCTACGCGGACAACGTGCGCATGCAGGAAAACATCCAGCCCGCCACCCACGGGAAAGCGGCAAACGTGGAACGTGAGAAACAGTTCCTCAGTGGAATCGCCGAACTGCACGGCTATCGCGCGGCGAGTGTGCTGGTGGACGGCACGCGCTCGGTGATCAACTGGGTGGCTGACTTCCGCGGCACTGACGGGAAGCAGTACCACTTCGACCAGCTCGCGGTGCAAGAGTGGGATGATGACGGCCCGGACGCCCACATCGTATATGAGCGGTTCGTCTACGACAGCGCGTCGCTGGTCAAGGCGGTACCATGAACTCCAACACTCTCCGCGGGCGAGCGGCGCTCATTGCCACTCCGGCCGACGCGGCCGCGACACTCGCCCGCGTTGCGCTCGGCGCCATGATCGTCCCCCATGGCATGCAGAAGTTGTTCGGCAGCTTCGGTGGCTACGGTTTCGCCGGCACCATGGAATTCTTCACCGGCACGATGGGCTTCCCGTACATCCTGGGACTCGCCGCCATCTTCGCCGAGTTCTTCGGGGGTGTGGCCCTGCTGGTGGGATTCTGTGGACGCGTCGCCGCTGCGCTGGTGGGGATCACCATGCTCGTCGCAGCGCTGAGCTCGCATCTTGCCAATGGGTTCTTCATCAACTGGAGCGGCACACAGAAGGGCGAAGGCATCGAGTTTTTCATACTGGCCGTCGCCCTGGCGTGCATCGTAGTTCTTCGCGGCAGCGGCGCGTGGTCGGTGGACCGCCTCCTCACACGCCGCTGATTGCTCCGCGATCCGGTCCGCTCACTTTTCACCGCATCCAATGACAGGTATACCCACCCGGATTCTTCTTGAGATAATCCTGGTGATATCCCTCGGCGCTCCACCACTTGGCTTCCGGCACGATTTCGGTGGTGATGGGCTTCGGCCAGAAGCCGCTCGCGTTCACCCGCGCCTTCACCACCTCGGCGGTTTCACGCTGCGCCTCGCTCGTGTAGAAAATCGAGCTCCGGTACTGCGTCCCGATGTCGTTCCCCTGACGGTTGAGCGTCGTGGGATCGTGCATGCGGAAGAAGTGATGCTCCAGCAACGCCTCGAAGGTGATCACGCTCGGGTCGAACTCGATGCGCACACTCTCCGCATGACCGCTCTTGCTGTCGTGCGTGTCGTGATACGTGGGGTGCTCCAGCCAACCGCCGGTGTAGCCCACGTCAGTGTCGAGCACACCGGGAATGGCGCGCAGCAGCTCTTCCATGCCCCAGAAGCAGCCGCCGGCCAGAATGGCCACTTCGCGCGTGGGCTCAGCCATGCGAACCGCCATTGGCGAAGATCGACACGTACTCGCCGTATCCCTGGGCCTCGAGCTCGGCCAACGGAATGAAGCGCAGGCTCGCCGAGTTGATGCAGTAGCGCAGGCCACCCGCTTCCTTCGGGCCATCGGGGAAGAGGTGCCCCAGGTGCGAGTCGCCGTGCTTCGACTTCACTTCCACCCGGCGCATGCCGTAGGAGCGGTCTTCGTGCTCCGTCACGTTGGGCGCGACGGGACGCGTAAAGCTGGGCCACCCGGTGCCGGAATCGAACTTGTGCACGCTGGCAAAGAGCGGCTCGCCGGTGACGACGTCCACGTACAGCCCCGCGTCGTGATTGTCCCAGTACGCGTTCCGGAACGGCGGTTCAGTACCGCACTGTTGCGTGACGGCGTACTGCTCGGGGGTAAGCGTGCTGCGCAGCGCGTCGGCCGGCGGCTTCACGTACGTCTTGGAGTCGGAGATCTGGTCGGTCATGCTGGTAATAGGCGCGGAGAGGGCGCGGGGTTCCCGCCTGCGGGGTTTGAGCCAGGACAGGAGCCCCATATCACCGGCAATCCGGGTTGGCCGACGGCCCCACGTACTTCACGACCTCGACCACGTCGCGCTCCCGCGGCCCCTCGAGGTCGTCGGGACGCGCCAGAAAGCGCGCCGACAGCTCCACCTGCTGCGCGCTGCCCGGCGTGAGCTTGGCCGCCTTGTACGCCCGCTCGAGCGCCGCATAGCCGCCCTTCATGAGCACCGGGTACGTCTGCCCCGACGCGCATTCCCGGAACGTGGCCGCGTCGGCCATGTACGAAAACGCCCCCACCACGGTGACGGGCTCACGCAGCGCGTTCATGGTGTCCGCACGCACCAGCACCGCCTTGGCGTCGGCGGCCAGCCGGATCGTGTCTTCGCTCACCTGCGTAAAACGCAGCGAGTCGGTGAGGCCGCGCAGCGTGAGCGTCCCGCCCGCCAGCTCCCAGCGGCCCATCGTCACCATTGGCGCGGCCGACTTGCCGTCGTACTGCTGACGCAGGCGATACGTGCTGTCGGCAAAGAGCGCCACGGTGGTCTGCACGCCGGAACAATCGGCGCAGGGGAGTGTCCCCGAAAAGGAGTTGGGCGCGACGGCAGCCACGGTTACGGTGGGGACCGCCGGGATGGTCACCACACTGTCCGACAACGTGCCGCCCTTGGCCGGCGACTTGGCGTCGCTGCACGCCGCAAGGCCAATGGCCAGCATGGCCGGGAGAAGCACAGCCGGGAACGCGTTCACAAAACGCTTCGACATGGTGGGCCGGGTTCTATGTTTCAGGGTGTGAATACCAACAGTGTAGACAACGAAACGTCGAACGTGACCTTCGACAACCGCTTCGTGTCCGAGCTGCCGGGGGATCCTGATTCCTCGGGGCGGCGAAGACAAGTGCTGGGGGCCGCGTGGAGCCCGGTGATGCCCACCCCCGTGGCCGCGCCGCAGCTGTTGGCGCACGCCGCAGACGTGGCCGAGCTCGTGGGCTTCGCGCCCGAGTTCGTGCAGTCGCCTGCGTTCGCCGAGGTGTTCGGCGGCAACGCGCTGCTCCCCGGCATGCAGCCGTATGCCGCCTGCTACGGCGGGCATCAGTTCGGCAACTGGGCCGGTCAGCTGGGCGACGGACGCGCGATTACGCTGGGCGAAGTGGTCAACGCGCGTGGCGAACGGTGGGAGCTGCAGCTCAAGGGCGCCGGCCCCACGCCGTACTCGCGCACCGCCGACGGTCGCGCCGTACTGCGCTCGAGCATTCGCGAGTTTTTGTGTAGCGAAGCGATGCACCATCTGGGTGTGCCCACGACGCGCGCACTGAGTGTGGTCGCCACGGGCGACATGGTGGTGCGTGACATGTTCTACAACGGCAACGCCGCGCCCGAGCACGGGGCGATCGTGTGTCGTGTGGCACCGAGCTTCATTCGCTTCGGCAACTTCGAAATCTTCACGGCGCGCGAAGACGTGGCCACGCTCACGCGGTTGGTGGACTTCACCATCTCGCGCGACTTTCCGCATTTAGTGGCGCAGTACAGCAACGACACCGAACGCCGCGGCGCGTGGTACGCCGAGGTGTGCGAGCGTACGGCGCGCATGATCGTGCAGTGGATGCGCGTGGGTTTCGTGCACGGCGTGATGAACACCGACAACATGTCGATATTGGGACTCACGATCGACTACGGCCCGTACGGCTGGCTCGACAACTTCGACCCGCACTGGACGCCCAACACCACCGACGCGCAGGGGCGTCGGTATCGCTTTGGGCAGCAACCGGCCGTCGCGCAGTGGAACCTCGCGCGCCTCGCCGACGCGCTCACGCCGCTCTTCGCCGACGAAGCGCCGCTGCAGGCCGGCCTCGATCGTTTTTCGGCGGTGTACATCGCCGAGTACGAAGCGATGAACGCCGCCAAGTTCGGCTTCGTGCGCCGCGGCGACGACGAGATGCTCGTGATTCGTGAGTGCTTTGCGTTGCTATTCGACGCCGAGGTGGACTACACGCGCTTCTTCCGCGCACTCGGCGACATTGGCGACACGTTGCCCGACGGCGACCTGCTGCCACTCTTGGGCGACGTGTTCTACAACGACGACAAGCGCGACGCGAAGGCAGAGGCATTCAACACGTGGCTGCGTCGGTGGCACGCGCTGGTGCTGCCGCACGGCCGAACCTTTGCGGAACGCCGCGCCGCGATGCACGCCGTGAACCCGTGGTTCGTGTTGCGCAATTACGTCGCGCAGCAGGCAATCGACGCAGCGACGGCGGGCGATTATTCGGTGGTACGGACGCTGCTCACGGCGCTGCGTAATCCGTACACGGAGCAGCCCGCATACGCCGAGTACGCGGGGCGGCGGCCGGAGTGGGCGCGGCACAAGGCGGGGTGTTCGATGCTGTCGTGCAGCAGTTGATCACTGCGGTTGGCTGGTCCGGCGACTCACTGGCCGACGGATTTAGCCCTCAGGGGGAAGAACGCAAGGAAAAAGTGGAAAGCGCGGTACCGTCCACAAAAAAACGGCAACTGCAGTTGCGGTCTTGGTGGACACAACCGCGCTACATCCTTTCCCCTTGCGTTCTTTCCCCTGAGGGCTAGTGCCGTAAGCCAGTAAACCGCCGGACCAACCACCCGTAGTTGAACCGCAGTTCAAACCGCCTTACTGCGCCGCCGAATCCGCCCGTTCCGCACGGTTCTGCCGCGATATCACCGTCGACACGAACTGCAGCGCATCAACTTGCGAGAACACCGCGCCTTCCCGCCCGTCGCCGACCTCGAACATCTTCATGCCGAAGCCTTTGATGTCGAAGCGCAGCCGGTTGTCGGCGTACTTCACGTTCTCGATGTAGGTCACCGGCACGCTGATCGTGCTGTTCACCAAGAACACGTGCGCCGAGTCGCCTACGATCTCGATGGCCACGGTGCGGTCGAGGCTCAGGATCTGCAGGTCGCCGGGCGCGAGCGTGCGCGTTTCGCGGGCCACCTTCGCGGCCGCGACGGCGGTCTTCGATTCGGCGTCCTGCTGACAGCCGGACAGAAGCAACGCGGCACAGAGCGACAGGGCAACGGAAGCGGGCAACGCGGGGCGCATGGCGGGACGGGTAAAGGGCACGGGACGCTGCCGCCCATGTGGGCGACGTGGCATCTTGGAAATATGAGGCACGCGTGAGGTTTTTCTGAGGCCCGCATGAAACGTCGGACGTTCCTTTTGGCAGGGCTGGGCGCCACCGGCGCGCTCGTCATGGGCTGGTCGCTGACCCCACCGCGCCAGCGGCTGTACCCGTCGGACGCTCCCACCCCCGACGGGGGCGGCGTGGCGCTCAACGGCTGGCTCGCCATTGCCCCCGACGACACCGTGACGATCATCGCCCCCAAGGCCGAAATGGGGCAAGGGATTCACACGGCGCTGGCGATGCTCGTGGCCGAGGAGCTCGATTGCGACTGGAGCCGCGTGCGCGTGGTGCACAGCGGCGTGGACAAGATCTACAACAACGCCGCGGCGATCGTCGACGGGTTGCCCTTCTCCGACGACATGGAAGCGCAACCGCTGGTGCGCGGTGTGCGGTGGCTGACCGCCAAGACCATGCGCGAAGTGGGCGTCATGATGACCGGCGGCTCGTCGAGTGTGCGCGACACGTGGGAGGTGGCGCGCGATGCCGGCGCAACCGCGCGCGCGGCGCTCGTGGCGACGGCCGCGGCGCGCGCCGGCGTCGCGGTGTCGGCGTGCCGCACCGAACGTGGCGTGGTGACGTGCGGCGACCGGCAGTTCCGCTACGGTGAACTCGTAGGCGACGCGGCAGCGCGGCGTGAGACCAACGTGACACGCAAGTCGCCAGAGGCGTTCACCATCATTGGTACGTCACGCGCGCGGCTCGATACCGACGAAGTGCTGCACGGGCGCCCGTTGTATGGCATGGACGTGATGCTCGAGGGGATGCGCTACGCGGCGGTGCTCATGCCGCCCGCGCTGGGCAGCATGGTGTTGTCGTTCGACAAGCAGGCCGCCATGACACGCCCCGGTGTGGAAGCCGTGGTGGAGCTCGCCGGAAGTTCGTACGGCAATCCGCCCGGACTCGCCGTGGTGGCGCGCAGTTGGTGGGAAGCGAAACAGGCGTTGGCATCGCTCAACGCGCGCTGGAGCGAAAGCCCGCATGCCACGCTCTCGAGCGACGGCATCATGCGCACGCTCCGTGCGGCGGCGGCGGGCGACGGTGGCTTGCCGTATCGCAGCGATGGCAACGCGATGGACGCGCTCGATACGGCCGCGCGTGTGATCGATGTGACGTACGAAGCGCCGTATCTCGCGCACGTGACCATGGAGCCGATGAACGCCACCGTCCGCGTGAACGGCACGACGGCGGAACTCTGGACGGGGACGCAGGTGCCAGGGGTGGCGCGTGCTGCCGCGGCGTCGGTGCTTGGTATGTCTGAGGAGTCGGTCACGCTGCACCAGATGCAGCTGGGTGGCGGCTTCGGGCGGCGACTCGAGGCCGACTATGTCGCGCAAGCCGCCGACATTGCGCGCGCCCTGCCGGGCGTGCCCGTGCAAACCATCTGGAGTCGTGAAGACGACATGCGGCACGATTTCTATCGGCCGGCCGGTGTCACACGCATGCGCGCTGCGCTCGATGGCGCGGGCGCGTTGAAGAGTGTGGTGGTGCAATCGGCGGGACAGTCGCCCTTTCAGGCGCTCGGCGCACGCGTGGGCATTACCGCGGTCGCCTTGTCCCCCGACAAGACCGCCGCCGAAGGGACCTTCGAGCAGCCGTACGAGTTTCCCGCGATGCGTGTCGCACACACCGATGTGCCGCTCCCCGTGCCCGTAGGGTCGTGGCGTTCGGTGGGGCATTCGTACAAAGGGTTCGTGATGGAGTCGTTCGTGGACGAACTCGCGCACGACGCCAAGGTCGATCCGGTGCGATACCGACAGCAACTGTTGCAGCAGCATCCACGGGCACGGGCGGTGCTCGATCTCGTGGCCGACAAGAGTGCGTGGTTCACACCACTCGCCGCGGCGCCCGATGGCGGTGCGCGCGGCCGCGGGGTAGCGCTGCACTGGAGCTATGCAAGCATCGTCGCGCTCGTGGCGGAGGTGCTGGTGCGCGCCGACGGCAGCGTGCGCGTGGAGCGCGTGACCGTCGCCGCCGATGCTGGGCTCATTGTGAATCCTTCGGGCGCGGCGCAGCAGGTGGAAGGCGGTGTGCTGTTTGGATTGCAGGCCGCATTGCACGGCGAGGTGATCGTGAAGAACGGACGCATCGAGGCCAACAACTTCAACGACTACCGCGCGCTGCGCATGAGTGAAGCTCCCGCCATTGCGTGTCACTTCGTGCCAAGCACGCATGTACCATCGGGGCTGGGTGAACCCGCTGTCCCGGTTGTCGCGCCTGCGGTCGCCAATGCGCTGTTTGCGATGACCGGCACTCGGCTGCGTACGCTTCCGTTGCGACTGCCCGTCGCGGAGCAGAAGACATGAACACACCCGATATCACGCTCATGCTGAACGGCGCCGAGGTGACGCTCAGCGTGGCCGCGGACACGCCGCTGCTCTGGGCATTGCGACACGATGTCGGGCTCCCGGGGACGAAGTTCGGGTGTGGCATTGCCATGTGTGGCGCGTGCACCGTGCATGTGAACGGCGAGGCCGTCCGCTCGTGCGTCACGCCGGTGTCGGCGGTGTTGGGCAAGCAGGTGTCCACCATTGAAGGCATCAACGGCCCAGTCATAGACGCGCTGCGCAGTGCGTGGAGCACCATTGCCGTGGCTCAGTGCGGCTACTGCCAGTCCGGGCAGCTCATGAGTGCGGCGGCGTTGCTGTCAACGAACACGTCGCCCACCGACGACGACATCGATGCGGCAATGGATGGCAACGTCTGTCGCTGCGGCACCTACCCGCGCATTCGCGCCGCGATTCACGCGGCGGCGGCGCAGCTGCATCCCCCCGGCGCGCCCCGTCAGTAGATTTCCCCCGGTCACTCCCACCTCACCTTTCCGGTTCCGCGCATGCTCTCTCTCTCCGCGCTGCTGCGCCGTTCGGCGCGCTCCTTCGTCCCGGCCCTGCTCTCCTCCGCCGTCGTGCTCTCGACCGCTGAAGCGCAGGCCAACGCGCCCATCATCGGACGGTGGGACCTCACCGTGCAGGGCACCGACCGCGTGTATCCGTCGTGGGTCGAAGTGTCGCTGTCGGGCGGCAAGACCCTCGTGGGTCGCTTCGTGGGCGGCGGCGGCAGCTCGCGCCCCATTGCCAAGGTGATGTTCGACAATGGCACGATGCGCTTTGTCATTCCGCCGCAGTGGGAGCAGGAAGCGAACGACATGCAGTTCGAAGCGACGATTGCCAACGATGCACTGTCGGGCACGATTGTCACGCCCAACGGCGAGAAGCACCGCTTCACCGGCAAGCGTGCACCCAATATGCGCCGCACCGCTGCGCCGGTGTGGGGCGCACCCATTGTGCTCTTTGGCGGCACCGACATGAGTGCGTGGGAACCGCTTCCCGGCGGTGACAGTCAGTGGAAAGTGCTCAACGGCATCCTCACCAACGTGAAGTCAGGCGCGAACCTCGCTACCAAGCAGAAGTTCACCGACTTCAAGCTGCATCTCGAGTTCCGCGTCCCCAAGGGTGGCAACAGCGGCGTGTATCTGCGCGGCCGCCACGAAGTGCAGGTCGAAGACAGCCCGCTGGGCGAACCGCTCTCCACGCACTTGGGAGGCGTGTATGGCTTTCTCGTGCCCAACGAGCAGGCGCATTTGGGCGCCGGCGTCTGGCAGAGCTACGACATCACGCTCATCGGCCGTCGCGTGACGGTGGTGCTCAACGGCAAGACGATCATCGCCGACCAGACCATTCCCGGCATCACCGGTGGCGCACTCGACAGCGACGAAGGCGCACCTGGCCCCATCTATCTGCAGGGCGATCACACGTCGGTGGAGTACCGCAACATTCGCATTACGCCGGCCAAGGCACCGTAACTTGGCCCACGCATGACGCTGGATGCGTTCCTCAAGACCGCGCACGTACTCGGCGCGATTCTGTTCGTGGGGAACGTCATCGTCACCGGGGTGTGGAGCGCGATCTTCTTTCGCGTACGACACTCGCATGATTTTCAACGCGCCGCCCGTGCCATCGTGATCACCGACTGGTGTTTCACCGTGGGCGGCGGCGCGCTGCTTACCATGAGTGGTGTGGCGCTGGCGATGCTGCGCGGCGTGCCGCTCTGGGAAACGGCGTGGATTCGTCAGGCCATTGTGGCGTTGGCGGTTTCCACGTTGATGTGGCTCGTCGTGCTGGTACCGGCGCAGCGTGTCATGGTGCGCGGTGGGCTTTCAGATGCGGAGCTGGTGCGCGCGTATTCGCGTTGGAACGTGGTGGGATGGCTGGCCACGGTGCCGCTCGTGTATGCGGTGTGGTGCATGGTGGCCAAGCCGGTGTGATTGCTGATCGGCTGGCTTGGGTTGGAACTGATGACACGAAGACAACCGAGGCATCCAAGGCATCCGAGAACAGCATTAGGTCCCCCCGAACCACTCGTAGCCCTTGTCGCTCCAGTAGCCCCCATTGCGAGCGGGCATGAACGTAATGGTCGTGAGATACTTGGTGTTCTTGTAGCCAAGCTTGACCGGCGAATGAATGCGTGCCGGCGCCCCGTACATGGGGCTGAGCGGCTGGTCATCCTTCCCAACGGCCACCATGGTCTGTGGATGCATCGTGCTCTCGACATCCCAGCTCTCGTGATAGCTGTTGTCGAATGAGGCAAAGTCCACGTAGCCCGCGTTGGACAACGGCTGCGCCATGCGCGCCAGCTCACCGAAGGGAATGCCGTTGAACTGTGCGACGGCGCTCCACCCTTCCACGCAGTAGTGATGCACCTTCTGTGTACGCGTGGCCAACCGCCGTACATCGTCGAACGAGAGTGTGAGCGGGGTGCGCACCGCGCCGTTCACCGTGAGCGTCCACGGACCGCCCATGTCCGCGTTCCACACCGGGACCTGCGGCGAAATGAAATACGACGGAAACGCCTCACCCGCGACGGCCGCACCGCGTGGCACCTGGTCGGTGCCGTGCGCCGTGCGCAGCAGCCACCGTTCGAGGCGTGCGTTGTTCTTCTCGGCGCCAGACAGCAGTCGCTGTACGGTGTCGCCGGAAGGCGCCGTACACGCCGCCGCGAGCGGCGTGAGCACACCGACACTCAACACGCGGGCAAACGCACGCCGGTCCATGACGCCGCGGTCAGTCAGCGCGGTCGCGCGCTGCGCCACGACCTCACGCACCACACGAAACAGTCTCGTCGGGTTCATGGGTCTTTCCTCGGCAACAGGTGCTGCAGCGGACGGGCATGACGGGCTTCGGGACTCCAATGCTCATCGTCGTAACCGCCGGTGGTCATGGCGCGAATGGCGTACGGATCGACGGTGAGCACCATGAACACGTGCACCGACACGAGCAGGGCGAGCAGCAACATGGCCGCAAAGTGCCACCAGCGCGCCCACGCGTAGCCGCCCAGCAGTGACGTGAGCACGCTCAGGGTGACCGGCTTCCAGATGGCGATTCCCGACAGCACCAGCATGAGCCCGCACACCAGCATGGTGGTGTAGGCGTACTGCTGCAGCGCGTTGTGCTTGCCCTGCACGGGATGATCACGCCGAAAGAACAAGTAGAAGCGCGCCATCTCGATGGCGTCGCGCCACGCCGAAACGCGCGGCACGATCGTGCGCCAGCGTCCACGATGGTACAGATGCACCAGATACACCGCGCCGTTGAGCACAAGCACCCACATCATGGCGAAATGCCAGTGACGGGCGCCGCCCAACCACCCGCCGAAGGTACTCCACGCCGGCGCCGGCGTGCCCTCGAAGGGCCAGAGCGGCCACGGTGCAGTGCCTTTGGGTGCGAACGCGGGCGACGCATTGAAGATGCGCAGCCCCGACATCGCCATGATGGTGACAGCGATGGTGCTCACCCAATGCGTGGCGCGCGCAATGGGGTGATGCCGGGGGGAGTGAGAGGTGGGCATGCACTCACCTAGACACGAGCCCCGCAGGAAGTTCCGCACCTGTTTTTTGCGGTTGCGCGGAACTCTGGCGACGGTTGCTGTCTAGCTGTGGTGTCACGACTCACTACGGCAAACATCATGGCGCAATCCGTTGCACAACTGCTGGTATCCAATCCCGCACTCGCGTATCCCGCCGTGTTCGTCGGTGGAGTGCTCACGAGTCTCACGCCGTGCATCTATCCCATGATTCCCATCACGGCGGCCGTGGTGGGCAGTCAGCAACGCAGCGCCAATGGAAGCCGCAGCCGGGCGTGGTCACTTACGGCGGCGTACGTCGTGGGGCTCGCACTCTCGTATGCCGCGCTCGGATTGCTCGCGGGGCTCACGGGATCGCTGTTCGGGAGCGTGGGCACCAACAAGTGGCTGCTGTTGGGCATGGCCAATCTCATGCTCGTGTTCGCGCTGGCCATGCTCGACGTGCTGTCAGTGCCGGTCCCAACAGCGCTGCTCACGCGTGCAGCCACCATGGAAACCGGCGGCCGACTGCTCGGCGCATTCGGCATGGGCGCCGCATCGGGGCTCGTGGCCGCACCCTGCGGCGCGCCGGTCATGGCCACGCTGCTCACCTGGGTCGCCACGACCAAAAACGCGTGGCAGGGCTTCAGCTACCTCTTCGTGTTCTCTCTGGGTATGTCGATGCTGCTCGTGGTAGTCGGTATGACCGCCGGTATGCTCGAACGATTGCCACGCGCCGGTGCCTGGATGCTGCACATCAAGAAACTGTTCGCGCTCATCATGCTCGGCGTGGCCGAGTACTACCTGCTGCAGGCGGGGCAGGTGTGGTTCTGACCGTCATCACTTCTCTCTCGAGGCATTCCATGTCCGTGACATCGTATAGCGCCCGTGTGGTGTACGCCGCAGCCACCATGGCGGCACTCTCGCTCACCGCCACCGTGGCAGCACCGCGGCTGTCGGCACAGGTCGGGGGTATTGCGGTGGGTGCTGTTGCGCCTGCTGATTTCACCTTGTCGTCACTCGACGGCGCCTCGGTCGATCTCCGTGCGATGATTGGCAAGAAGCCCGTCGTGATGGAGTTCTGGGCCACGTGGTGTCCGCTGTGCAGAAAGCTCGAGCCCGCGTTCAAGAGTGCGAAGGCGCAGTATGGGAGTCAGGTGGCGTTCCTCAACATCGGCGTGCCGGACAATCAGTCCATCGAGCGACAGAAGGCGTACGTGACCGAGCGCAGCATGGACGGGATGTTCGTCTTCGATGCGGAGAGCAAGATGATGAAGGCGTATGCCGTCCCGCACACGTCGTACGTGGTGGTGCTCGACAAGACCGGCAAGGTGGTCTACACCGGCGTCGGTGGCGATCAGGACCTCGACGCCGCCATTCGCAAAGCGCTCCCGGGTTCATGACGCAGGCGGGTACGGTTCCGGCCAACGGTCCCCCGCCCGAGCGTGATGCCGCGTTCGAGGCGGAGGCGCTCGCCTGTCTTCCGCACGTGCTGCGCTTTGCGCGGTCGCTCACACACAATGCGGCCGAAGCGGACGATCTCACACAGGAGACGTTCCTGTTGGCGTATCGTGGCTACGCCACCTTTCAGCAGGGGAACGACGTCAAGCGCTGGCTGTTCAGCATCTGTCATCACGCCTGGTATCGCATGTCACAACGCCAACGGCGTCTGGTTCTTACGTCCGACGGCGACGACGCCGAACTCGAAACACTCGGCGCCGTCATGGGCCATGTGGCGGCACAACGCAGTGGGCTCGACCAGTTCGTGTCCACACTCGATCTGGCACCCGCCATTCGTGCGGCGGTCGAGCGGCTCGAGCCGGCGTTCCGCAGTGTCGTTCAACTTGTCGACGTCGATGGCTATTCGTACGAAGAAGCCGCCAAGGTGCTCGATATACCCATCGGGACGGTACGCTCGCGGCTGTTTCGCGCGCGGCGTCTGCTGCAGGAATCACTCTTTGAATTTGCGCGCGATGCCGGTGTGGCACGCCCGTCCGTTTCTCCGTCTTCCGTCACGCCGCCATGAACTCCGACGCCAACGACTCTGTGCAGACGATAGATTGCGACACCACCGTCCGTCGCCTCTGGGACTATCTCGACGAAGAACTCGATGCGTCGCGCTACGCCGAGGTTGAGGCCCATGTGCGCGACTGCGTGCATTGCGCCGAACATTTTGCGTTTGCGCAGCATTTTCTGGGCGCGGTGAGCGAGGCGCTCGACGAGTCGCACGACCCCGCGGCGCTGCGCGCGCAGGTGTTGAAGCGGTTGGCCGACGACGGGTTTCGCGCGGCGTGAGCGTTTCCCTACGGCAACGACAGGCTTCAGCCGCGCCGATTAGGCCCGCGCGGCAATTTGGGCGGCCCGCCTGATGCCACCGCCGCGTCACGCGCGGCTTTGCGGCCAAAGAGCACGCCGTGCACACGACGCGTGAAGAACACGAACAGCAGCAGCACCGCGACCAACGTCACGATTGGCAGAAAAATCGCGAGCACACTGGTAACCACCGCACTGACCAGCTCGAGTGTGCTTACCACGGGGTTGCCTACGCCGCCGGTGAGCGTGGTGCTCTTGAAACGCGTGAACACCGTCGCACCCTGCGTGACCCCCGCCGCGCCGCCGGCCAGCAGCACCGCGCTCCACTTGAGCACCGGCGGCAAGTCCACCACGACACTCGCGGCCGCGAGCATCCCCGCCAGCATCGCCGCCGGGGTGGCGACGAGGTCGAGGAGCTGATCGAGCCACGGCACCGAGTACGCGCCCACCTCGAGGATGGTGGCAGTGCCGAGCGCGGCCAGCGCCGGCGTGGTGGCAATCCACTCGAAGCCCGGCGACAGGGTAAGTACCCCCGACTTGGCAGCGATCGCCGCAGCAAGCAGGGGGACGAACACCCGGAACCCGGCCGCCGAGGCCAGGCCGAAGCCCACGGCGATCCCCAGCAGGGCGTTGGCCGTTACAGGAAAGGAATCCATAGGGTGAGAAATAGCGACTTCCCGTTCCGTCAGCGAACGCCGAGCGCTACCCTGAAGGTATGTCCCGCGTCCTGATCTGGCTGTTCTTCGCCACGTTGTCGCTCATTCTCCTGGTACAGCTGCGCGGCCTCGACGGGCCGCTGTCGGCGGTCATCCCCGGGGGGATCGTGGCGTACGAGCTCGCCTTCACGGCTGAGCGCGCCAAGGCCATTCTGGACATGTGGCGCAGCGCCGGTGTGACGGAGCAGGCGCGGGTGAGCCTCGGCGTCGACGTGGGGTTCCTGCTGGTGTATCCGTGGTTCTTCTGGTTGAGCGTCCGCGTACTGCGCACGCCGCGCTTCGTACTTCCGGGTAGCAACCTGCACCGCGTGGGCGGTGAGCTGGGCGGTGTCGTCCTGGCGTGCATCCCCCTCGACGCCTTCGAGAACTGGTGCCTCTGGCGGATGATCGAAGAGGGCCCGTCGCCGTCGCTCGCGGCCCTTGCCGGAATAGCGGCCAGTCTCAAGTTCCTGCTCGTGCTCTGCACGGCGTTGTGGTGTCTCATCGCGCTGTCGCGACGCTTCGCCAACTCCTCCTCTTCCCGAACGCAGGCATAATCATGGCTGGTGGCCCCGGACTGGGCGGCATTGCCGCCCGCACGCTCGCTGCATTGGTACTCGTGTTCTCGACGTACAACCCCGAGCGGTTGTCGTACTTCCATTGGGCCATCGCCCCGTTGCGCACGGGCGAAACCACCAGCGGCCCGGCCTCACTCAAGTTCCTCGTGGGCATCGCATTGCTTGGCGGGTGGGCGGTGTTCCTCAACGCCACACGTCGTTCCATCGGCGTTGGTGGCGCGGTGCTCGTCCTCGCCATCTCCGGCGGCCTCGTGTGGCTGCTCATCGACTTCGGCGTCGTCAGCGCCGGCTCGGCGCGCGGCATTTCGTACGTAGTGCTCGTGTGCACCGCGCTGCTGCTGGCCGTGGGCATGAGCTGGTCGCACCTGTCACGCAAGTTGAGCGGACAGGTGGACATGGACGCGACGGACTGAAACGTTCGGGGCGCACGTTGAAGGGAAGGTGAAGGGAACGTGAGCGAGACGGTTGCCGTTTCGCTCGCGTGTCCGCTCTGACTCTTGCTTTCGTCGCGCCGTGGGAATGCTCGCGCGCTGTTGCCAATATCCCGCGTGAGCCGCGCGAGGATGTCGTCGTTGTGCTGCTCGAATCGGTCGCGAAGGGCGCATCGCTCCCGTGGCATCGGCAGAAGCTCGTGCTCATTCTGTCGGCCATGCGGCACTTCGCCGCGTCACTCGAGGCCGCGGGGCATCGCGTGGTACTGCGCAACGCGCCCACCTACGCCGACGGACTCGTGGCACTCGCACGGGAACTCGGTGCTACGCGCGTCGTCGCGACCGAAGGACGCGAGCAGGACATGGTCGATGAGCTCGACCGCGCGCGCCTGCTGCTGAGTGAGGCCGGAGTGTCGCTCGTGTTGCGCGAGGATCGCGGCTTTCTCGCGACGCGCGAAGAGTTTGCCACGTGGGCGCGCGGCCGCAAGGAATACCGGATGGAATGGTTCTATCGGGAGATGCGGCGCAAGCATGGCATTCTCATGGAACCCGACGGCACGCCGAGCGGTGGCGAGTGGAACTTCGACGCCGACAACCGCAAACCGTGGCCGAAGAATCGCCCCGTGCCGCCGGTGTGGCGAGTCGAACCTGACACCGTCACGCGCGAGCAGATGGAGCGCGTACGTACATGGAAGCAGCGCTGGGGATCGGTCGATTCTTTCGGGTTGCCGGTCACGCGCACTGAGGCAAAAGCGTGGCTCGAACGCTTTGTCGTGGAGCGCCTCCCCGAGTTCGGGCCCTACGAGGACGCGCTCGTTCATGGCGCACCCGATCTGCTCCACTCGACGTTGTCGAGCATCATGAACGTGGGGTTGCTGCACCCGCTCGAGGTGGTGAAGCGCGCCGAGCGTGCGTATCGCGAAGGGCTGGTGCCCATTGCGAGTGCGGAAGGATTCATTCGCCAGATTCTCGGCTGGCGCGAATACATTCGTGGCATGTATTGGCAGCTCATGCCGGGGCTGCGCACCGCCAACGCCCTCGACGCGCCGCTTCCTCTGCCCATGTGGTTCTGGGCGCCCGACGGTGAAGCGTACAATGGGGCGTCCCACGGCGCCTGCGAAATGCGCTGTCTCAGCGACACCATCCGTCAGGTGCGCGACTTCGGTCGTACACATCACATTGGGCGCCTGATGATCCAGTGCAACTTCGCCACCATGCTGGGGGTGGAGCCGGCGGCGCTGTCACGGTGGTACTGGGCCGGCTTCACCGACGCGTACGAGTGGGTCGAGCTCCCGAACGTGGCCGGCATGGGCACGTGGGGTGACGGTGGTGCCCTCGCGAGCAAGCCGTACGTGGCGAGTGGAGCGTATGTGAACCGCATGAGCAATTACTGCGGCCAATGTCGCTACGACGTGAAGCAACGCACGGGCACCGAGGCCTGCCCCATGAATTTCCTGTACTGGGACTTCATGGCCCGTCACCGCGAGCGATTCGCCAAGCACCCGCGCATGCGCATGATGACCAAACACCTCGACGGCATGGCCGACACGGAGCTGGTCCAGCTCCGGCGTCAGGCGGACGAATTCCGCGCGTCGCTTTCCTACGATCGGGAGACGTGAGACTTGAGACGTGAGACTGGTGCGCGCGAGACGCCTCGGGTGACGCCGCTCACCCCGTTCGCTGCTCTCTTCGGGGGTGGCCGGGCGCGCTGACGCGCGCCGGCGTCACCCCCTCAGGGATCCGCTCACGGGGCGGCGGCGCCCCCCGAGGCTGCATCACGGCGGGGCGAGGTCTCTCACCGGACCCATCTCACATCGCACCGCTCAGCCCCGACGCCCCGAGGCGGTGCCGGTGTGCCCGCACCGTGGCTCGCGTGCACAGCGAGTTCTCGCGCGCGCTTCTCCCACCTCGCCGCGACCGCATGGGCGATGCAGCCCTGGGCGCCCCGCCGCCCCGTGAGCGGATCCCTTCGGGGGTGACGCCGGCGCGCGTCAGCGCGCTCGGCCACCCCCGAAGAGAGCAGCGAACGGGGTGAGCGGGGCGCCCGGGGCGTCTCCCACACACCACCCCCCACGCGGTCGCAACAAGCGAAAAACAATCGGAGCGCGGCGCTAGATTGCCCGCATGCCGGACAACGCCCCCCGCCTGCACACCAAGCCGCCCCAAACCACGCCCGCGCATCGCAAGCAATTGCGTTCGCTGGTGCGGGCGAGCGTGGAGAACCGGCCCGGCGTCTACCGCATGCTCGGCCCCACCGGCACCGTGATCTACGTGGGGCAGTCGCGCGTGTTGCGCACGCGATTGCTCAGCTACTTCCGCGCCACCGGACGTCGAAACAAGGCTGCGCGCATTCTGCGTCATGCCTTTCAGATCGAATGGGAGTACACCAACACCGAGTTCGGTGCGCTGCTGCGCGAGTTGCGGCTCATCAAGCAGTACCGACCGCACTTCAACACCATGATGGTCATGGACGAGTGGCCGCGCGCGTATGTCGCGCTCACCGGCGGTACCGTGCCGGGGCTGCGTGTGGTCGCGCGCTCCGACGAGCCATCGGCCATCGCGCTTTTCGGACCATTCCGCCGCGTCGCGCAGCTGCGCGATGCCGTGCGGGCGCTCGCCGAAGCCACCGGGTTGCGCGACTGTACCTTGGAGGACACCGTGCGCGGCACCGGCAGCGCGCGCGGCAGTGCGCTCTGGTTCAACGCCGACCCTGCCACCAGGCCGCGCAGCAGTCGCACGCCGCGCACACGCGCACCCGGCTGCCTGCGCCACGACCTCGGTACCTGCGCCGGACCGTGCATCGGCGCCGGTGAACCGTTGCCGTATCGTGATGCCGCCACCACCGTGCGCGCCTTTCTCGAGGGACAGACGAGCACGCCTGTGCAGCTGCTCGAGCAGGCGATGCACAGCGCCGCACGCGACCTGGCCTTCGAGCGCGCCGGCGTGCTCCGCGACCGGTTGGCGCTGGTGCAGTGGCTGCACGAACGCGTGCAGCACTTTCACGCTAACGTCGACCGGCTCACCTTCCGGTATCACGCGGTGGGACACGGCGAGGCCGAATGGGTGTATCTCATTCGGCGCGGCACCGTGCGGGCCGAGGTGCGGGCGCCGCAGTCGGAGCAGGAACAGGCCGAGTTCAATGCGCTCGTTGCGCGCATCTATGAGGGGCCCGACCTTTCGGGGGCCGACATTCCCACGCACGACCTCGACGAGTTCTATCTCGTCGCGAGCTGGTTCCGGCGGCGCGCCGAAGAAAAGCAGCGGACGCGCGCACCACGTTCCTGACGCTGCTCCCATCCGTCATCACTGAGTCACCATGCGCGTACTCGTCGTCGAAGATGATCCACGGTTGGCCGCTCTCATTGCGCGAGGGTTGCGCGAGGAGTCGTACGCCGTGGACACCTGCGACAATGGCAAGAGCGCCATCGTGCAGGCGGCGGTCAACAGTTACGATGCCGTGGTGCTCGACGTGATGCTCCCCGGTGTCGACGGGCTCACGGTGGTGAATACGCTGCGCGAGCGGCACATTCACACGCCGGTGCTCATGCTCACCGCGCGCGATACCGTCCCCGATCGCATCGCCGGTCTCGACGCCGGCGCCGACGATTATCTCGTGAAGCCGTTCGATTTCGGCGAACTGCTCGCGCGTTTGCGGGCGCTGCTGCGTCGTCCCGAAACCGTGCAGCCCATGCGCGTGACGATTGCCGATCTCGAGATCGATCTGCAGTCGCATACCGTGATTCGCGCGGGCACGCCCATTGTGCTCACGGCGAAGGAGTTTGCGCTGCTCGAACTGCTCGCGCGCAACGCGGGGCGCGTGGTATCGCGCGCGGATATCGTGTCGCATGTGTGGGACGACAATCACGATCCCTTCACCAACGCGGTCGAAGTGTACATGAACCGGTTGCGCGGCAAGATCGACCGCGAGCCGTTTGCTCCGCTGCTGCATACGCGTCGCGGCGCGGGCTACATGCTCGCCGCCAGCGCGCCCGTGTGAACGGCCGTCGCATGCCGCGCGTACGAATCTCCATTCTGCTGCGCCTCACGCTGTGGAATGCGAGCGTGCTCGCGCTGCTGCTGGTGGCCTTTGCCGCGGCGGGATGGTTCACCATCGAGCGCGTCGTGCATCAGCGCGCCGCAACCGTTGTGCGCGAATCGGCGCGTGCCGTCGCTGGCGCCATCCTGGCCGAACGGCGCGCCGCCACGGCGCGCGGGGAAGTGGAGCTGGTGCGTGGCGAACACGAACAAGCCGTCCTGCGCGAACTGCGCGTGGGCGACCTCGACATTTTCATTACCGACGAAGCCGAGCAGCTCATGGCGGCGCGTCAGCCCGCTGATGTTTCGGCAGATGTTTCGGAGACCGATCAGCGCGAACGCACAACGGTCAACGCGACCGGCGCGGTGGTGCTGCCACCAGCAGTGCGCACACTGCTCACCGATGTCCGCGACGCGCGCACCGCCGGCCGTCTCGCCGATTCGTCGGTCGTAGTGCGGCAGATCACGCTCGCCGAGGGTCCGGCACGCGCCGCGGTGTTGCGCGTGGAGCCCGAAGCCGACGACGTAGGTGAGCCGGCGCTGCTCATCGCTGCGTTGCGGGGCGAACGTGACGACCTGATGCTGCTGCGGCAGGTGCGCACGACAATCTTCTTTGCCATTCCCATGGCGTTGCTCGTGTCGGTCATCGCCGGCTATCTCCTCGCGCGTCGCAGTCTCGCCCCGCTGGATGCCATCGTCACGCGCACCGCGTCGATTACCGCGGCCAGTCTCGATGACCGGCTCCCCGTGGTGAACCCGCACGACGAGCTGGGGCGTTTGGCGCAGATCATCAACGCGCTGCTTGGCCGTGTCGGCGACGCGTTCCGTACGCAACGCCAGTTCGTGGCCGATGCGTCGCACGAATTGCGCACACCCATTGCAATCATTCGCGGTGAGGCCGACGTGACGCTGCGTCGCGCCGAACGTTCGCCACAGGAGTATCGCGAAGCACTCGGTGTTATCCACGACGAATCGCTGCGACTCTCCCGTATTGTCGACGATCTGTTTCTGCTCGCGCGCGTCGATGCGGCCGGGCATGCGGTGAAACGTGAGATCGTCCACATGCACGAACTCGTCGGCGACGCGGCGCGTAGTGTCCGCACGTTGGCTGAATCACGCGAAGTCGTGGTGCGTGTAACCACCGATGCGCAGGCCACCGTGCGCGGTGATGACGTTCTGTTGCGGCGCCTCCTGCTCAACCTGCTCGACAACGCACTCAAGCACGCGCCACGCGGCAGTACGGTCGAGCTCTCGCTCCTGCATGATGTACGCACGGTGCGGGTGCGCGTCAGCGACAGCGGGCCCGGCGTCGCGCCCGAGCAGCGCGAACGGATTTTCGAGCGCTTCGTCCACGGCGTGCAGAGCACGACCGCCAGCGACAATCGCACGCACGGTACCGGCGCCGGCCTGGGCCTCGCCATTGCCCAAGCCATCGCGCACGCGCACGAGGGACAGATCGTGTTGCTGGATCGCGATTCCGGTGCCACGTTTGAGCTGGCCTTGCCTCTCGTGACCACTCCCGGAGAACCCGCATGATGTCGACACTGTCGATTGTCCGCGTCGCGATGACGTCGCTGTGCCTGCCCGCGCTGTCGTTCGCCACGTCGCTGCACGCGCAAGCATCGTCGGCGGCGCGCAAAACCGCCGCCGATACCGTCGCGCTCACCGAGTGGGATGTCCCCTGGGGCGCCGCGACCCGTCCACGCGATCCGTCCATCGATCCGCAAGGACGCGTCTGGTTCGTCGGGCAGGAGGGGAATTACGTCGCGCGCTTCGACCCCGCCTCCAAGAAGTTCGAGCGCTTCGAGATCGACCCGGGGACCAATCCGCACACCGTCAACGTCGACCCTACGGGCGACGCGTGGTATGCCGGCAATCGCAACGGCATGATCGGTCGCATCGATGGCAAGACGGGCAAGATCACGCGCTATCCCATGCCCGAGGCCGCCGCGAAAGACCCGCACACGATCGCGTTCACGCCCAAGGGCGATCTGTGGTTCACGCTGCAGAACAGCAACATGGTGGGCTTTCTCGACAAGCGGACCGGCGCCGTAAAGGTCATTGCCATGCCCACACCGCGCTCGCGCCCCTACGGCATTGTGCTCGACAAGAGCGGACGGCCGTGGTTCAATCTCTTCGGAACCAACAAACTCGGCACCATCGATCCCACGTCGATGCGCGTGCGTGAGTACGTCCTCCCCGACGAGCGCGCCCGCGGCCGTCGCATCGCACTCACCACCGACGGCGCCGTGTGGTACGGCGATTATTCCCGTGGCTACGTGGGCCGTCTCGATCCAGTGAGCGGCGCCGTAAAGGAGTGGCCGCTTCCCGGCGGCGCCACGAGCCTCCCGTACGCCATGACCGTCGACGACGCCGACCGCTTGTGGCTGGTGGAAACGGGACGTCAGCCTAACAGACTCGTGGCGTTCGACCCCCGCAGCAACACGTTCGTCACGCAAGTCGACCTCGGCCCCGCCGTGCCCAACACGGTGCGCCACATGGTGTTCGACAAGAACACGCGAACGATTTGGTTTGGAAGTGACCGGGGGACGATTGGGAGGGCGACGGTACCAGCGCCGTCTCGCAAGCCTATTGGGTAGGGTGCTTGCTGAGAGCTGAATTCTGAGATCTGCGATCTGAGACCCAGACCAAGACGCTAGACGGAGACTCCAGACGCCAGCTTCGGATAGGCGTGAGAGTCCAGCAACGCAGAAGCGAGCAGCGAGGACCCGCGGTTTGGGAAACCGCCACCGCGGGTCCTCGCGTCTCGCTTCTGCGTTGCTCGATTCTCACGCCTATCCAGGGCTGGCGTCTGGCGTCTGGAGTCTCCGTCTGGCGTCTTGGTCTGGGTCTGAGATCTCAGATATCAGCAGACTGCACCCGCCGCGCTATCGCCATCAGTTTCCAGTAGACCGCCCGTATCTCATCTTCCGGCAGCGATGCGTCTCGCGCTCGCGCGCTCGCCTTGGCCACGACCGCGGCTTCACGCGCCGGGTCCAGTACCGGCTGTCCCGCTCGCTGCTTCACCACGCGGATGTCCCGCACCAGCTGCATGCGTTTCGCGATGCACGCGATCAGTTCCGCGTCCACCTGTTCGATATCGCTGCGCAGCGACGCCAAGGTTTGAGTGTCCGCGGGGCTCATGCCGTGATCTCGCTGCGCCAGCTGCCGGTGCTGCACTCGCGTCCCACTGCGCGCGCGACGGCCTGCACCTGCTGCATCATCTGCGCGAACGCGTTGGGCTCGAGACTCTGCTCGCCGTCGCTCTTCGCGCACGTGGGATCGGGGTGAACTTCGACAATCAAACCGTCGGCGCCCGCCGCAATGGCGGCCAACGCCAGCGGGGCCACAAGATGCGCGCGTCCGCCCGCGTGCGACGGATCGACGATCACCGGCAAATGCGTTTCGCGCTTGAGCACCGGAATCGCCGCCACGTCCATCGTGTTGCGCGTCGCCGTTTCGTACGTGCGAATACCACGCTCGCACAACATCACGTCGCCGTTCCCCTGCGCCAGCACATACTCGGCGGCCATCAACAACTCGGTAATGGTCCCGCTTAGTCCGCGCTTCAACAGGACAGGGCGCTGGACCCGCCCCACCTCCGAAAGCAGCGGGAAGTTCTGCATGTTGCGAGCGCCGATCTGCATGATGTCGGCGTAGCTCGCGACGAGCTCCACCTGTCTGGGGTCCATCACTTCCGTCACGATGGGCATGCCGGTTTCTGCGCGCACATCGGCGAGAATCTTGAGCCCCTCTTCGCCCATCCCCTGAAAGGCGTACGGGCTCGATCGCGGTTTGAAGGCGCCACCGCGGAGTACACGCGCGCCCGCCTGCTGCACCGCGCGCGCCGTGTCGAACATCATGTCGCGCCCCTCCACGCTGCACGGGCCGGCCATGACCACCACCTCGCGCCCACCAATGACCGTGTCGGCCGGGTCGCCCAGGCGAATGGCGGTGTTCCCCACCGAGAATTCGCGCGACGCGATCTTGTACGGCTTGAGCACCGGCATGACACGCTCGACTCCTTCGAGTTGCGTGAGGCCGTGGTTGCTCAGCGCGCCCTCGTCACCAATGCACCCGACAATGGTGCGCTGCTCGCCCCGCGAGACGTGGGTGCGGAGGCCGGCGGCTTCCACATGTTCGATGATGCGGTTGAGCGCGTCGGGAGTAATGCCGGCGGTGGTGACGATGATCATGAGCGGTCCTCGGGAGTGGTGGTCAATGAGCCACCGAGGAACCCGCGCCGCGCGTCCCCGAAACGACCGAGGCCCGTGCGGTTGCACGGGCCTCTCGGTCGGTCGGAGCGTCAGGAGTTAGCTGCGCGTGCCAGACATGCCGGGGCCCATGCGGGTCGGCACGTAATAAAATCGGCAGGCGGAGAAGTGACGCGTCATACCATGGAGGCTACGCCACGGACTTCCGCGTGTCAATATGTATACCGCATGCCAACGAACATGACCGGGACCGAACCGATGCCGCGCGTTGCTTTTCAGGGCGAGCTGGGCGCCTTCAGCGAGATGGCTATCCGCCAGCAGTGGCCGGAAGGCGCCGAAGCGGTGCCGTGTGCTTCATTTCCGGTGGCAGTGCAACAGGTGCTCGACGGCGCCGTCGACTTCGCTGTCATTCCCGTCGAGAACGCGATCGTGGGGCCGGTGCGTGTCGCGCTCGACGCGCTCGCCACCGCGGGCGACGCCCTCACGGTGCGGGCGGAAACACGGGTGCCGGTGCACCTGCATCTGCTGGCACCGGCCGGCGCTACGCTCGCGGGGCTGCGCGATGTCCACTCGCACCCGGTCGCACTCGCGCAGTGTCGCATTTTTTTCGCGCGGCACGGCTGGCTGGTGTCGACCGTCCATGCCGACACCGCCGGTGCCGCGCGCGACGTGGCGCAGGCGGGTCTCCTCACCCGCGCCGCCGTCGCCAGCGATATGGCCGCCGAACGCTACGGCCTCGAAATCATTGCCAGCCGCATCGAGGATGTGCCGGCCAACTGGACGCGTTTCGTGGTGGTCAGCCTCAAGCCGACCTGACCCACATTCCGTTGCGTCAGGCCGGTGGAGCGCCCGCCTTCTTGAGGCGGAACTCCTTGTGCCCTTCGCGCTGCGCCGACTTCATCTCGTCGATGATCTTCACGGCTTCCGCGTTGTTGTTGGCCTTCACCGCGACTTTCAGCTTGTCGACGACGGTGAGCATCTTCTTCATCTCGGCCTGATAATCAGCAACGAACTTGGCCTGCTCGCCGGCCGGAATCTTTTCCTTCTTTTCCGGCTCCAGCGACAACGCGGCCTTGGCGTTGGTTTCGATGATGGCGATCTGTTCGAGCGTGGCCGCGTTCTTCGACGGATCGTCGATCTGGCGACCGACGGCTTTGAAGGCCGTGTTCATGGCGGCCATCTTCTTGCCGAGCGGGGTCTTGGGCTCGTCCTGCTGCGCCTGGGCGGTACCCGCCATGGTGAGGGCGAAGACGAGGGCCGTGCCGAGCTGCCGAATGCGTGAGGTCATAAAACAGGCAGGAGGTAGGGAGGACGATCGAGCAATTTCGATCGGGTGAAGACTTACGGATAATCGGTGGGAATCGCTGCACAGGCCAGCGAAGCGCTGTACCGTCGCGTAGAATCCCGCAGCCCCCGCGCCATCGCACAGTGCAGTTCCCTCCCGGCTGCGGCCCTCGTTCGTCCCCGAGTACCTCTCGACATGTCCGATCGTTCCCCCGTCCCCCCCTCCGACCGGCGGACCTTCGTGTCCAAGGTCGCGGCTGTCGTCATTGGCGGCCTCATCACCGTGGCGGCCCCCATTGCGGGGCTGTTTCCCATTCTCGACCCGCTGCGGCGCCGTGGCGAGACGCGCGGCATGGTGCGCGTGACGTCGTTCGCCTCGCTCCCCGAGAGCGGGGAGCCGCGCAAATTCCCGGTGCTGGATACGCTCGTCGATGCGTGGAACCGCACCGAGAACGTCCCCGTGGGGAGCGTGTACGTCCAGCGCACCGGCGAGAACAGCGTGCGGGTGCTGAACTCCGTCTGCCCGCACCTGGGGTGCAGCGTGGGCTACAACGCGGCGGGACACGGCTACTTCTGCCCCTGCCACAAGAGCAGCTTCACCGTCGACGGTGCCATTGCCGACCCCAAGAGCCCGAGTCCGCGCGGCATGGACCCGCTGGAGGCGGTGGTGAAGGACGGTGAGGTATGGGTGAAATTCCAGAACTTCCGGAAGGGCTCTCCTGAGCGGATTGCCGTCTGATGAGTGATTTCCGCGCCTGGCTCGACCAGCGGACGGGCTACAAGGCTCTCGTCCACGAAGCGCTGTTCGAGAACGTTCCTGGTGGTGCACGCTGGCGCTACGTGTGGGGAAGCACACTCACGTTCTTCTTCGTGGTGCAGGTCATCACCGGATTGATCCTGTGGATGTCCTACAGCCCGAGCTCGCAGACGGCGTGGGAAAGCGTCTACTGGATTCAGCACCAGATGTGGGGCGGATGGATGCTGCGCGGCATTCACCACTTCGTCGCGCAGGCGATGACGGCGTTGCTCGTACTGCACCTCATGCAGGTCGTCATCGATGGCGCGTACAAGGCGCCGCGCGAAGTGAACTTCTGGTTTGGCGTCGCGCTCCTCATGCTGGTGCTCGCGCTCTCGCTCACCGGCTATCTGCTGCCGTGGGATCAGAACGGCTACTGGTCCACCGCGGTCTCCACCAATCTGGTGGGCATGAGCCCGGGCGTCGGCACCGCGATGCAAACCATTCTCGTGGGCGGAGCGAGCTACGGACACCACACGCTCACCCGCTTCTTTGCGCTGCACGCGGGATTGGTGCCGTTGTTCATCGGCCTGCTCATCGTGGGACATGTGTATCTGTTCCGTCGCCACGGTCTCACACCCAAGCAGCCCGTTCGTAAACCCGACGAAGGCTTCTGGCCCGAGCAGGTGTTGCGCGATGCCGTCGCATGCCTCGCGGTCTTTGCGGCCGTGCTCTTCTTCGTGGTGCGCGAGCACGGTGCGCCCCTCGGGGCGCCGGCCGATCCCGCCGAACAGTTCGCGGCGGCACGTCCCGAGTGGTATTTCCTGTTTCTCTTTCAGTTTCTCAAGTACTTCCCCGGCAAGACGGAAATCATTGGCGCCATCGTGATTCCCACGCTGGTGTTGCTGCTCATCGTCGCCATGCCGTTCCTCGGCAAATGGCGCCTCGGACATCGCTTCAACGTCGGGCTGCTCGGCGTGCTGCTCGCCGGCGCCGGACTGCTCACGGTGCAGGCGGTGAATGCCGACCGCGCCGACAGCGACTATCAGATCTCGCGCACCATCGCCAGCCGCGATGCCGAACGCGCGGTGCAGCTCGCGGGCATGGGCATTCCCATCACCGGGGCGCTCACCGTCATGCGCGACGACGCGTACACGCAGGGGCCGCGCATCTTCGCGCGCAACTGTTCCTCGTGTCATCGCTTCGACGGGCACGATGGCATGGGCTATCCGCTTCCCGCCGACTCCATCTCGGCGTCGGACCTCAAGGGCTACGGCTCACGCGAGTGGCTCAGCGGCTTCCTGCACGCCGACACCATTCTCACCAGCAAGTACTGGGGCAAGACGTATCACGCCGAAGGGGACATGGTCGGCTGGCTTGGCGATCATCAGCCGGAAACCCCCAAAGAGAAGCTGACGCGCGCGAACGTCGTGCTCGCGCTCTCCGCGCAGGCGCAACTGCCATCGCAGGCCGCGCTCGATTCGCGTGACAGCGCCCGCATTGCGGCCGGCGTCGCCTACATGCGCAATACCGACTACGGCTGCGCCTCGTGCCACAAGTTTCAGGATGTCGGCACCGACAGCCCGGAGCTTACCGGCTGGGGTTCGCGCGAGTGGATGATTGCGTTCATCAACGACCCCGAACATCCGCGCTTCTTCGGACGCGATAACGATCGCATGCCCTCCTTCGGTAAGGAAAAGAGCCTCAGCGATCGCGAGATTGCCATGGTGGTCGACTGGATTCGTCGCGACTGGAAGATGCCGAAGTCTTCGGCGGCCAAGAAGTGAATACGCGCCCCTACAGCGCCGGTGCGCTCGGCCTGCTGCTGAGCGCCATGGCGGCCGGTGCGCAACCGGCACCGTTCGCGCCCATCACGAAAGCGGTGCATGCGCAAATCGATGGTGCGCGCGCTTTCCGTACCGTCGACTATGTGCAGCGGCGCTTTCGATTGCCTGGTAACGAAGGCTTCGACCTCGCCATCGACACGGTAGCGTCGTTGCTGCGCGCCGCAGGCTATGTGCCTCAGGCCGAGGCCAAGGCGAGCGACCGATTCGTCTATCGCATCGAGTCGCGCCCCATGCCCAACGAAGCGTGGACGCCGCACGACGCGCGCATCGCGATTGTGGGACGCAATGCGCCGCTCCAGACGCTCGCCGGCAATCTCAACATGATTGCCATCAACTCGGTGTCGACGCCGGACACGGGTGTGACCGCCGAGTTGGTGGACGTTGGCGCCGGCTCGGACTCCGCGTTCCGTGCCGCCAATGTGAGCGGACGCATCGTGCTGTCCACAGGAAATGCGCGGCTCGTGCTGCCGCGTGCCCAACGCTACGGTGCGCTCGGCGTGCTCAACACGCAGACACTCCCCGCCTACAATCAGCAGGGCAAGCATCCGCGCGCCATTCAGTTCACCGGTATTGCGCGCGATACCATCCGGCCGGGATGGGTGCTGTTCGTATCATCAGTGACGCGCGATTCGCTGCACGCCGCGCTCGCCCAGGGGCCGGTACGCTTGCAGGTCAATGTGCGCACCAGCTTCTCCCGTACACCCGAGCGCACACTCGTCGCCGAGATTCGCGGCGCGACGGCTCCGCAGGAGCGGTTCGTGTACTCCGCGCATGTGCAGGAGCCCGGCGCCAACGACAACGCATCGGGCGTGGGCACGCTCGCGGAGATGGCCCGCGTGGCCGCATCGCTGGTCCGGCGCGGCGTCGCCAATCCCGCGCGTACGCTCACCTTCTTGTGGGGCGACGAAATCCGCAGCACCGACCGCTTCCTCAAGGAAGACAGCGTGCGGCGCGCCGGCGTGAAGTGGGGAATGTCACTCGACATGGTGGGCGAGAACACCGCGCTCACCGGCGGGACGTTCCTCATTGAAAAGATGCCCGACCCGTCGGCCGTGTGGGTGCGCGGCGAAGACCAGCACAGCGAGTGGGGCGGCAAGCCCATCCCCGAGAGCGAGATCAAGGCGTACTGGTTCAACGACTTCGTGCGCAACCGCTGCCTCGATCGCGCCCGCACCACCAAGTGGGTCGTGAAGGCCAATCCGTTCGAGGGCGGGAGCGACCATACACCGTTCCTCAATGCCAACATCCCCGCGGTGCTGCTCTGGCACTTCACCGATGTGTTTTATCACACCGATCTCGATCGCATCGAGAATGTCAGTGCTGCAACACTCGCGAACGTGGGTGCCTGCGCGCTGACCACGGGGCTGTTGCTCACACAGGGCACCCCAGCCGTGGCCCGCGCCGCGCTCGACGAGCTGGTGCTGACCGCCGAGGCGGCACTTCGCACGCAGACGGCACTGAGCCGCGATACACTGGCACGCGGTGGCAATGCCGCGCAGGAACAGCATGTTCTCGACGTGTGGCGCGACTACTACCTTGGCGCATTGGATAAAATCGGCGAGATCGCTGTAGGTCCGGTCTCGCTGACAGCGCCACTCGAAGCGGCCAAGTTGCGTATCCGGAAGCTGGTGCCGCAACTCAAGTAGCCCAATGCCGATATTCGCATCCAAATAGGTATGTAAAGCAATTCCCGACGTACTTATCGCCTTTTCACCGACTGTCGTGAATTGCGCCGATGAGCACCCTGTCTGTGTCCATTCACATACACAGACGGAGCAGCGATGAAGCTGGTATTCGTGCAGCCCAACTACCACGCCGGCGGAGCGGAAATCGCCGGCAACTGGCCCCCGGGATGGGTCGCCTACATCGGGGGCGCGCTCAAGCACGCCGGCTTTACCGACATCACCTTCGTCGATGCGATGACCAATCACATCGACGACGAATCGCTGCGGCAGCGGCTCATCGAGCTCAAGCCCGACGCGGTGCTCGCCACGGCGATCACTCCCATGATCTACCAGGCGCAGCGCACCCTGCAGATTGCGCGCGAAGTCGCGCCACACGCGCACACGATACTCGGAGGCATTCACCCCACCTTCATGTATCAGCAGGTGTTCAACGAGGCGCCGTGGATTGATTACATCGTGCGCGGCGAAGGCGAAGAGATCATCGCGGAGCTCATGCAGCATTTGCGTGACGGTACCGCCCTCGCCACGCGCCGCGACATCCGCGGCATTGCGTTCGTGGAAGATGGGCAGGTTGTCGCCACGCCGGCGCGTCCCCCCATCGCCAACCTCGACGACCTCACCCCGGACTGGTCGCTGCTCGAGTGGAACAAGTACATCTACATTCCGCTCAACTGCCGCGTCGCCGTCCCGAACTTCGCGCGCGGCTGTCCGTTTACCTGCCGTTTCTGCTCGCAGTGGAAGTTCTGGCGCAAGTATCGCACACGCGACCCCAAGAAGTTCGTCGACGAAATCGAAACGCTCGTCCGCGACCATAAGGTGGGCTTCTTCATTCTTGCCGACGAAGAACCCACCATCAACAAGAAGAAGTTCATTGCGCTCTGCGAAGAGCTCATTGCGCGCGACCTCCCCGTGCACTGGGGTATCAATACGCGCGTCACGGACATTCTGCGCGACGAGAAGGAGCTGCCGCTCTATCGCAAAGCCGGCCTGGTGCACGTCTCGCTCGGCACTGAGGCCGCAGCGCAGCTCAAGCTCGACCGCTTCCGCAAGCAGACCACCCTCGAACAGAACAAGCGTGCCATCAAGATGCTGAAGGACGCCGGCATGATTGCCGAGGCGCAGTTCATCATCGGGCTCGAGAACGAAACACCGGAAACGATCGAGGAGACGTACAAGTACTCGCAGGACTGGCAGCCCGACATGGCCAACTGGAACATGTATACGCCGTGGCCATTCGCCGAGCTGTTCCAGGAGCTTGGCGAGCGTGTGGAAGTGCGCGACTACGCCAAGTACAACTTCGTCACGCCCATCATTCAGCCTGACGAGATGACCCGCGATCAGGTGCTCAAAGGCGTGCTGCGCAACTACGCACGCTTCTATGCCAAGAAAGCGGTGCTGTCGTACCCGTGGCAGAAGGACCCGTTCAAGCGCAAATACCTGCGCGGTTGTCTGCGCGCCTTCGCCAAGACCACCATCAACAAGAAGTTCTACGATCTCGAGCGGCTCAAGTTCAACGGCACCGGGCTCGAGTCGGACTTCGGTTTCGACGAGGACAAGGTGTTCACGCGCGAAGAGCTGCGGACCATGTCGGAGGCACGTCCAGAGTTCGCCGCCGATGTGGACTTCTCCGGGAGTGTGCCGGTACTCGGTCACACCACGCCGCGTCCGCAGGAAGAGGAAGCGGTCCGTGCCTGTTGACCTGAACATCCCGGACGTCACGCCAGCGCTACTCGCCAAGTACGACATTCCGGGGCCGCGGTACACGAGTTATCCCGCGGTCCCCGATTGGCGCGGCGCGTTCGACGCGGCCACGTGGGGCGGCCACCTGCGCACCCTTGGCACCACCGAGTCGCCGCTCGCGCTGTACGTGCATCTGCCCTTCTGCGCGTCGCGGTGCCTCTACTGCGGGTGCAACGCGACCGTCACCACGCGCAGTGAAATCGTCGACCGATATCTCACGCGGCTCTATCGCGAGCTGGACATGCTCGCGCACGCGATTGGTACAGCGCCGCGCGTGGTCGAGATGCATTGGGGTGGCGGCACGCCGAACTTCCTTACCGATATGCAGGCCGAGAAGTTGTTCTCGCGCCTGCAAGACACGTTTGGCATCGACGCACGCACCGAGTGCTCCGTGGAGGCCGACCCGCGTCTGGTGACGCGCGAGCAGCTGCGTACCTACCGGCAGCTGGGCTTCTCGCGCATCAGCTACGGTGTGCAGGACGTCGATGACCAGGTGCAGGAGGCGATCGGTCGCGTACAGCCGGTGGATATGGTTCGCAGCTGCGTGGAGATGGCGCGCGAGGAGGGGTTCTCCGGTCTCAATCTCGACCTCATTTACGGACTGCCGCGGCAAACGCCCAGCAGCTTCACTCGCACCATTGAGACGGCGCTCGAGTTCAATCCCGATCGCGTCGCATGTTTTGGCTATGCGCACGTGCCGTGGATGAAGTCTCATCAGAAGCGCATCAACGAAGGCGAACTGCCGCGTGCGTGGGATCGCTTCGCGTTGTTCCGAGACGCCGTGCGCCGCTTCACCGACGACGGCTACCGCTGGATTGGCATCGATCATTTCGCCCGTCCGGACGATCCGCTGGCGCTCGCCGCCGACGCCGGCAGACTGCATCGCAACTTCATGGGCTACACCACGCGCAGTGGGGAGCATCTGCTTGGCGTCGGGACCAGCTCCATCTCCGAGGTAGATGGCTGGTTCGCGCAGAACGCCGCAGACCTTGGCCCGTGGCAACGCGAGATCGATGCGGGGCATCTGCCCATATCGCGCGGTCATGTCCTGAGCGACGACGACCGGCGGCGGGGGGCAGCGGTCTCGCACCTCATGTGCAACGCCGAACTCCCCTTCGACCTGTTCGTCGGCGACATCGACGACCTCGTCGACCGGTACGAGCAGTTCGGGCGCGATGGACTCGTCGTGTTCGACACCGACCGGATTGCTGTCACTCCCCTCGGCCGGTTCTTCCTCCGCAATCTTGCCTTCCCTCTCGATGCTTATCGTGGAGCCGCCGACGGTCCTCGTCGGTTTTCCCGGGCGGTCTAATTCGCGCATTGCATCACCGGCAGCACGCATCGGGCCGAACACCATCATTCAGCTCGCCCATGTGCTGCGCGATCGCTTCGGCGAGGGAGTCGCGGCAACGCTGCTCTTCGAGTCGACCGGGTATGCCATGGGCGCGCTCCCCCAGGCCATGGTCGACGAACGTGAGGCGCAGGCGTTCGTTCGCACCGTCATGCGCGCCGTTGGGGCCACGCAGGGCACCCGCATTTTGCACGAAGCCGGACACCGCACGGCCGACTACCTCATGGGCCACCGCATACCACGCCCCGCGCAGTGGCTCATGAAGGCACTCCCCAGGCGTGCGGGGCTCAGTATTCTGTTGCGGGCCATGCAGGCCAATGCATGGACCTTCGCCGGCAGCGGCAGCTTCTCGGTGCACCATCTGCCCAAACGGGTGGAGCTCACCTTCCACGACTGCGCGATGTGCCGTGATCTGCACACCAGTGAGCCGGTGTGTGGCTTCTACGCGGGGACCTTCGAGCATCTCATCCGCACCCTCGTCGCGCCGCGCGCCGAGGTGCGCGAAGTGGAGTGCCAGTCCACCGGCGGCCACTGCTGCCGCTTCGAGGTCACCGGGATACATTAGGCAGCATGGCTGCCAACTATCTCTGGATCAAAGCGTTCCACGTCATCGCCGTCATCGCGTGGTACGCGGGGCTGTTCTACATTTTCCGCCTGTACGTCTACCACGTACAGAAGCGCGCCGAACCGTCGGTGGTGGCGACGCTCGAGGTCATGGAGCGCCGCCTGCTGCGCGGCATCATGATGCCTGCCATGCTAGTCTCCATTTCGCTTGGCGCCACCATGCTGTATCTGCAACCGGCGCTGCTGCGCATGCCGTGGATGCACATGAAGCTCGGCGCCATCGTCTTTCTGCTCGGTTATCACGGCTTCGCGTCGCACACTCGCAAGCGCTTCCTGGCCGGTGACTATTTCCTGAGCGAAAAGGCGTGCCGGTGGATCAACGAAGTGCCCACGGTGCTGCTGTTCTTTATCGTCATTGGCGTGATCGTGCGGAAGCCATAAGTCCGTTGGAGTGGCTTGCTCGGTTGAACTGCATACACTGAGACATCCGAGGAACAGAGGCCACAGAGCCTACGCCGCAATCTACCAGGTTGGCTCTGAGGACTCCGTTCCTCGGATGCCTCTGTGTTTGCAGTTCCGTCGGCAATTGACTCGCTAGCCCGGTTCGCCTAAACTCCCGCCCGCCGGCATGTGATGTGTCCGGCAATCGTTGGGGAGTAGCCATTCGCTGTCCTGGAATACCGGGCCAGCGAAGCACACCGTCGTCAATACGAGGCACCACCCATGGTGGAGCGCCTCCGGCGGTGCGCCCGGACAGCATTGAGGCTGTCCGGAGTGCGAGACCACGCACGTAGTTCCGTGCCGTGGTCTGTCGCGCCTCCCCAGGTGGCGCCATGGCAATCCTTCTGTTGCCATTCACTTTGCCACCATGCGCCGTTTTTTCCGTCCGTCGTTCTCGCGACGTGTCGCGGTCGTTGCCGCCGCACTGATCGCCGCCGCGACGCTTGCGCCGTTGCGCCTCTGGTCACAACAGACCGTGATCAATGCGCCGTCGGTCGATCAGACCCCCAAGGGGCGCGTCTTCGCGCTGCATGAATCGCAGCTCCGGGCGTGGGGTGACACGAGCTTCTGGCAGACGACGCATTTCGTCACGTACGGGCTCACCAAACAGCTCGAAGTCGCCGTCACCGCCTACAACATCGGCACGCCACTCAAACGACTCGCTACCCTCGGCGTGGGGTGGAAGGGCGCCATCGACATGCCCGGCATGGCCACGCGCGCGCCGCAGTGGGAGCTCAAACTCGGCGCCGGTCAGATGTTCGCGATCCCGCTGCGTGGTGAGCGCGTGGGGCTGTGGAGCTATCTGCAGTCCAGTGCACGAATACCAGGTGCACGCACCCGACTCATGGCCGGTGTGAGCGACGGACCCGTAGCGATGTTCGGCAAGTCCACGACGCACTTCGTGGGCAGTGTCGAACAACCCCTCGCGACACTTCCCGGCAAAGTGGGTCACGCGCTGCACAACTTCACCCTGCTTGCCGAATGGTGGGCTGGTCAGCACGAGTTCGCCGACTTCGTCCCCGGCATCAATTATCACCGAGGCAAGTCGGTCATCATCGTTGGCTACAAACTGGCCAACACACCCGGTACACGTGGCGACGGCATCGTGCTGGAGTTCGGGCGCACCTTTTAGGGCGCAGGCTACTGCCGAACGCGCACCTGCCGCAGCATGGTGGTCTCGCCGAGCATCGTTTCTATTTGCAGCACGATGCCGGTCTGTTTGCTCACCCACACGACGGACTCACGGTTTCGTGCCAGCGTGAGGATGACCACGTGCGCCTCTTCCCCTTGCACGGTCGTGCTGCCGGTGACGTTCACGCGGTACTCGCGGAGGCCGCCGTCGAGATCATAGACCGGAAATCGCACCGCGAAGCCGCGCTCCAACGGGAGCGCGCGCAGAATGAGCTCCCAGTTCCCGGCGTCGAACGGGACCACTTTGAATGTGGTATCGAAGGGCACCGGCGGCGCATCGAGTGGCGCGAGCGAACCCTTGATGTGCGCGCCGTTGAACTCGAGCAGTACGCGACGGTTCTGCTGCAGCGATCGGCGCTGGCGCGGCGCGAGCGTGCGCGCATCGAGCACGGTGGAGTCTACCAGTAGCATCGTGCCGCGCTGAATGCGCAACACACGCCGCACCACGGGCACGCCGTTTACGGTGTCGGCGCGCAGCGTCTCGGCCAGTCGCCCCACCGGAATCTCGTCGGCATCACGGAACACGGTGAGCGCATACCGCACCGAATCGCGCGTGACGAGAAGCGGCTTGAGCAGGGTATCGCCCGGCAGCAGCAAGCGAGGAAGCGGCGCCGTCGCTACTGGCGGTTGTGCGCTGCCGGTGGTCACCTGCCCCTGCAGCGTGCCAGCCAGGCACACCAAGGCGCCGATCGTCCCAGCGTAGCGGCGGAGTCCCGGTACGTTCATGAGCCGTTGGCGGGACGAAATTGCGAACATGGTGAATGCTCGCAGATCAGCACCACGCCCGTCAATTGCAACCTTTTTTCACGACCTGACGTCGTATGCGGCATGTCACACTTCTACCGTGTTTTGATCTTTCTGGCGCCGCTGCAGCTCTCGGCGCAAGCCGACATTGTGCGCGGTCGCGTCATCGATGACTCCGCTCGAGTGGTCGTGGGCGCCGCCGTCAACATTACCCGCGGCCCCGATCGACTCGTGCAAAGCACGGTGACCGACTCGTCTGGTCGCTACAGCCTCCGCTTCGATCCGGGCACCGGTGACTACCTCGTGCACGTGGCGTACGCCGGCTTTCGTCCCGCACGTCGTCGAGTGGAGCGCGTCGGGAGTGAACGCGAACTCGTGGCAGACTTCACGCTTGGGCGCGACATGGCACTGCTCGCGGCGGTCAAGGTGAATGCCGCACGACCGGAACGGGCGCAAGCGCAGGTGACCTCCCCCTACCAACGCGAAGTCGGCGCCGCCGAATCGTACGATCAGGGCGTCGAGGGACGGTTGTCACCCAACGTAGCCGGCAACCTCAACATGATTGCGAGCACTATTCCGGGCGTCACCATGACGCCAACGGGCCCCAGCATGCTCGGCGCGAGCGCCTCGTCCAACCTCACCACGCTCAACGGCATGGCCATGCCGGCCGGCGGATTGCCACGGGCGGCCCGTGCCGATGTGCGGGTGAGTGGTGCCACGTTCGATGCCACCCGCGGCGGCTTTGCCGGTGCCAACATCGATGTCCGACTGGGTGCCGGCGATCGCAATTATCAGAATCGCAATGCGTTCGTCACTCTCAATGCCCCGCAGCTGCAGGTTACCGACGCCGTAGGCCGTTCCCTCGGCATCACGAACGGAGGCTTTCGTGCCAGTGTGGGCGCCGATGGCGAAGCCATCCGCCGAGCGCTCACCTACAACATGGCGCTCGACGTGAGTCGTACCGTGAGCGATCCATCATCGCTCATTGGCGCCAATGCCGACGCGTTGTTGCGCGCCGGACTCTCGCCGGACTCCGCGCGGCGCGCGCAGCAGGTCGCCCTGAGCGTGGGGCTGCCGCTCGCCGGCAACGGCATTCCCAGCGCGCGCGTGCAGAACGGCCTCACCTGGCTTGGACGCCTGGATGATGTGCGCGATACGTTGCGCACGCTCACCCTCACCACCTTTGCATCGCGCAGCGATGAAGGCGCGGTAGGCTTTGGCCCGCTCAATGCGCCGGGCGCCAGCGGTAAACAGTCGCAGCAGACCATGGGCGCGCAGCTGCTGCAGAGCCGGTACGTGGGCGCGGGCTATTACACGCTCATGCAAAACCGTATCGCGGCCAGCCGCGTACGCGATCGCGCCACCCCCTATCTCGCCATTCCCGGCGCCACGGTGCTCGCACGCTCGGCGAGCGACGCCGCGGCCAACGATATCGTGGCGCTGCAGCTGGGCGGCAACCCGTTCATGGCCACCGACGACTCACGGTGGACCGTCGAAGCGGCCAACGAAATGGTGTGGAACGCGCAGGGGCGCAAGCAACGCTTCAAGACATCGGCGTGGGTGCGCGGCGATGGACTGACGCAGGAGGGGCTCCCCAACGCGTTCGGCAACTACACGTACAACTCCCTCGCCGATCTCGCGGCCAACCGACCCGCATCGTACCAGCGCACGCTCACGCAGCCGACACGAAGCGCGACGAGCTACAACGGGGCGCTCGCCTTCTCGCATCAGTGGAACCCTAACCGGTGGTTCAGCCTGCTGTCAGGCGCGCGCGTGGAAGGAAGCATGTTTGGCGACGCACCGCCGGAGAACACGGCACTAGAGCAGGCACTCGGCGTACAAACCGGTGTCGCGCCGCGTCGCGTGCGCGTCTCACCGCGTGTGGGCTTCTCGTACACCTACTCGCGCTCGCGTGAGAACGGCAACGGGCAGATGAGCACGAACACGGGCTCATGGTATCGGAATACCATGGGGATCATTCGCGGAGGTATTGGGGAGTTCCGCGATCTCTATCGCCCCGGGACGCTTGCCGACGCCATGGTGGGCGCCGGCATCTCGGGCAGTACACTCGCCCTGTCGTGCGTTGGCAGCACCGTGCCAACGCCAAACTGGAGCGGCTTTGCGGCCGGCACCACGGCCCTTCCCACCAGCTGCGCTGATGGCAATGGCACGTTGGTCGAGCGTGCGCCCAGTGTGACCCTCGTGGACAAGTCCTTCGATGTGCCGCGCAGCTGGCGCGCGTCGCTCGGCTGGGCGTCGAGCATGCGTGGCTTCCTGCTCAAGGTGGATGGCCTCGCATCGTACGATCTCTCGCAGCCAAGCACCGTCGACGCGAACTTCCGCGGGAGTACGGTGTTCCGCCTGGCCGGCGAAGAGAACCGTCCGGTGTTCGTGCAGCCCATTTCCATCGACGCGGCATCGGGCGCGGTATCGCCACGCGACTCGCGCATTGCCAGCGACTTCGGACGCGTGGCACTGCGTACGAGCGATTTGCGTGGTTACGGTTCGCAGATCACCACCACCATTCAGCCGGAGCTGTTCCGCAGTCGCAACGGGCCGCCGCCGGTGATGTTCTCGGTCGCGTACACGTTGCAGGAAGTACGGCAACAGTTCCGCGGCTTCGACGGCGGCAACTTTGGCAACCCGTTCGAGAAGGAGTGGGCCGCGGGGTTGAATGATGCGCGCCATGCGTTCGTCTTTCAGGCCGGCATGGACATTCCCAAGGTCGGCGCCCTTACCCTCTTCACGCGATTGCAGTCGGGAACGCCGTTCACGCCGCTCGTACGCAGCGACATCAACGGCGACGGTCGCGCCAACGATCGCGCGTTCGTTCCCAACACGATCAGCGGAAACGCGGCCACCCGCAGTCAGATGCAGGCGCTCCTCGCGTCGGCGCCGGGCTCCATTCGCGAGTGCCTTTCATCGCAGGCCGGACGCGTGGCGACGCGCATGAGCTGCCGCGGTCCGTGGACACAGCAGATGAACCTCACGCTGCAGCCCAACGTCGGACGCATTCGCGGACGCAACGCCCAAGTGAACGTGGTGTTCGAGAATCCGCTCGCCGGCATCGATCAGCTCGTGCACGGCGAAAGCGGGCTGCGTGGCTGGGGCTCTCAAGCCGCGCCCGACCCGGTGCTGCTCGTACCGAGCGGCTTCGATGCGAGCACACAGGCATATCGGTACGATGTGAACCCGCGCTTCGGTGACACGCGGGCGTTCCGCACGCTGTCGCGTATTCCGTTCCGCGTGGTCGTCGATGTGCGCATGGACCTGTCGACACCGTACGATCTGCAGACGCTGCGTCGTGCGCTCGAGCCCATCAAGGCCCGCGATGCGAAGACGAAGCAGGTGACGTGGTCACGTCGCAGCACCGATTCCATCGCCGCGCTGTATTTGAGCCGCACGAGCAACCTGCATCGCATGCTGCTGGCCGAGAGTGACTCGCTCTTCTTGACCAAGGAGCAGATCGCGCAGCTGCTCACGGCCGACAGTGTCTACTCGGCAAAGGCGCGGGCGTTGTACGTCCCGCTGGCACAGTTCCTAGCCGCACAGAAGGACGGTGTCGCCGGCAAGGCCGCGCTCGACAGCGTGAAGGCCACCACGAAACTCTACTGGCCGCTCTTCTGGGAGCAGGTGGACATCGTGCAGCCCATCGTCACCCCGCAGCAGAAGGAGCTCATGCCCTTCCTCGAGAGTATCTCGCGCACCACCAAGGAGCAGCGCAAGAACTCACAGTGGCAATTCGGCTTCCCGGTGCCGCTGGTGCACAACCGCCCGCGTGTGGGCGGTCAGCCCGAGGGGCCACAACAGCGTTCGATCAGTATTGACGGCAACTGAGCAACGCAAACCCGCTGTGCGTGCGGCTACTTCTTCACCGCGCCCGGAATGTCCCGGGAGCCCGACCAGAGCAAGATGACGCCACAGCCTGACATGCCTGTGTACTGCGCCGGTGCCATCTCCGATCGCGCGTACACTTCCACCGCGCGGAGCCATTGCGGAGAAATGAACGAGTCCATCGATCCGTCGTTGGCGAGACGCATGCCGTCGAGCCAGATATCGGGTGAGCAATAGGCGGTCAGTCCGAATCCGCGCATCAGGATTCGCTCCCCTCCCATTGCCGGCACCACGCGCACGCCCGGTACACGCCAGACAAGTTCGCTGAAGCGGATCGGATCGATGGAGTTGAGCTCGTCGGGGCCGAAGAACTTGCCGATTCCCATTCTCCGTCGGTTCTCGAACGCCACCATGTCTCGGCCCATGGCAGCGGCCCGGATGGCGCGAACCTTCACGGTGTCGAGCATCACCAGGCGCGAGAGCGCGTACGACACGGTGGTCGTGTCGGCATCGATGATGTTCACCGGCGTGCGCAAGGGTTCGAACCCGAGCGCTCTCGCTTCGAAGAGCTGCGTTCCAGAAGGAAGCTCGACGAGTTCGAAGCGCCCTGCGTCGTTGGTTCTGGCACTCCGGCCAGTGCCGGCGACCCCGACAATCGCATTGGGCAACGGTCGGCCGAGCGGGTCGCGCAGTATGCCAGCGACGCGTCCCGATCCTCTTCGAAGCCAGAGGAATGCCGACGTGTCTGACGACGACACGGTACTGTCGAACTGCTCGCGTACATAACGCGTGCGCCCAATCGACA
>JAIXTI010000136.1 GCA_027484025.1 bacterium
ACCGCCTGCCCCGGCCCCGGTCGCCGCGGTCGACGCCGCGCCGGCCAGTCCGCGCCTGCCGGCTGACTGGAGTCGGCTGCCGTGGGACGCGCTGATCGAGCAGCTGCCGCTGAAGGGCATGGCCAAGATGCTCGCCGTCCACGCCGCCGCCGAGCACTTGAGCCCCGACGCCATCGCGCTGGTGGTCGATGAGGACAACGAAACCTGCGTCAGCGAACGCACCACCCGCGAACTGGAACTCGCCCTGCGCGAAGCCCTGAACCCGGCGCTGAAGCTGACCGTCCGTGTCGGCAACCCCGCCGCACCCACTCCGCTGATGCGGATGGACGAACGACGTAGCCAGGCTCAGAGCGCGGCCGAACACGCCAGCGAACACGATCCGGTGATGGTCGCGCTCAAGGCCGGATTAGGTGCGCGGGTGGTGCCGGGCAGCGTCCGGCCGGTGGGGTGAGGCGTAGCCAGCGTCAATGTGTTGTTCGAGTGAGCAGAGATCCCACTATGGAAACCGATCAGTTATTTGATCCATCCTGCCCCTTGGTTCATTGCGACATCAACGCGTGCGGCTGGAGTGGCGAAGATTCAGATAATTGCTACTATGCAAGCGATCTTGTAGATTTGGGGCTGGAGTCTTTTCCGGGAAGCATCCGCATCTTCGATTATGACGGAGACGAGGCCGGTCGACCTGAGCTGCTCGGTTGCCTTGGGCGTGTTGAGCAATGGACGGTGAAAAAAGCAAGCGGCTTTCGAATTCGGCCTATCGCTGGAAGTTGGTTTCGGATTCCGCACGATGATGATTTTCCGAGACGCTACGCGGAATGGAAAATGACCATGCGAGCGGCATCTCGGCTTGGTCGAGACGGCTGAGACCTGACAGCAGCGTCATTTCCGAATTCTCCGTCTGATCGTTGCTCTTTCTTGCTCCTGTGTCGACGCCATTTGCGAGGGTCTCCCATGTACTGGTGGTTGAATGCGCCGGTTTTCGCAACGTCTGCGTTATGGGCACTGGTTCTCGCGTTTGCGGTCTTTCTGGCCCCGTGGTGCAATTGGCAGCGCAGCGCCGTGCTGGGTATCGGCATGATCGGTGGCGTGCTGCTTTACATTCCCGCCTGTACCGGAATGATGTGGATCATCGACCAGGAACGATTCGGGTACTTCGATTACCAGAACTTCGGGAAAATACCCACCTCACGCTTGCGGCGCTTATTGCCAGAGGTAGCGAAGGACATCCGCATTCACCAGCAGCGCGGATGCAACCGGGCGCGATACCGCATCAGTCCGGTGGAGTTTGATCTGCACCTCGATACCCTCTGGCATGAGTTTGGTTCTCGTGCCTACAATTCCAGAGCAACATCACGACAAGCAACCACTGCCGTGGAGCTTGAGGCGCTGTTTTTCGGCCTGGAGTTGCCCAAATCATCGCAAGAAACCGAGCCATTCATTCATTCCGGACCGACTGAATTAAGCGGCTACGGCGCCGTATTCTATCTACATGCCGAATCCGGCACCGTATTCCAGCGCACCTGTTATTGGTAGAAGGGCTGTTGATGGAAAAGCTGTCGTTTGCCGGCCGCACGCTTCACGGCACCGCGTCGGCCACCGCCTCGGCCAGCGACTGCGTATCGATGTCCTCGCCGTTGGCCAGCACGATCACGCTGAGGCCGGTGTCGAGGTTGCGCTGGTAGTAGGCGGCGGTGCCCATCCAGCTGCCGGCGTGACCGGCGTAGCGCTCGCCGCCACGCTGATACAGCGACCAGCCGTAGCCGTAGCCGGCCTTGCTGCCCTCGCCGTCGTCGATCGGGCGGTCGTTGTCGTAGCGGCCGTTGACGAACAGCGCGTCGGTGTCGTCGAGCAGGCTGCCGTCCGCCAGCGCGGCCTCGTAGCGGGCGAGGTCGCGAATGCTGCTCAGCACGCTGCCGTCGCCCTGCAGCACGCTGGGAGAGCGGCTGACTTCGAATTCGCCCTCGCTGCCCTTGTAGCCGCGGGCGACCCGGCTGGCCGGGACACCGGCCGGCGGCTTCACGAGGCCGGTGCTCTTCATGCCGAGCGGCTGCCAGACGCGCTGCTGCAGCAGCGCGCGCAAGTCTGTGGTGCCTTCGGCGGCGGCGAGGGCGCTGGCCAGCAGGACATAGCCGGAGTTCGAGTACTCGTAGCGGGTGCCCGGCGCGCGGCGCAGCGGCATCGCGCTCAGCCAGTCGACCACGGCGGCGTTGTCGGTGCGCGGGCCGAAGCCCTCCAGCTCGTTCCAGTAATCCGGCAGCGCGCCGAGGTGGTAGACCAGATCGCCGACCGTGACCGGCCGGTGTTCGTCGGGCACGTCGAAGGCCTTGATCAGGCTGCCGACCTCGGTTTCGAGCGTCAGCGTGCCGTCTTCGACCAGCATCGCCGTCGCCAGCGCAGTCATCTGCTTCGACACCGAGGCCAGGTCGAAGAGTGTGTCCGGCGTGACCGGCGTTTCGGCGTCGAGGTCGGCCAGCCCGTAGCCCTGCAGGTGCCGCACCCTGCCTTCGGCGCTGACCAGCACCGCGACGCCCGGCGCGTCGACGCCGACCACCTCCTCCACCACCGCATCCACCGCCCGCAGGCGCGGGTCCGCGGCTTCAGACGAAATGGGCAGCGCGCCCAGCACGATCAACAGGGGATACAGGAAGGCTCTCATCGGGCGACTCTGCGAGTGGACTGCGAAGGTCGCGAACTTTGCGACAGCTTCGGCGATGCCTGCAACGCGGTCCGCGGCGGACCGGCCGGACCGCTCTGCCGTGCCCAACGCCCCGGCTGCCGGGGCGGTTCAGCCCCGCCAACCGGCACACGCGCGGCTCACCCGCGGCACCGCAGCATCCCGGACTTTCGTCTTCACGCCGGAAACCCCATGTCCGCAACGACCGATCCCGCCGCCACCGCCCCGGTTCTGGCCGCCGAAGCGCTCTCCAAGCGCGTTCCCACGGCCGAGGGTGAGCTGGTCCTGCTCGACGCCATCCAGTTCCGGATCGAGCCGGGGCAGACGGTGGCGATCGTGGGTGCCTCGGGCTCGGGCAAGAGCACGCTGC
>JAIXTI010000249.1 GCA_027484025.1 bacterium
GCGCGATGCGGGGCGCATCGGCCATGCCCGGCGCCCGAAGGGTCAGGCGGCGGGTCTCGATCGTCGGCGAGGGGTCGATCACACACATGGTGGTGTCCTCCCGGCCCTGTCCCCTTTTCCTTCAGCCCGGCGAGGCCGGGACAGGGGTGGAGGCCTTGAAACAGCAAAACGGGGAGCCCGGCGTCCGGACTCCCCCTCGAGGACTGTTACGTGATCCTGCTTACTGCTTGATGATCCAGACCTTGATCTCGGGGTGCACATCCGCGTGCAGCTTGATGGCGACCTTGTACATGCCGAGGGTCTTGAGGGGCTCGTTGAGCTCGATCTGACGCTTTTCGATCTTGAAGCCCTGCGCTTCGAGCTGCTGGGCAATGTCACCCGAGGTGACGGAGCCGAAGAGCTTGCCTTCTTCGCCGACGCGCGCCGCGAAGGTCACCGAGACTTCGGCGAGCTTGTCGGCGATGGCCTGCGCGGCCGCCTTGCGCTCACCCTCGAGCGCTTCGAGGCGGCTCTTTTCGGCCGCGATGCGCTTGCGGTTGCCGGTCGTGGCTTCGTAGGCGAGGCCGCGGGGGAGCAGGAAATTGCGGGCATAGCCCGGCGACACGGAGACGATGTCACCAGGATGTCCGAGCTTGTCGACGGCGTTGCGGAGAATGACTTCCATGGGAACTCCGGGTCGAACCGGTAAAAGAAAGTAAGGTTACGGCGACCACGGCCGACGCGCTTGCGCGTCAGCACGGAAGTCGCGCCACGTATCGCCAAGTCCCAAAGTGAAGGTGATCGTGAGCAATGCCACGAGCACCCACACCGGTCCGAGGACCGGGACCAGCACCGCCAAACCGAGTAGCACATATACCGCTACCCTGTCCGGGATGTACCACGTAAGGACACCTGCGCCGCGAAGCGCGTACAGCGTCCCGAAAAACCCAACGAGATTGAGGCCGGCCGTGCGCCACTCCGTCAGCGACGGCAGCAGCAGCGTGGTGACACCGACGATCAATCCCCACACCCACTGATCGTTGAAGCGCAGGTTGCGCAGCGCCGCCAGCGGCGGGCCGATACGGGCCCGCGCCAAACGGTGATACGCCGCCCATCCCAACGCCAGCGCCAGCAGACTCTCCAGCGCCAGCAGCGTGGGGGCCAACCGGACCAGCGGGGCCGCACTCGCCCCACCCACCGACGCGGACGCCGACTGCGGTTCGGCAAGAGCGATCAGCAATCGTTCCATCCGCTCCGTACGTTCGACCGCTTCGGGGAAGCGCACCGCAAAGGCGCGCCATGACTCCGAAGCCGTTCGGGTACGCCAGAGGTCGAGCGACGCATCGAGACGCTGCTGATACTCGATCGAGAGCATCTGCGACGCGGCATCGAACGGGCCGGAGCCGGCCGCCGATCGGGTAGAGAACCCGGCCAACGTGACTACGCCACTCAGCGCAATCGCGGCGAGTGCTCGGGTGAGGAACGGCTTGGACGCAGACACCAGGCACACGAGCCCGAACGCTGCGGCCAACGTCACCGCCCATCCTCGCAGAAAGGCGCCATACCCGGCAAATGTGAGCGGAACATTCCACACCACATACCCGGCGGCGATCCCCCACACGAGTCCCAGCACCAGTCGACCTCCAGCCCACCACCCCACGATCGCGCAGGACGCGATGGCCACCAGGACCACCAGCGCAAACTGTTCGACCGGCAGCAACAGGCGGACGGTTCCTGCCAGCAGCGCGAGGGCGGGCGGCCAGGCCGGTGCCGCGGTCACAGCGACCATCAGCAACATGCCCAGCACGAACCACAGCCATCCGCGCTCCTGCGGAGCAGTCGCGGCGAGATCCGGCGCGACTGCTCCGTTCATCTTTACGCCGTCTGGCCCTTCACGTACGGAAGGAGCGCGAGGAAACGCGCCTTCTTCACGGCCTTCGACAGCTGACGCTGGTGACGCGCGTCCACACCGCTCAGACGGCTCGGCAGGATCTTGCCGTAATCCGTGATGAAACGGGCGAGGAGACGGTCGTCCTTGTAATCGACGTAACGGATGCCCGCTTCAGTGATCGGGCAGGGCTTCTTCTGGCGGCGCATGGGTTAATCCTCGTCGTCGTCGTCATCGTCGCTCGCGCGACGGCGCGAGGCGAGCTCTTCATCGGAGAGCTTGGGCGCACCCAGCTCATGCTCATACAGCGTAACCATGTAGCGGACCACCCCTTCGTCGAGCTTGAGCGCACGCTCGAACTCGGGCAGGGTTGCCGGCGTCGTGGTGAAGTTGCTGATGACGTAGTAGCCGTTCTCGTGACGGCCGATCTTGTACGCGAGCTGACGACGGCCCCAATGCTCGATCGTCGCCGGTTCGGCGAGATTCAGCAGGCCCTGCAGCTTCTCGAGCTTTTCAGCAATGGCCGTATCTTCGAGCGCGCTGTCGAAGATGTACACGGCTTCGTACTGCCGCGTCGGACTACGGCGGATTTTGAGCTTTGCCACTCGGCAATCCTCCCTGTGGTCATGAGTGCCACCCGCAGTGCCGAGCCGCGGGCGGAGGGTGCAGCGGAACTCCCGAGGAACACGGGATTTTCCGGTTGAGCCTTGAATTCTAGACAAATCATGGCCGAACAGCAACACCGGCGAGTTTTCTCCCCTGCTGCCGATACTGCCGGTAGGGCCTCGTTCCAAACGGGGCGAAGGCAGTGAACGGTAAGGCGGAGTTTGTCGGAACATGATGCTGGAACGGCTGGCGGGTAGCACAACGGGTTGGGTGAGCACGGGGCGGGCAGTCCGGGGCGGGTGGTTCGCGCGCGCCGCACTGCTGGCCACGTGCGTATTGGCGGGGTGCTCATCCGCCGATCCCGTCGCGCCGCCGGTGCCGGATACCGTCACGATTGCCGTCCCCACCTCGGTGCTGACCGTCGGCGAGATTGGCTTTCTCCACGCGCGGGTCGCCGTGGCTGGTGGCGGCGCCCCCAGCGCGAACGTCGTTTGGACCTCCAGCGCCCCCAACGTCCTCTCGGTCGCCCCCGGCGGGGTGCTCACAGCCATGTCCCGCGGACGGGCGGAGATCACCGCCGCGATGGCCTCGAACCCCAATGTCAAATCCAGCGTCGCGCTCTCGGTGGTCGGCGCGTCGGCGCTGCGCCTCGATACCAGAACCGTCGCGCTGGCTGAAGGCACCCAGCGTCGGCTGGCCGCAACGGTCACCTACGATGAAGGGGCCACCGCCACGCCGGTCGTCTGGCGCTCCACGTTCCCGGCAGTCGCGCTGGTGGACAACCACGGCATGATCACCGCACTCACGGCGGGCACGACGATCATCCGCGCCACCGCCGCGGGGCAGGTCGATTCGGCGGTGATCACCGTGTCGCCGCAGGCGGTGGGCAGCATCAGCATCGATTCGGCAAGCAACGCCGCGCTGTTCATCGGCGGCCGACGCACACTCACCGTGACCGTCCGAAATCCTGCCGGCGTCACCCTCAGCGGACGGACGATTACCTGGACCAGCGCCAACCCGTTGGTCGCCACGGTTTCCAGCGCGGGGATCGTCAGCGCCGTGGGCGCTGGCACGACCGTCATCTCCGCTGAGTCCGGGGGACGGATCGCCGAGGTGAACGTGGTGGTCATCGAGCGCGCCGCGTCGATCACCCTGGCACCGGCGGCCATCCGTGTCCCACGGGGCCGGACGGAGCCAGTGAGCGCCGTCATCCGCAATGCCGCCGGAACCATCCTCACCGATCGGCGGGCCGTAACGTGGAGGACGTCTGCCCCCACGATCGCGACGGTCGACGCCGATGGCACCGTCACCGGTATCGCCAACGGCACCGCGTCCGTCAC
>JAIXTI010000128.1 GCA_027484025.1 bacterium
CGGCCGCTTGGTTCGTGCGCGCGCGGCCGATACCAATGCCGCCAACGCCTGCTGGTCGGCGCCGAATTCGAGACCACCCGCCTTCACGTTGGGACAGCTCACATTGAGCTCGAAGCCATCCACACCCTGCTCGCCATCGACGGCTTCCACTACGGTGGCGAAGTCGTCGATGCTGTTGCCGACGACGTTCACGAAGACGCGCGTGCCGGGGTGGTGGCGGGGCAACCACGGCAGATAGTCGCGCTTGACCACGTCCAGTCCCGGATTGGCGAGGCCGATAGCGTTGATCATGCCGCCGGCGAACTCGCTGACCCGCAAGGCCGGATTGCCCTTGCGCGGCGCGATACTCACGGCTTTGGTCGAGATGCCCCCAATGGCATCGAGGTCGATCACCTCATCGATTTCGATGCCGAAGCCCGCTGTCCCGGACGCCAGGACCACCGGATTGCGAAAGTCGAGCCCGCCCACGCGAACGCCGAGCGGCGTCCCGATGGACACGGCCATTGGCAACTGGGCGGGTGTGTGCGGTGCGGCGACGGTCACGGCCGAAAGGATAGAGGGAAGAACCAACGCTGAACGACGAATGCGGACATCACGGATTTCTCGGGGCGGCGCGCGTCCGCAGTTTGCGTACGCTATCGCTCCATACGCGGACCGCTTCGCCCCACCGCAGTTTGAGCAGTTGCGGCGCGTTGGTGAAGTCCGGCGATTCGGTGACGTCTTCCCCGCGCAGGCGGGCGGCGACGGCCGATGCGGGATACTCGACCGAAATGCGCTGCCGCCACCGGTCGGCGGAGTCGGGGACAAGCACGCTGGCCGCATACCACGCAAACGGAGCGAAGAGTGACTGCGGATTCTGCCGGGCCATGCCGCTGAACAGTGCACCCGCCAACGGCGCGGCGCGCAACGAATCGCGAACGACTTCCCCGGCGAGAAACGCCGATGCGCCGCTGGGATCATCGCGACCAAGCAGCAATCGCATGAGCAACAGCTGTTCCGATATCTGCCGCCCGAATACCGTGCTCCACGCCGATGAGTCGACGCGCGAAAGGACGGAATCGGCCGTTTGCATGGACTGGGCGCGTCGCAGTTCGAGATACGCGGTCCGCGCCGCGACTTCGCGGCGCAGCAACGTGTCGCGCGTGATGAGCGTGGGCACTCGCGCGAAGTACAGTCGGGCCAGCGAGTCGCGACCACCGCGCAGAAGCTGGTCACCCAAGGAGTACTGCAGGCGCCCGCGATTGACGTCACGCACACGCGCATTGTCGTACGCCTTCACGATTCGTTCGGCGCCATCCAGGCGATTGCCATTGCTGAAGTCGGCGATGGCCCGAACCACGTCCTCGCGAAAATCACCGGCGCGTCCACGCTGAACCAGAATGGACTCTGCCCGCACGAAATCGCGCTGCCCCAGGGCAGACGACGCAATCTCCCACGGCAGCAGCCCCGAGTCCTGGTCGCCGAGGTACTGATCCGTGGCCGCAAGGTCGCCGAGCGTGAGCGCGGTGCGCGCTGCCCACAGGCGCGCCTGCCGACGGACTTCGGCGTCGGTAACCCCGGGAAGGAGTGAATCGAGCAACACCCGTGCACGCGGCGCGTCGGAGGAACGCAGGTGACAGGCGGCAATCGCAATGACGGCGCGTTGTCGGTCGATCGCCTGCGCCTGTGGATTGGCGAGGAAGGTCTGCAGTCGGACGCGGCCCGTATCGCATTCGCCAGACAGTGCGGCGCCCCGCCCCGCCAGATACAGCGATCGCGCGACCCACTTTGAGGTGGGATGGCGAACGAGGACGGACTCCGCGTGTGCTGCGGAAAGTCGGAAGTCTTCGCGCGCGCCGTCGTCTTCGTTCCGGCGCAGTTTGGAGTCGCCGCGCTTGGCCGACTTCTCGGCGTTGTACACGCCATTGTAGTACACGCAGCCGTTGGCGACGCACCAGCTGGCCGCCAGCAGCGCGAGGCGACGCCATGCAGGCAGGCGAGTCATCCGCCCACCTTCCGTTCGTACTCTGCGAGGTAGCGGACCACGGCATCGGCGAGCTTGTCCGCCAGCTCCGCCTGACGCTCTGGCGACGTCATGTAGCTGGCTTCGCTGCGATTGGTGCCGAAGCCGATTTCCACGAGCACCGCCGGCATGAAGGCCGTGACCAAGACACGGAACCCGGCCTGCTTGACTCCGCGACTCGGTCCTGGGTGCACCGTCCGCATGCCGGCCTGAATGAGATCGGCAAGTCGCGACGACTCACGAAGGTGCTCATTCTGCGCCATGTCACGCATGATGAACCCGAGCGGGTCATCACTTTTCACATCGGCTTTGGTTTCGAAACGGATGGCTTCGTTTTCCATGGCCGCGACGCGTCGCTCGTCTTCGGTTTTGGCTTCGGCCAGAAAATACGTTTCGAAGCCGCGGGCCCCGCCCGGGTTTTGCCACCGTGGGTTGGCCGCGTTGACGTGTACGGAGACGAACAGATCGCCCTTGGCTTCGTTGGCGATCCGTCCGCGATCGGACAGGGCGATCAGCGTATCGGTCGTGCGCGTCATGACCACGCGAACACCGCGCTGTTCGAGTGCCCGCTGCAACTGCGTGGCAACCGCCAGCGTGATTCGCTTTTCGTATACTTTGGGCCCTGCACCAATTGGTCCGGACATCCCATTGTCCGGACCACCGTGCCCTGCATCGACGACGACCACGTGCTGGCGGGTGGTGCGAGCGTCGCCGGGCGCGCGTGTCGCCGTCCGATCCGGCTCCGCTCGCGCCGGTGAGGGGGCGGTACGCCTGGGGGGATCGACGGGACGCTTGCTCGCCGCGACCGGTGCAAAGCGACGGAGTTCACGCTTTTCGGCGTCAAACATCACGCCCGAGCCAATCCGGGGGAGCAGGTCTGAGGCAAAGGCGAACGGTACGTAGAGCATCGACGCGCGACGAAACACCTCGGCGGTCATGGGAAGGGTGTCGTCGGCCACGATCGCCAGTGAACTGCCGCTCTCGATGTCGACACCAATTCGCCCGACCTCAAGACGGTAACGGCCGGCGCGGGAGGCATCGCGCACCAGCTGCCCACCGAGCGCCTCCGCCAGTGCATCCGCGCGGAGTGCCATCCCCCCACCGCTCGCTGCCACCATGGGGACCTGCCGAACGCGTTCGCCGAGCCGCACGGTGATGCTGGCGGGAGACGCCGGCGCGGCTGCAGCGACTTGCAGCACGACCCCGAGAGCCGCGAGCGCGATGCTCATCCCTTGCGCAGCACCCGCGCGATTTCCCGCTCCGCGTCGCGCTTCTTGAGATCCTCGCGCTTGTCGTGCTGGGCCTTGCCGCGCGCGAGGGCGATACGCGTTTTGACGCGCCCGTTTTTGAAGTACAGATCGAGCGGCACGAGCGTGAGCCCCTGCCGTTCGACCGAACCGATAAGCCGCCGGATCTCGCGCTTGTGCAACAGCAGCTTGCGTGTGCGCGTGGCCTCGTGGTTGAACAGGTTGCCGTTCGCGTACGCGCCAATGTGGAGATTCAGCAGGAAGACCTCGCCATCCTTCACGAACCCATACGCATCGGTAAGGTTGGCGCGACCATCACGGAGCGCCTTGACCTCGGTGCCGGTGAGCACCATGCCCGCCTCCCACGTATCGAGGATCTCGTAGTCGTGACGGGCGCGCTTGTTTCGCGCGATCAGCTCGGTGGGTTCTTCGGTGTCCTTGTTGGCCATACGTGTCCGTAACGTAATCGCTCGGGCACCAGGACGAGGCATCCGGTGGTCACGTTTGTGGCTTCCGGCGTTGACTTCCCGGGGGGAATTGGTCTATTCTTCTCGCCCTGCCGCTCCTGTGACCAACGGTCGCGGGACGGGATCTGCCGGAGTGGTGGAATTGGTAGACGCGCTGCGTTCAGGGCGCAGTGTCCGCAAGGACGTGCCGGTTCGAGTCCGGCCTTCGGCACCTGAAAAGAACGTCAAACGGGCAACAGTCGCACACGCGCTGTTGCCCGTTTTTCGTTTGGCGGTGCGCGCTGGGCGGAGGCGTTCAGCCCCGCAAGGCGCTGGGACGGACGTCTTCCGGCAGCGAGGCCGCACCGAACGCGGTGCGGAGACTCTCGTTGAGCGCCGCCCGTGTTTCCTGCACGTAGCGGGTGGTCTGCTGCAGCAGCTCAGGAGATGGGGACGATACGCCGGCCCCGTCGAGCAGGACGTTGGCGAGGCGCATGACCGGCGTTTCCTGGCTTCCTCGTGCGGCGAGCGCCGCGGTATACCCGCGCCACCGCTCGGCCCACAGCCGACCCGTTTCCGGGTCGCGGCGCGCCTCGGCCGATACGACGGGGGCCAGCTGGTGAGAGACGTCGGCGGCCGTCTGGTCGTCGAGCGCATCTCGTTCGGCCACGATGAGTCCAATCGCCCGGCGGGCAAAGGCGATCTCGCGTTGGGCGACCTTCTCAGAACCGACCGCCGCCAGCAGCCACGGCAGCGCTGTCGTATCGACATCGCGCAGGACCTGGTTGAGATACAGCTCAACCCGCTGCCGCCGCGCACGCGCCGCCTGCCAATCGGTCCAGATGCTCATGACGACGAGACTCAGGGCTGCAGTATGGGCAAGCTGCCCGGGACGTCTGGTGCCGCATATGCCGGCAATCCGACCCGATCGCGCACCACCGACTCGTCGTCGAGCAGATCGCTGAGTTTCACACTGTCGAGGACTTCATCGATACGCTTTTGCAGCAACAACCACACGGGGCGAATACTGCAGTTCTCCGCCTCCGCACACCGCCCGGCGTCCACGGGATGAGTGACGCAGTGGAGGTCAAAGGTCGTGAGCTCCGAAGCCTGAATCACGTCGCGCACGGTGATTTCGTCTGGCGATCGGGCGAGCGAGTACCCGCCCCGCGCACCGCGAGTGCTGTTAACGATGCCGGCACGTCGCATCCGGAGGAGAATCTGCTCGACGTAGTCGCCCGGCAGCCGCTCACGCGCGGCGACGTCGCGACCAGTCACTGGCCCGTCGCCTGCCCGGCGCGCGAGGTGGAGGGCGCAAATCAACCCGTATTCGGCCCACGTTGTTATCCGCATACCCGAGAGTCTAGGTCGCAATCGCGGTGGAGACAAGCGCTTTGGGCGGTTGGGTCACCCACCGGCGGTCGCCCCATGGGTTCCCTCGGGGACGCCGATCTCGGTCATGCGCCGGAGGTCGAGAATGGCGTCGACCTGATCGGCGGGTACGACCTGGCTCCGTTTGACCAGGTCGCGGATGAGCACGCCCTCACGAACACTCTGCTTGGAGAGCTCGGCGGCCGCCGCATAGCCGATTTGCGGCATGAGCGCCGTGGCCATCGCGGCCGACCGTTCCACCCAGTAGCGGCACATCTCCTCGTTGGCTTCGATGCCGCGCACGCATCGTTCGGCCAGCGAGACGATCGCGTTCGTCAGGATCTGCATGGACAGGAGGACGTTGTGAGCGATAACGGGCATCATCACGTTGAGTTCGAGCTGGCCGTGCTCGGCGGCGATGGTGACGGTGGTGTCGCAGCCGATGACCTGAAAGCAGACCTGGTTGACCATCTCCGGAATTGAGGGATTGATCTTGCCAGGCATGATGCTGGATCCGGGCTGGACCGCAGGCAGCGTGATTTCGTCGAACCCCGTCCGCGGTCCGGATACCATGAGCCGGAGGTCACTGACGATTTTGGACAGGTCGATGGCGAGCCCGCGCAACGAGGCGCTGAACGCCGCCGCATCACCCATGCTTTGCATGAGTTGAATACGATCGTCGCCCACCCGCAGTGTGTCGATTCCGCTGATCTCACGCAGCCGTTCCACCATGCGCGCGGGAAACTCCGGTTGCACAGTGACGCCGGTGCCCACCGCCGAACCACCGATGCCCAGATCATTGAGGTAATCAGCGGCCTGCACGAGCCGCTGTCGGCAGCGGATCAGCGTACCCGCGTACGCCGCGAACTCTTGGCCAAGCCGGATCGGCATCGCATCCTGAAGGTGTGTACGTCCCGCCTTGACCACATGATCGAACGCCTGGGCGCGATCACGCAGGGCGTCGTGCAGTGCATCAACCGCGCGCAAGAGCAACGGCAACTGACGCAAGACGGCGAGCCGGATATTGGTGGGAATGGTGTCATTGGTACTCTGCGCCATGTTGACGTGATCATTGGGATGCACGGGCGTGTATGTCCCGCGTGCGCCCCCGAGCAGTTCGTTGGCGCGATTGGCGAGCACCTCGTTGACGTTCATGTTGTGCGAGGTACCCGCGCCCGCTTGATACGGATCGACGATGAACTGATCGCGGTGCAATCCGGAGAGGACTTCGTCCGCGGCGGCGACAATGGCATCGGCGCGCGTCGCATCGAGGCGACCCGTGTCGCGATGTGTTTGTGCGGCCGCCTTTTTGATCCACACCTGAGCGACGACGAACGCTTCGAGTGGACGTAGCCCACTGATGGGAAAGTTCTGCGCCGCGCGCACGGTTTGCACACCATACAGCGCGTCCGCGGGAACCTCGAGCGTTCCCAGAGGATCCTTTTCGGTGCGCGTGCGAATCTCGGCCGGCTGTGACTGTGCCATGAGCGCTCCTGTCAAACGAGAACGGGCGCCGCCGAGGTGGCCGCGCCCGTCACATTCCCGATGGATGTCTTACGGAAAGACGAACGTCGTGTCGATGGACGACGTGAGATGCAGATTGCCTGCCGTCGTGCCCACGAGATTGGTGCGCCAACGCACGAGCGTCAACGATCGCCTTGGCGCGCTGCTCGCGAGGAACTGTGTCAGCAGTCCGGCGGGGACGACCACGTTGCCATCATCCTTGAGCGCGCAATACACTTGCTCGTTGGCGAACGATGCGGTCGCAGGATTGGCATACTTGACCTGCAGAATGACGGCCGCCGTCGGATCGTTCGTGCCATTCCAGTTGACCGTCAGGCCGGCACCGGCCGCAGGAATCGCGACCGGCCCCAACTCGATGGGCTCGGCGAGCTTCACCGATCCAGCGATGGCAGGAAAGTTGTTGCCATCACCGGGCACACTCACCTGTGCCACATCGCCCACGTTGTAGACGATGGGTTCGTTGGCGGCTGTCGCGTAGCGGAGATCGGTGCTCGAGTAGGGAAGCTGCCGGGTAGCACCGCCAATGGTGATCCCGACGGTAGTTCCCGCTTGACGATCACCCCGCGCCACTTGCTGCACCGTGTCGACCGGCGCGAAGACGCACTGGTCACTCTGCTGCGCGCTGCTATTGGGTACCTGCAGCGACAGCGATTCAAAGAAGACCACGGTCGCTGCTGCGCGACCTTGCGTGGCCGACGCCCGCTTTCCGATGAAATTGACGGCGCCGTATTTCTGAAAGCTGGCTTCGCTTTGCGTGATGCCCGAGCAGGCAGCGAGCAGCAGCGCGGCCATGGTGCTCGCGGATCGCTTGAGAAGAGCGGAGATCGTGCTGATGCGCATGCTGAGCGGAGCTGAGGAAGCCGGCAGGATGAAGCGGAGGGCGCTAGGCCCCAAGCGGACGGGCGGCACCACGCAGGAATGGATTGGACGCAAGTTCGCGACCGATAGTGGTATGAACACCGTGCCCGGGCAATACCCGAGCTGTCTCGGGCAATGTGGCGAGACGCATGAGCGAGCGCTGCATGGCCGTCGGGTCGCAAAGGGGCAAATCGGTGCGGCCAATGGAACCGGCAAAGAGCACGTCGCCGGAAATGCAGAGGTCGTTGCCGATGAAGGCGACATGGCCGGGCGCGTGGCCAGGCACATGCCACACGGTGAAGGTGTGCTCACCCAGAGAGACCGTGTCGCCTTCGGCCAGCTGTCCCGTTGCTGCCGGAGGGTTTTCGATGGTCAGCCCCCACCGTGCGGCATTGTCGGCCGCGCGCTCGTAGAAGAACGCGTCGGCCGGATGCATCAGAATGGGCACCGGCAGCTGACGCAGGACACCAGCCACGCCACCGACATGATCGAAGTGGCAGTGGGTGAGCCAGATGGCAGCCAGCGTGCACCCGGAGCGCTGCACGGCATCCACAAGGCGGTCCGCTTCGTCACCGGGATCGACGAGGACCGCCTGCTTCGACGCCTCGTCGGTGAGCAGCCAACAGTTTTCCTCAAGCGGTCCAACCGTCAGCTGCTGCACCTGCAACGCGGCCACGCGACTAGACCTCGGCCTTGGCGATCGAGCTCTCGCCGGTTTCGAGCACGGGCGCTTCGCCAATGCCATGATGTGCCAGCCACCGCTCGGCTTCGAGGGCCGCCATGCACCCCGTCCCGGCCGATGTGATCGCCTGGCGATAGTAGTCATCGATGACATCGCCGGCCGCGTAGACGCCTTCGATGTTCGTTGACGTGCGCCACGGCGCCACCTTGATGTAGCCATGTTCGCTGGTGTCGATCTGCCCGCCGAGGAACTTGGTGTTGGGCGTGTGGCCAATGGCAACGAACAAGCCGCCCACTTCGATCTCGCTGGTACTGCCGTTCACGGTGTCCTGCAATCGGAGTCCCGTGATGAACTCGTCGCCGAGTACTTCGGTAACCTGCGAGTTCCAGAGCACGCGCACCTTGGGATGCGTGAGGACGCGATTGGCCATCACCTTCGAGGCACGGAAGCTGTCGCGGCGATGGATGACCACGACTTCACTGGCGAACTTCGTGAGATACATCGCTTCTTCCATGGCGGTATCACCACCACCAACGACGGCAAGACGCTTGTTGCGATAGAAGGGCATGGCGCCGTCGCACACCGCGCAGGCCGACACGCCACCGCCCTGTTGCGCCAATCGGATTTCGCTCTCGAGACCGATCCACTTGGCGGCGGCGCCGGTGGCGATCACCACGGTATGTGCCGTAACCGCACCCGAGTAGTTGGGCGTGATGGTGAAGGGGCGCTGGGACAGATCGACTTGCTTGACGAGCTCCGACACGACTCGTGTCCCATGATGGACCGCTTGTGCCTTGACGCGGTCCATGAGTTCAGGACCGCTGATGGCCTCGGGAAAGCCCGGGAAGTTTTCGATGTCCGTCGTGAGCATCAGCTGTCCGCCCGGCAATTCCGTTCCGACCGGCTCCCCTTCGAACACGAGCGGGTTGAGGTTGGCGCGCGCAGCGTAAATGGCCGCCGTCCATGCCGCGGGGCCGGATCCGATGATGACGATGTTCTCGGGAGTCGATGCAGACATGACCACGATGGGTAGAAGCGAATCGAGGCGTATCAGCGCGGACGCGGTGATACCGGAGTTCTGGATTTACGAAATGGCCAGCACGCCCAACGCGCCGTGACAGTGCGATACGGTGCCGACCAGAATATTACAGGGGCCCTGTCCGCCCCATTCGGCGACATGTTGGTCGGCGGCGGCAATGGCCGCCGCGTCGATCATGCCAACGCCGTAGGTGCGGTGTTCGCAGTGAAAGATAGCCGCCCCGTGGAGCCGTGGTTCCCCGTCAGCCATGGCGCGGATGGTCACCGGCATGCTCCAATCGCGTGGCCCGCGGGTGGCGGGACACTTGGCCGGCTCGATGCAATTGACCGGGCACGTCCACGTCGCAAAGCTGACGTAGTGACGCGCATCGGGGGCGGCACGTTCCCACGGGGTTGGTGGGGTGGCGGGGAGTGGCGCGACTTCCATGGCACGACCGGGCCAGCGGGCGCGGGCGCGGGCCATGAGCCAGTCAAGGCACAGATGTGGCATGAGCGGCGACGGGACCATCGCGTCAGCGGCGAGCGCGTCCGGCCCCGCCGACAACCACTCCGCGACGTAGTCATCCCACGTGGACACGACCAGTCGCACCGGCGTTCCCTCGTACATGCCCTGCGCCAGCTGCTGCGCGACTTTGCAGTTGGCATCGCGGTCAACCACCACGACTTCGCGTGCGGCGAGCGCCCCACGTGAGCGCGCGCGATCGAGCTGCTGCGTGTACCAACTGCCGTAGCAGCCACCACCGATGACGACAATGCGACCGAAGTCGAGTGGCGTCGCGCGACGGGGACTGGCGATTTCTCGCTCAGCGGCGGAGATGTCGTCCACCATCGACCGAGAGAACGGTTCCTGTCACGTAGGTGGCATCCACGAGATAGTGAATGGCCTGGATGACATCATCGGGTGAGCCGCTCCGTGCCAGCGGAACGTCGCGCATGAAGGCGGCCGCCGCCGCATCACCAAGATCACTAGGGGCGAGCACGAGACCCGGGGACACGGCATTCACGCGAATTCGTGGCGCCAGCCGATCGGCCACGGTACGCACCAGCTGGTGCAACGCGGACTTGGTGACCTGATGCGGAATGAGTCGCGGGAATCCTGTTTCGTTGGCGAGGTGATCGGCGATCTGGATGATCACCCCGCCCTCATTCATGGCGCGCGCGGCAGCCTGCATGAGAAAGAACGGCGCCCGAAGATTGATCGCTTCCGTGCGAGCCCAATCATCCGGAGTGACCGACTCGAAATCGCGCCACTCCATCACCGACGCCGAGCTGACGACGACATCCAGCGCATCGAACGCGGCGATGGCCGCCTGCACCACGCGCGCCGGCGCCGATGAATCGACGAGGTCTTCCTGCACGACGACCACGCGCACCTGATGTTCAGCCTCGAGCTCCGCCGCGAGTGCGTTCGCCTCGTCAGGAGAATTCCCGTGATGGAGCACGACGTTGTACCCGCGAACGGCGAAGCTGCGAACAATCGCGGCGCCGACGCGTCGGGCACCGCCGGTCACGAGAGCGGTCTTGCGGAGCATGTCCTACGCCAGGGCGGCTGCGCGCGCCGAGACCTTGGCGTCCTGCCAGTCGAGCCAAACCTTGGGAACGAGTTGCCCACCGAGTTTGCGTGGGCCTTCCTGCGTGCCGTGCCAGTCGGAGCCGCCACTGGGCAACAGGCCGGCCTTCTCGGTGTGATCGAACAGCCGCTGCACGAGATACGGCGGATGACTCGGGTGCAAGACTTCTACCGCGTCGAGCCCCGCATCAGCGAGCCGTTGAATGCGCGTCGGGGTCGCCGACTCGCCGGGATGCGCCCAGACGGCAATGCCGCCGGCTTTGTGCACCAGGGCGATGGCGTCGGCGACATCCCACTTGTCCTTGGCCATGTAGGCGGGACGTCCCCAACCGATCCACTTGTCGAACGCTTCGCGGAACTCGCGGACATACCCACCGGCGAGCATGACGCGCGCGATGTGTGGACGTCCGACGGCACCGCCTCCGGCCTCCTTCAGCACCGCGTCCAGCGTGATGGGGATGCTGTGCGCGTTCAGCGTCGCGACGATCTTTTCGGCGCGCGCAATGCGCTGCTGACGAAGATCCGCAAGCGCCTCACGCATGGCATCGCGGCTCTGCAGATGGAGCCCCAGCAAGTGCAGTTCGTCGTCGTCGAAGTGCGTACTGAGTTCGACACCGGGCACGATGCGCACCCCCAACCGTTCACCGGCGTCGGTGGCTTCATCGAGCCCGTCGACGGTGTCGTGATCGGTGAGTGCGATGGCATACAGCTGCGCGTCGGCGGCGGCCTGCACGACGGCCGTCGGCGTCAGGGCGCCGTCGGAGGCGGTGGAGTGCACCTGCAGATCCACGAACGCCGGCGCTGGCGCCGTGGTCGTCTCCGTCACGAGCGGTACCCCGCCTCTGGCGAGCGCGCGCTGGGCTGTGTCGATCGGAAGAGCTCGACCAACTGCGCATCGTCAAACTCGGCCAACGACTGCTCCCGTGCTCGCACTCCAACGGGTGAGTAGCGCGTGACGCGCACCTCGCGTTCCTCGCCCTTCCCCGCCACGAAAATCAATCCGAATTCATCACCGGTGTACTGCGTGAGAAAACCGGACGGGTACACCTGCCACTGGCGTCCATCGATCTCGATGCGTCGCGTGGGCATATCAACCTCCTTGTACTTCGCGCCAGCAATGGGCTGCAACATCGGTTCCGTGAACGGCGGCGAGTGCTTCCTCGCCACCGGCCTCGGTGAACTCGATGAACCGGCCACGATCGCTCGCGTGTTCAAAGACCCAGAAATGCGCGGGCACCGACGCCGCGCGTTGTTTGCGCAGCGGCAGTGCCGCGAGATACTCCGCGCGCTCCGCGTCGGGCACGACGCGTTCGACGATGGTCAGCGCGCGGGACATGCGAGGGGGCTCAGAATCCCGTTTCGGGGATGGACTCGAGCGCCTTCTTGAGATCGGCCATGAAGCGATCCGCGTCGGCCCCATCGACCACCTTGTGATCGAAGGAGAGCGAGAAGTACGCGCAGGTCCGGATGGCGATGGTGTCTTCTCCGTCCGGCCCCGTGATGACCTTGGGACGCTTTTCGATAGCGCCGAGTCCGAGGATCGCGGTGGTACCCACCGGAATGATGGGGGTGCCGAAGAGCGAACCGAAAACCCCGGGGTTGGTGATGGTAAAGGTGGCCTCCTGCACGTCGGTCGGGCTGAGCTTCTTGCCTCGCGCGCGCGCCGCCAAATCGTTCACACCGCGCGTCAGCCCGGTGAGCGACAGTTCATCGGCCCGCTTGAGCACCGGGACAATGAGTCCGGTGGGTTCGAGCGCGACGGCGATGCCGAGGTTGATTTGCTTGCGGTAGATGACGTCGGTACCAGCCACCGCTGCATTGAGCACCGGGTGACGCTTGAGCTGTTGCGTGACCGCCTGCAGGATGAACGGCAGGTAGGTGAGCTTCTGGCCACTCTGCGCTTCGAAATCGCGACGCATGGCCTGTCGGATGCGGGCGACGCGCGTGAGGTCGATTTCGAAGAACGAGGTGACGTGCGCGGCGACCTTGCGCGCCATGCTCATGTGATCCGACGTGATGCGTCGGATCTTGCTCATGGGTTCGACCACGTCTCCGGCCCACGGCGTGGGCATCGGGCCGTGGTGCTCGGTGCCCGACGGCGCGTACATGGACGCCCCAGCGGCGGGCTGCGGCGCAGCGCCGGCGGCAGGACGCGCCGCGAGGAACGCTTCGAGATCCTTGCGCGTCACGCGTCCGGCGATGCCGCTGCCGGAGAGGGCGGCGATCTCGACGCCGTGCTCGGCGGCAATCTTTCGCACGAGTGGCGACGACTTGGTGCGGAGACGGTCTTCGAGCGAACCCGCCGGGGCCGCGGGAGCGGCGCTGGCAGCCACGGAGGCACTGGGCGCGACCACTGAGGCCGGTGCGGCGGCCGGCGCGGTTGCAGGCGCTGCTGCCGGCGTCTCGGCAGGCGCCGGGGCCGGGGC
>JAIXTI010000198.1 GCA_027484025.1 bacterium
AAGTACAGCTCGGCGGCCTCAGGCGTGGTTCCGAGCAAACGACCGGTAACCGGGGGCCGCGAAATCATGCCCACGCGCTCCTTCAAAGACGCAACCACCTGCCGGGAAACGCTATTGGTAGCGGATGATAGTTCGGTCGCCGATGCCATCGGCTTTTCGAACCGGAAGAGCAGACTGTCGTTCCGAGAGGCATACCCCTCGGCTACCAGCAGAACGCCTTCGCCCGAACGGACTAGCGTATGCTGCAGGTATGTGTGAACGCCGAGTTCGCGGTACAGTTGGCGCAGCGAGTCCGCATCGGTCGCGAGCATCCCCACGTCTTCAGCGAGTGCACGGACACGCGACGGTGTTTGCGTGAGCAACCGGGGCTCGTCGCGCAGGATATTCAGCTGCGTCCTCAACAACGATTGTCCCAGAATGCTGTCTTGTGCATCGGCGACGATTGGCAACAACGCCACCTGTAGCCGCAGCGAATCAGCATAGGACTCGGTTTGACCAGCGCGCTCCTCATTTGTCGAGCGCACTCCAGACCACAGGGCCAGCACGCCGACCATCAACAGGATTACACAAGACGCAACCACCGCTCGCGTTCGATTCCGCGCGGCGTGTACGCGGGAGCCACGTCGATTGTCTTCTGAGGCCTCCGCTCTTCCACTGGCCAGGGAACTCATTGCCGTCGCGTCGAGCACAGAGAGGGCCGCGGCCGCGCCGCTGGGCCGCTCGACTGGCGATTTCGCGAGACACTGCATCAGCAACGCCGAGAGGCGCGGATCCACGTCCACGCGCCACGTCTGAATTGCCGTCGGCACCGTCGCAATGTGCGCCGCCATCCACTCGGCCGGCGTGCGCGCGTCAAACGGTCCGCGCCCGGCAAGCATCTCGTACAACACAAGCCCCGCCGCATAGAGATCGGCGCGACCATCCACGTTGCCATCGCCGGCGGCCTGCTCCGGGGCCATGTACGCCGGCGTGCCCACCACGAAGCCCACGCCGGTGGCGCTGCCAGTGCCGCCGCTCGTGCTCGCGCTCACGGCTTTTGCCACACCGAAGTCCAGCGTGACTGCGCGCCGCCCGGTGAGCATGATGTTCTCGGGCTTGATGTCGCGGTGCACGATGCCGCGACCGTGCGCGTACTCGAGCGCTTCGAGCAAGTCGCGCCAAAGCCGCACCGCTTCGTCCACCGGGAGCGGCCCACGCGCCAGGCGCGTACGCAGCGACTCGCCTTCCACGTACGGCATGACGTACCACAGCAGATCGCCGTCGGCGCCGGCGGTGAGCAACGGCACGATGCCGGGGTGCTGCAGCTGCGCCGCCAGCTGGATCTCGCGCCGGAACCGCTCGGCGCTCACCCCCGCGGCCAGCTCTGGCGGCAGCACCTTCACCACCACACGCCGCCCCAGCGCCACCTCTTCGGCCACGAACACATGGCTCATGCCGCCCCCGCCGAGCTCACGCTCGAGGCGGTAGGCGGAGCCCAGGGCGTGCTGCAATTGGTCCGGCAGTGACGTCATGAACAGAGGCTGAAAGTACGGCAGTAGCATACTTCGAACGCGCGGCCCCGGCCAATGTACGCATGAGTCAGCTGTGCCCACATCGTGGCCGTTGTAGTCACATGTGACTACATTTCACGAATGCGTACCGTTGGCGTCCGTGAGCTCAAGGCTCACCTGAGTCGCGTGCTCCGCGACGTCCAGAACGGGGAAACCGTGCTGGTGACCGACCGCGGCCGGGTCATTGCGGAGCTGCGGCAGCCGGGACTGACGACCTCGCCCCTGTCCCCTATCGACCAGAAGTTGGCCGATTTGGCAGCCAAGGGCGTGATGAAGTTGGCGGAGCGGCCCAAGTGGAAATACGAGGCGAGTCCCGTACGGCTCCCCGCCGGAACGGCGGCGGAGTTGCTGGCAGAAGATCGGGATGAGCGATGAGCCACCGACGGTGATTCTGCCGCGAACGGTCTACCTCGAATCGAGCGCACTGCTGGCGTGGCTCTTCAATGAGCCGCAGCACGCCGACGAGATTCGCGACATGGTGAACGATGCCTCGCTGGTGATCACGTCAGCGCTGACGCTCGTGGAATGCCATCGGGCCATTCACCGAGCCACGCAGCTCGAACGGCTCACGCCAGTGGAATCGTTCGCCGTCCAGCACTACCTCACGCAGCTCTCCAGCAGCTGGTGTATTCTTGCACTGGACGACACGGTGCTCGATCGTGCCTCCGGCTCGTTCCCCGGGTTGCCCATTCGCACGCTCGACGCGCTCCACGTGGCGTCAGCGCTCGAGGCCGTTACGCAGTTTGGCGCCGTTGAGCTCATCTCCCTCGATGACAGGGTCCGTACCTGCGCCCGCGCCGCGGGCCTTACGGTAGCGCCCAACGACCTGACACTTCCCGTCATTCCCTAATGGCTCCATCGTCGCTCTCCTCGCTGTCGTCGGCACGCCTCACGGCCAACGCACCCCTCGCGCCGTATACCACCTTCAAGATCGGTGGCCCCGCCGACTGGCTGTACGAAGCGACATCGGCCGACGACCTCGCCGCTGCCATCACGGCGGCCCGTGCGGCCAACATGCCGTGGTTCGTCCTCGGCTTGGGTGCCAACATCGTCGTCGGTGACCGTGGCGTGCGCGGACTGGTCATTCGCAACCGGGCCACCGCCCACACGCTGAGCGACGATGGCGTGCTGTGGAGTGAAAGCGGTGCGGTCATCCAGGACCTCGTGCTCGACACCGTGCGTGCCGGCTGGTCGGGGCTCGAGCATTACATCGGCATCCCGAGCACCGTCGGCGGCGCGCTCTGGCAGAACCTGCACTTTCTGTCGCCGGCCCCCGAGCGCGAACGCACGATGTTCATCAGCGAAGTGTTCGCCGACTGCGACATCCTCACCGAAGAAGGCGAACGCCGCACGGTCAACGCCGACTACATCCAGTTCGGCTACGACGACACGGTCTTTCATCATCGCCGTGATGTCGTGCTCAGCGCCCGCTTTCAGCTCGAACGCGCCGACCCGGCTCGGCTCCATCAGATTCTGCAGGAGAATCTGTCGTGGCGCGGCTCGCGGCACCCGTGGCTGCAGGTACACCCGAGCGCCGGCTCGATCTTCAAGAAGATCGAAGGCGTCGGCGCCGGCCGTCTCATCGACCAGTGCGGCCTCAAGGGATTCCGCGTGGGTGACGCACAGATCTCGCACATTCACGCCAACATTCTCGTCAACCTGGGCCACGCCACTGCGGCCGATGTCCGCGCGCTCATTGCACACGCGCAGCAGGCGGTACGGGAGAAGTTCGGGTACGAGCTCGAGCCTGAAGTCGGGTTCATCGGCGAGTTCTGACGACGCGCGAATTCGTCGCAACCCGCTGGAAACGGTTTGCGGCATGGTTGGTGTCGAAACGCACGTACGGGCTTCTCCGTAGTTCACGAGAGGTCACCGCTCGCTCCCTTGACACCAATACCGACGTGCTCCGTCGCATCCCTCTTTTGGCCCTGCTGGTCAGCCTGCTGGTGCTCTTCGCACCGCCGGCATTTGCCCAGCAGCTCGACGTGATCCGCGGCCGGATTACCGGCCAGGACAATGAACCACTCGAAAATGTGGCCGTGCTCGTCACGTCGATCTCCGGCAACGTGAACCGCACGGCCCGCACCGATCGCGCCGGTCGCTTCACGGTCACCTTTCCCAACGGCGATGGCGACTACATGGTCACCATCAATGCCGTCGGGTTTGCCCAGCGCCGGTTCGAAGTGAAGCGCGCCGCCGACGAAGACGTGCTGCTCGCCGACGCCAAGCTCAGCAAGGTCGGCACCGTACTCGACGCCATGCGTGTCACGGCGGAGCGTCAGCGCGTATCACGTGGGGAAGTGTCGCAAGACATTGGCGGGACCGAGCGCACCATCAGCAACCTCGCCGCGCTCCCGCCCGACCAGATGGGCGACCTCGCCGCGATGGCGGCCACACTCCCCGGCGTGCAGCTGGTACCCGGCCAGGACGGTGGCGCCAACGGCTTCTCCGTGCTTGGCCTCGGCGCCGATCAGAACAACACCACGCTCAACGGCATGATGTTCGGCGGCGCCGGCCTGCCGCGCGACGCGGGTGTGCTCAGCTCACTCATCACGTCACCGTACGATGTATCGCGCGGCGGCTTCAGCGGCGGACAGTTTCAACTGCGCACACGCTCAGGCACCAACTTCAGCAATCGTGGGCTGAGCTTCGTGGGCGACGCGCCGCAGTTGCAGTGGACCGACGCTGCCGCGCGTGCCACGGGTCAGGAATACACGAACGGCTCGCTGGGCGGTACGGTATCAGGCCCGCTCGTCTTCGACAAAGCGTTCTACAACGTGTCGTATCAGCTCGGACGGCGCAGCAGTGACTTGCAGTCGCTGCTCAACACGTCGCCGTCCGGTCTGCAGGCCAGCGGCGTGAGTGCCGACTCCGTGTCGCGCTTGCTTGGCATTCTCGGCAACAGCCGTGTGCCCATCAACACGGGGGGCATTCCCGGCAGCCGTCTCGCCGACCAAGGCTCATTGCTGGGTGCCATCGACTTCGCTCCTCCAACGAGCAGCAGCGGCTCGGCGTACAACCTCACCGTGAACGCGGGGTGGAACAAGCAGAACCCGGCCTTCACACCGCTCACGACCGCGCTACCCAATACGGGCGCCGAACGCACGAGCTGGAACGGCGGACTGCAGGGGCGGCACAGCGGGTACTTCACGGTGTTCGGTGTCGGCATGCTGACGGAAACGAGCGCGGGCTTCAGCGCATCGAACAGCGAGGGCACGCCGTATCTCAACTTGCCGGGCGGCCGAGTGCGCGTGAACTCGACCTTTACCGATGGCACGAGCGGTGTGCAGCAGCTGTCGTTTGGTGGCAATCAGTTTCTGAATACCACACAGAATGGCAGCAGCCTGATGGCGAACAACACGCTGTCGTGGTTCAGCGGCAACAACAAGCATCGCCTCAAGCTGGGCACCGAAATCCGTCGCGACGCGTCGGCGCAAGACCAGACGGTGAACCGCCTGGGCACCTACACGTACAATTCGCTCGCCGACTTGCAGGCGGGGCTGCCGCTGTCGTACACGCGCACCTTATCGCCGCGTGAGCGCGACGCCAGCGTGGTGATCGGTGCGCTGTCGCTCGGCGATTCGTACCGTCGCTCGCAGACGCTGCAGATTCAGTACGGCGTACGACTCGACGCCAACCAGTTTCTCGACGCGCCGGCTCGCAACACCGACCTCGAGACTCGGCTTGGCGTGCGCAACGATCGCGTGCCCAACGGCGTGTTCGTGAGCCCTCGCATTGGCTTCTCCTGGCAGTACGGCACGGGGCCGCAGATCGGCGCCTTCGAAGGGGCGTTCCGCGGACCGCGGGCCGTGGTGCGCGGTGGCATTGGTGTATTCCAGAACACGCCGCAGGCCACCACGATCGGTACGGCGATCGACAACACCGGTTTGCCAGGCGCTATTCAGCAGCTGGTGTGCGTGGGTGGCGCGGTACCGACACCTGATTGGAACGCGTTCACGTCGTTCTCCAACATTCCGTCGCGCTGCACCGACGGGAGCACGGGGACGCTGTTCAACAACAGTGTCCCCAACGTGACGCTGTTCAGCAGCAACTTCGCGCCGGCGCGGAGCGTGCGCTCCAACCTGAGCTGGAGCGGGCCGGTGCTGTGGAACATCTTCAATGCCTCGTTCGACGCGACGTACTCGCTCAACACGCAGCAGGCGAGCTTCGTCGATCGCAACTTTGCCGGCGCACAGCGCTTCGTACTCGACAACGAAGGCGGACGGCCGGTGTACGTGAACTCCTCGAGTATCGTACCGCTCACGGGTGGCATTGCCGCGGGTGACGGACGTGTCCTGTCACAGTATCAGCGCGTCACCGAGCAGCTGAGCGACCTGCGCTCGCGCAGTGGCCAGTTCAGCGTGCGCCTGTCGCCCATGGCGTTCAACACCAACTTCAACTGGAGCGGGAGCTACACGTATGGCAACGTGCGTGAGCAGTTCCGCGGCTTCCAGAGCACGGCGGGCGATCCGTTCGCGGTTGACTGGTCGCGCTCGGGCTTCGATTCGCGTCACCAGTTTACGTACAACATCAACTGGAACGCGTTCGATATCGTACGCATCGGCTGGTTCGGCCAGCTGCGTTCGGGGACACCGCTCACGCCCACTATTGGCGGCGACGTGAACGGCGACGGCTTTGCCAACGACCGTGCGTTCGTCTTCAATCCGGCCAATACTGCCGACGCCGCGGTGGCGAGTGGCATGCAGTCGCTCCTGCAGCAGGGCTCGCGTGTCGCGCGTGAATGCCTCTCGCGTCAGCTTGGCACTCTCGCGGCGCGCAACAGCTGCCAGGGTCCGTGGGTGACCACGGCCAACCTGAGCATCGGCTTCAACCCGCTCAAGCTGCGGTTGCCGCAGCGCATGAACTTGTCGCTCAATGTGAGCAACCCCATTGGCGCGGCCGACCTGCTGCTGCACGGCGAAAAGAATCTGCGCGGCTGGGGACAGCAGCCGTTCCTCGATCAGTCGTTGCTGTACGTGCGCGGCTTCGATCCGGTGTCGAAGCGCTACAAGTACGAAGTGAACCAGCGTTTTGCCGCGACCAACCCGCAGTTCCAGCAGTTCCGCGCGCCGGTGACGGTGACGGCGCAGCTGCGCTACGACATCGGCCCCACCCGCGAGCGTCAGGTGCTCACACAGGCGCTCGGTCGTGGTCGTCGCACGGAAGGCACCAAGCCCTCCGCGCAGCTCATCAAGGCGCAGTTCGGCAACGGCGGTGTCCCCAACCCGCTCGGGACGATTCTGCGCGACCAGGACACGCTCAAGCTGAGCTCCGACCAGGCGGATGCGCTCGCGACGATGAACCGCCGGTATCTGGTGCGCCTCGACTCCATCTGGTCGCCCATTGCCACGCAGTTCGCCGCGCTCCCCGATGGCTACGACAAGGATCGTATTTACCTGCAGTACGTCCGCGCGCGCGAAGCGAGCATCGACATGCTGCGTGGCTATGCTCCGCAAGTGAAGAAGATTCTGACGGCCCAACAGTTCCGGAAGCTGCCGCCCTTCATCGCGTTGGCACTCGATGATCGCTACCTCAAGACGATCCGTTCCGGCACCGCCGGCGGTGGCGGCGGCATGATGCTCAACCCTGGCATGATGATGGCCGGCGGAATGGGTGGCGGTTCGCAGACCATCATCATGCGACAGTAATGAAACAACAGTTCACGACCACTTCCCCGACACCATCTTTCGTCATGCATACACGACTACTTCTCGGCGCGCTCACGCTTTCAGCGAGCACGCTTGCCGCTCAGGCCCCTGTTTCGTCTTCGCGTCCGGCCATTCGTCCCCTTGGCAGCGTGAAGGCGGTGTCGAAAGATTCCATGGGGATGGTCAACAACGTCCGTGCGCTCCCTGGCGGCAAGTTGCTGGTGAACGATGCTGCCAACCGTCGCGTGGTGCTGCTCGACTCGATGTTCAAGGTCATCAAGGTCGTCGCCGACACCACGCCTGGTAACCCGAATTCGTACGGCGGCGGGTTGGCGAGCCTCATTGCGTTTCGTGGCGACTCCACGCTGTTCGTCGACGCGCAGTCGCTCTCCATGCTCGTCATTGATGGCAACGGCGAGGTGCAGCGTGTCATGTCGGTGCCGCGCGCACAGGACGCGATGATGCTGGCGGCCGGCGGCATGGGCGCTGGCGCCTTCTACAGCAACGGCCACTTGGTGTACCGCGGCATGCCAGCCATGCGCATGCAGATCAACAATGGCGTGCCGCAGATGCCCAGCATGCCCGACACCATGGCCATTACGCGCGTCAATTTGCAGACGCGAGTGGTGGATACGTTGGGCTTCGTGAAGATCCCCAAGACCAATACGAACTTCAGCCGCACCGACGATGGAAAGATGAACATCTCCATCGAAGTCAATCCGTTGCCGATGATCGACGAGTGGACCGTGCTCCCCAACGGCGATGTCGCGCTGCTGCGCGGGCGCGATTATCACGTGGACTGGGTAGAAGCGAACGGCACGCGTCGCGCGTCTCCCAAGATGGCGTTCGATTGGAAGCGCATGACCGACGAGGACAAGTCCAAGCTGGTCGACTCGGTGAAGACCATTCTCGATGCGCAGGCGGCGGGCAATCCCAATCAGGGACAGGCGATGGCGTCGGCGTTCGGTGCCATGATGGGTGGCGGGGCCGGTGGCGGCGCGCCGCGCACGCAGGTCATGGTGCGTATGGACGGCGGCCCGGGCGGCGGCGGCGGTGCGCCGACGCGCGCGCCGCAGGTGTCGGCGCCCAAGATCAATGTGGTGTCGGCGAGCGAAATTCCCGACTATCAGCCGCCGTTCTTTGCCAACAGCACGCGTGCCGATGCCGACGGCAATCTCTGGGTGCTCACCATTCCCACCAAGCCGCAGCCCGCGGGCTCGGTGTACGACGTCATCAACGGCAAGGGCGAAGTGACGGAGCGCGTGCTCGTCCCGGCCGGTCGCACCATTCTGGGCTTTGGCCCCGGCGGCGTGGTGTATCTGGCCGAACGCACGGCTACGAGCACCAAGATCGAACGCGCTACGGTGCGCTGAGCAGCGCGCTGCTTACGGCACGACCACCAGCCGCTTCGCACTACGGCACAGATTCTCGCCTTTGCGGCAGTAGCTGGTGGTGAGCGTGCCTTCGAGAGGCAACGCTGACTCGGCTATCGTGAGCGTGACGTCTCCTACGAAGTACGAACTGTCTGCGGTAACGGCCGACCCTGTGAACAGCAGGCGTTGGCCGTTCGCCGTTTGTATGGCCGGTGGCTGCAGCGCATTGATCTGATCGCCTGGCGCAGGGTCCATGACGAGCTTTGCCCCGCTCTGTAGGCGCTCGACGCGATAGGGCGGCCCGCTGTCTGGCGCTTCCCGGGCGAACTTGGGCAACGTGGGAATGGCAGAAATTGCGGGGGCCGTCGTGCTATCTGCGGCAGCCACCTCGGGACTCGGCTTCGAGCAGGCGACAGAGAGCAGCGTACAGGCGATGAGGATTTTGTGCGGCATGTGTGGAACGTAGTGCGGTTTCGCTTCGGACGCTGCTGTGCTTGATGGCTGGCTTGATTTGAACTGCTCTCACAGAGACATCCGAGGAACAGAGGGCACAGAGGCTTACACGAGTAGCTTGTATGGCCACACGAGCTCTGTGAGCTCTGTTCCTCGGATGTCTCTGTGAAAGCAGTTCAGCGCCCGATCCAGCGCGAATACTTGATGAGGAACACGTGGCGCCCCGGATCGGCGTAGGCGCGGCCGAGTTGGCGTGCCACATCGAAGTTGGCCTGGTAGAGCTCGGCTTCACGCTGCTGCGACCACACGAAGAAGAGCGATGAGCCGGGGCGATACTCCCAGCGCAACACCGCGTTGCCTCGCAGCGCGCGTACCGTGAAGTCCTGAACGGGGACCACGAACGGCGCCGACGCGCCGGCGCCGTCGGGATCGACCGTGAGGTCACCATCGGCCGCGCGCGTTATGGTACCACGATCAACACCGTACTCGGCGAAGGCAAATGCACGAGGCGTCGTGAATTCCTTGAAGCGCGAGAATTCACCGGTCGAGGCGAACGGCTGCAAGAAGAGCTGCAGCGACAGCCACGGCGAGAACGTCCAGTCGAGGCGCGTGTTGAGCCGCACTTCGCGCTGGCGCACGTTGGCGAAGACGTAGCGCGCGCCGAACGTGCCCGCAGCCTGCGCGTCGGGTTCCGTCTGGATGTACTGATCGACGGCGCGGTCGGCCGAGTACTCGGGGCCGACGCGAAGGCGCAGCTGCGGGAGCGGGCGCCAGTCTATCGAGCCTTCGAGTCCGAGTGACCGTGCCCCCGCGATATCACTCGAGCGCGAGAGATCGAGTCCAAAAATGAATGTTTTGCGGCCGTCGGTGCTGATCCCCAGGCTCTGGTTCAGGGAGCGCGGGCGTTGGGCCAGCGGACCTCCGCGAAGCAGCCGGTCGTTGAGGGTGGACGGCGCGAACGAGCTACTCGCCGACAGATCCCAGAAGTTGAGTAGCGTTGCCTCGGCGAACAGCGCATACCGCTGTTCCAGCAGATCACCATCGAAGTTGGTGCTGTGCGTGGAGTAGAGCGTGGCCGACCATTCGCGCGACCAGCGATCGATGAACGGATTGCGATACTGCAAGGCGGTCGAGAGGCTGCGAAAATCGGAGCGGACCTGGAAGCCCAGATCATTCACTTCGAAACCGGGGCTGGTCTCTTCGTACGTGATGCTGCCGAGGAGGCGTTCGCCGGCGGTCTTGGCGAGCGAGAGGGCGCCGTAGTGTCCGTCGAGGGCGGTGCGTGCCGGGTCGAAATCAAGATGGGTGGCGTCGGGACGCTGATAACTGCGGTAGTTCGCACGCTGCAGGCGTTGCATGACGTCGGTGCGCCCCCGCACGTCGCTCCGGCTGTAGAGACCACTCACCGTGTACGTGCGATTCTGCCAGGCGTGCTCCCAATCGACGCCGCCAACGGTGGCCGACGACGGGATGCGCATCGTCAGCAAGGTGTCGTCCGTGAAGCGGCGCGTGTCGGCCACGAACACGCCAACGCCGGTGTTGCCCCCGTTCAGCAGCTTTCGTACGCGGGAGACATGGTAGTTCGTAAACGGCTCGACCGGCTCGCGCGTGACCTGTCCGTTGCTGCGCAACACGTCGGCGTGTTCGAGTGGCGTACTGGCGTTGAGTACACCGATCTGCCATCCCGACGGGGTGGTACCGGAGAGCTTGAGCGCGCCGGCGATGGGCGTTTGCGCGCTGATGCCGACCGCCTCGAGATCGTCTCCCGAGGGATTGCGCTGGGGTGCGCGACCGATGCGACGACTGTAGAAAAAGCGCGGCGGGTCGCTGCTATTGAAGGTGCGCGTCGCGCCAAACGCAAACGCGTCGGCGTTCTCGAGAAAGAAGGGGCGACGTTCTTCGAAGAACACTTCGAAGGCGCTGAGATTCACGACGGCTGGATCGGCTTCCACCTGTCCGAAGTCGGGATTGATCGAGGCCGTGAGCGTGAGTGACTGTGGCAGCTTGAAGCGCGCGTCACCACCTACGGCGCCGGCGAGCTTCGCGCCGGGCACGAAGCGATTGCGCTCTGCGGCCGGCTGCGTTTCTACTTGAGTACGCACGTACGGCACGAACTCGGTGCGCGAAGGCGCGCGCAACGAATCGAGCCCCACAAGGGCACCGAAGCGCGAGACGGAACCGGGCGCGTTGGCCGGCGTGGGCGCCCAGTACGACTCCTCGCCGCCGCGGGCAATGGTGCGCGAAAAGTTGAGCCCCCATGGACGAACGGCACCGACCGCACCGGCTACGTCGTAGCGCAACTGCGACAGGGGAATGCGAAATTCGGCCGTCCATCCCGTGCTGTCGATTCGTGCCACGACGTTCCAGACGGCGTCCCAACTGACATCAGCATTGTCGATGTCGTCGTTGGTGATGTAGAAATCGGTCAGCACCCCGCGCGGATTGACCCCGAACACGAACGCCGTTCGTTTGTCGCCGTAGCTGTCGAAGCCGACATAGAACCAGTCGGAGTACAAGTCGTCGGCATCGCGGCGGCCGAGCTGCTGCGCGATGCTGTCGGGGGCACTGTCGAAGTTGCGCACGCCGACGTAGACGGCGTTGGCATCGTAGGCAATACGGACTTCGCTGCGCTGCGTGGCGGCATCCCCGTTGCGCGGGATGCGCTGCACGAAGTTCGTAGCGACCGGCGCGGTGCGCCACACCGGTTCATCGAGTCGGCCGTCGAGCTGCAGCGGAGACGTCAGCCACTGTGCGCGGAGCACCGGCTGCGCGTCGAGACGCGTGGTGAGGAGCAACAGCGCACAGACGCTGGCCCGGAGCGCGGAACGTAAAGAGGGCGTGACCATCCCGAAGGATAGTCACGCCCTGCTTTTCCGTCGACGCGTCAGTTGCCGGCGCGACGTGGCGGTGCGGGGAGCGTGCCCTTGTTGGCGATGGCCTTGTTGATCGCCTCGATGGTGACCTGCGTACGGAACGCGACCACTTCCTTGGCCCATTCGGTCATCTGCTTGCGGTTGGCGAGCGAGACGCCGTTGATGGTGGCGAGACCAGCCTTCACGCGTTCGTCGTACCGGATGCTCTTGGGGTCGTCGATGAACATGTTGAGCGAGATTTCCGGATCATCGTGCAATCCGTCGGACTTGCTCTGATGGACACCCTTTTCTTCCATGTGCTTCGCCACACTGGCGTAGTCGTAGTACTCCTGCACGTGCGCCACGATCGGCGCCCCCTTCCAGAGTGCGGTCAACGAGTCGGCGACGGCGCGCTGGCCGTTCTGATTGCCACCGCTGTCACCGATGTAGATGATGGTCTGGAATCCGTGCGCCTTGAGGCTGGCGGTGATGTCGGTAAGGAGCGCGCGAAACGTTTCTTCGCGCATGCTGATGGTGCCGGGCGACAGCATATGCCCGCTTGGCGGATCGTAGCTGCCTTCGGGGACGAACTTCACGATGGGGGCGCAGAGCGCGTTCCCCATTTTGCGCGCAATCGCGTCGCAGTTGGCGTGCAGTACGAAGTTGTGCTTGCCCGAGGCGAGCCAGGGGCCGTTGGGTTCCATGCCGCCGGTGGGAATGATGACCGTCGTCTTGCCCGCCTTGAGGGCATCGCGGATGTCCATCCACGTCATCTCTTCCATCCACACCGTATTGGGGGCGGGAAGAGGATTGGGGGCATCCTTGCAGTTGTAGGCGTTGTCGGCGCAGTTGCCGCCGCCCATGCTGCGGGGATCGCGTGCCGGACGCTGCGCCGTCTGCTGCGCGTGCACGGACGCGCCGGCGATAGTGAGCAGACCGGCGGCACAGAGCGCGCGGCGGAGGAAAGACGGGCACATCGGGGACATGCGGGGCTCCCGGAAAGGTGGGGAAGAACGGAGCACGGTGGGATCACAGACGATGCGGCGCCGCGCGCCAGTTCGCCAGAGCAACGGGACAGGGACACTGAGCGTAAAGCTCATACCTGCCGAACATTTGCGCCGGAGCTGGCTTTGCACGAGCATTCTGTATGAACCGTACGCACTCCCTCCCGCCGTACGTTGTCGCCGCGCTTCTAACGGTCTCCCTCCCCGTCGCGGCACACGCCCAATCGTCCACTGGAAGTACCGGCAGCAGCACGGCCGGCGCCAAACCTCCGGTGTCCACACTCTCGCCAGCCGACGTCAAGCTGCTGGCGGAAACACACATCGCCATCAGTCTGGTACACGACTCCGCAGACGCCCGCGCGGCGCAGTCGAAGAACAAGACCAAGGACGCCCAGCTCGAACTGGCGCAGAAGAAGCGTGAAGCGGTCGCGCAGGTGCTGACCGCCCGCGGCCTTACCGAAGACGAGTATCAGCGCCGCCGCTTCGTCGTGAGCACCAACCTCGAATTGCGCACGCAATTCGACAGTGTCGTCGCCAAGATCACCGGTGTCCCCATTCCGGGACGCGTCGCGGTGGCGGCAGCGCCCGGCTTCGTGCCGGCCGCGCAACTCCCGCCCGGCCTGGTGGGCACACACATCGGCCACGTCACCACGTCGTACGTGGACACGCCCGAAAAGATGGGGCTGCTTCCCATGGCGTTCGCCGAGGCGGCGGTGGCCAGTCAACACGCCACGCTCGCGACGCGCACGCCGACGAACCTCGCGGCGATGCAGATGCACGCCGGTCATGTGCTCAACGCGCTCGACCCGTCGCTCATGAAGGAGGGACCGGGCAAGGGCTACGGACTCAAGAAGGCCGCCGGTGGTGTGGCGCAGCACATCGAGCTCGCGGCCAAGGAAACCGGCGCGTCAGGGGGCGTGAAGATTCACGCGACGCACATTGCCGCTGCTGCGCGCGGTACGCTGACGCGCGTCGATGCCGCCATTGCACTCATCAAGCAGATCCAGAGCGCCACCGACGCGAAGGAAGCATCGTCGCTCATTTCGCAGCTGGCGTCGTTGTGCAACCAGCTCGCCGCCGGCGCCGATACGAACGCCGACGGGCGAATCGATTGGGGCAACGGTGAAGGCGGACTGCAGCAGGCGCAGGAACATGTGCAACTGCTGATCGCCGGCGAAAAGAAGTAACGCGCTGGATTTATGCAAAATGGGGGCGATGCCGATGGCATCGCCCCCATTTGCTTTTGCTCATGCAACCCGGAGAATCAGCAGCCGACGCAGCGGTTGTTGTTCTTGGCCCCGAGCTTCTCGAGGAGCAGGATCGTTTCCGGGAAGGGGCGCAAACGCTGCACCGGGCCGTTGGCGAGGTCTACCGTCGTGCGGAAGTCGCGTCCCACAGCCTTGGGGTCAGCCCCCTTGCTCACGAGGTACAGAATCATCTCGTTGTCGCCGCGTGACGCCGCATGATGCAACGGCGTGTAGCCGTTGAGGTCACGCTTGTTCACGTCGTGGTGCAGCTCTTCGACGAGATACTTCATGACGGGCATCCAGCCGTCTGGCGCATGACGGTGCGCGTTGCCCGCGAAGCCATTGCCGTAGCCCACACCGGCGGCCGCATGAATGGGATACGTGCCGATACCCGCCGGTACGGCCTTCGACGCGGAGTCGAGCCACGCGTCGGGCTTGAAGCCGGCCCCTTCACCCTGCGTGGGCGCACGGCGACGGCCAAGCTGCGGCGGACGGAACGACGGCGTTGTATCGACGGCGCCGGCCGCCTTGAGCAACTTCATCGCTTCGAGATCCACCGCGTACGTCGCACGCCAGAACGGCGTGGTGCCATCGAGCAGCTCGAGGCCGCAGTTCGCATTGCCGCAGTTGCTGTAGCCGAAGAACCAGATGTTCTTCTTCATGCGCACGTTCACATCCGCACCCGACTTGATGAGCGCGCTCATCAGCTCGTAGTGCGTCGTCTTCTGCAACTGCACCGCCTGCGGCTGCGGATAGCGCGACCGCGGATGCCAGAAGGTATTGATCGCGGCGTACAGCGGCGTGAGCCCATGAATGCTGGCCAATTTCACATCGGCACCGCGCTTCACCAGCTCCATGGCCAGATCGAAGTGTCCGTTGATCGTCGCCTGCAGCAACGGCGTCGTGCTGTCACTCGCCGACACTTCGTTGATGTTCGCACCACCATCGATGAGCGCCAGCGCCGAGGCAGTGTTGCCCTGGCGTACGGCATGGTGCAGCGCCGTCAGCCCACCCATGTTGCCGACCGACGCTTCGTAGTTCGCGTTGAAGCCGTTGGTCGTATCGCGCGGCACGACCGTTTCGGTCGTCTTGTCGATGTCCTTCTTGTTGTACATCTCGCGGCCGGCGAGAATAGCCTGCTCCACCTGCGACGGCGTGAGGGCGCTTACCGGCGGCGCGATGAGTCCGATCTTCGGCTTCTTGACGCTGTCCGCCTTGGCGGGAGCGGCGGGAGCGGCAGCACCCGCGACGGCGGGCGTCGCTTTCTTCGACGTGTCCGCAGCCGGCACGGGCTCGACACCGAGACCGAACTGCCGACGCAGCGCGTCCTGTTCGGCTTCCTGCTTGGAAATGGCCTTGAGCGCGGAGTCGCGCACCTTTTCCGGCAGGAACGAGAAGAGCACTTCGTTGCGCTTGCGCGCTGCCGCCTGCTGACGCGCCAACTCTTCGGTGAGATTCACCGTGTTGGTACGCACCGACGTATTCGCACCCGCTTTCACGAGCGCCGTCACCACCGCCGGACGATCCGCCGCCGCGGCAAACATGAGTGGCGTCTGCCCCGACGTCGTTTCGCGCGCGTTCACATCCGCCTTCTTGGCCACCAGCGCGTTCACCGACGCCACATCACCAGCCTGTGCCGCGAGGTGCAGCGCCGTGACGCCGGTCGTGGTGAGCGTCTGGGGGTCGGCACCGGCCGCGAGCAGCGCCTGCACCACCGTGCCGTTGCCGGCGCGGGCGGCAATGTGCAACGGCGTGTAGCCGCCGTTGCGCGTCACGGGCGTAACCTTGGCGCCGCTCTTGATGAGCGCGCTCGCCATCGCGGCATCACCGCGTTCGGCCGCCCAGTGCAGCGCGGTCATGCCGTCGCCGAGCGGAATGTTCACATCGTTCCGCTGCGCGAGCAGGGCGCGCACGCGCTCGAGGTTGCCCTCACGCGCGGCTTCGGCGATGGCCGGCGAACCGTTGGTGGGGCGCGCCGCCCCTACCGACGACAGCCGAACCGGTTGCTTGGCGTCGGCACGGGTGGCCTGCGCCACAAGTGGCGACGACAGCAACGCCAGACCCGCCGCTCCGGCAACGCCGGCGCGGAGGTGCATCTGGAGATGAACTCGCAACGGACTACGCATGCGGAATCTCCTCGATCAGGCGTTGGTGTACAGCGCGAACGGCGACACGCTGTCGCCGAAGCTCGGCGTTTCGATGTTGTACTTGTGCAGGAGCGACAGGAACACGTCGGCCATCGGGGTGCCGTCGGGCGCCTTGAGGTGCGTGTTCGTGGGGAGCATGGCGTTGTCGCCACCCAGCAGAATGAGCGGGCACCGACGATGGTTGTGCACGTTGCCGTCGGCCATCGGCGAGCCGTACACGATCGTGGTGTTGTCGAGCAGGTTGCTGTCGCCTTCCTTGGTCTCCTTGAGACGCTGCAGGAAGTAGGGCAGCATGGACACGTGGTACTTGTTGATCAGGTTGAACTCGAGAATCGCCGACTCGCGTCCACCGTGGTGCGACGCGGGGTGGAAGCCCTTGTTCGTACCGCTCTCGGGGAACGTGCGGCTCGACGCGTCACGACCGGTCTTGAACGAGAAGACGCGCGTCATGTCGCTCTGGAAGGCGAGTACCTGAATGTCGAACATGAGCTTCACATGTTCTTCGAACGAATCGGGCACACCCACCGGCGCTTCGGGGAGCAACCGCTCGTCGCCACTCTGGTTCTTGGCTTCGACTTTCTGAATGCGACGCTCGAGTTCGCGCACATTCTCGAGATATTGATCGACGCGACGACGGTCGGTGGGGCCGAGCTGACGCTTGAGCGTGCTCATTTCCCCCACCACCCAGTCGAGAATGCTGCCGTTGTCCTTTCGACGCGACGAGCGGTCGGCGTTGGTCGAGCCCGCACCGAAGAGCAGATCGAACGCCGCCCGCGGGTTGCGGATCATGGGCAGCGGATCGTTGGGCGACGCCCAGCTGATCGTGTCGGTGTACGCGCACGAATAGTTGTACGTGCAGCCACCGGCCTGATCGAGATTCTCGATGCACAGCTGCATGGAGGGGATCGGCGTGTCCTGGCCGATCTTGCGCGCCACGATCTGATCGAAGCTGGTGCCCACGAAGAGATCGGAGCCCTGCGTCTGCTTGGGGTGCGACTGCGTGAGGAACACCGCGCTCGAACGGAAGTGATCGCCGCCGATTTCCGGCGCGTCGAACGCTTCGGCCATGCGCACGTCGGTGTTGCTCACGATCGTGAGATTATTGCGCCAGTCCTGCAGCGGTGCGAGCGCGCTGTCGGCGGAGAACTCGAACTGACGTCCGACTCCTTCCGGCGCCCAGAGGTGACGCGACGCGCCCCAGCTGTTGCTGCCGGCCGCCCCGTGCACCGACTCGATACACACGAGGCGCTGATGCCCCGCCGCGGCGGCGGCCGCGCCGCTGCCACTGATGAAGCGGCGCGCCGGTTCCATGGCGTCGAGATACGGCAGGGCGACCGTGGCACTCAATCCCTTCAGGAACGTCCGGCGTTCCAGCGTCTTCTGCGTGAGAAATTGCATGGGCGTAGCTCCTGTCGGGTTCAGTTTTGATTGGCGTCGGCCGCAATCGGCTCAGCGCGCTTGGTCTGGAAGGCCTTGCTGTTCACGACGCCCATGACGAACGCCGACATCTTGTAGTTCTGCTTGCCCGCATCCCGCACGATGGCGCGCACGGTGGGCATGTCGTAGTCCTCGACGCGACGGCCGAGGGCATACGCCATGAGGTTTTCGGTGAAGTTCCGCATGAGCGGCAGCGGACGCTTGAGCAGCGCCTTCGTGAGATCCGCCGTCGTCGTGATCGGCGTGCCGTCGTACAGGTTGCCGCGCGTGTCGAGCTTCGCGCCGTTCTCGCGATACCGCAGCTTGCCGGTCACGTCGAAGTTGTCGAGCGCGAGCCCGATGGGATCCATGAAGTTGTGACACGACTTGCAGGTGGGATTCGCACGATGCATCTCCATGCGCTCCCGCGTCGTGAGCTGCTTGCCGTCCTTGGCGCCCACCGTCTGCTCGAGGTCGGGGACATTGGGCGGCGGCGGTGGCGGCGGCGCTCCGAGCAGCACTTCCATGACCCACTTGCCGCGCAGCACGGGGCTCGTGCGGTTGCCGAGCGACGTCTGCACGAGCACGCTACCCTGGCCGAGAATACCGCGACGCTGATCGTCGGCGTAGGCGACTTTGCGGAAGTGCGAGCCGGACACGTTCGGAATGCCGTAGTGCTTGGCCAGCCGCTCGTTCACGTACGTCGAGTCGGAGGTGAAGGCGGTGAGCACGCTCCGATCCTTGCGCACCATGTCTTCGAAGAAGAGTTCGGTCTCCTTCTGCATGGCGGCCCCGAGCTGCGAATCGTAGTCGGGGAAGAGGAACGCGTCGGGCTTCACCTTGTCGAGGTCCTGCAGACGGAGCCACTGTGACGCGAAGCGCGTGCTCAACGCTTCCGCACGCGGATCGGCGAGCATGCGCTTCACTTCGGCGTTGAACACGGCCGGCTGCGACAGGCGACGCGTGCGCGCAAGCGTGAGCAGTCGCTCGTCGGGGATGGTGCTCCACATGAAGAACGAGAGGCGCGTGGCCAGCTCGAGATCATCGATCCGGAAGTCCTTCCCTTCGGCGACGCCGGCGGGCGTCTTCTCGAAGCGGAAGATGAAGTACGGGCTCGCGAGCATGGCCTGCATGCCGAGTCGCACGCCTTCTTCGAAGCCTTCGGTGGTGCCCGACTTCGCGCCCTGATCGTAGAACTTCATCAGTGCGTCGCGATCGGTGTTCGTGAGCGGGCGACGATAGGCGCGCGTCGCGAGGCGCTCGAGAATGCTCTGCGCACAGACGCGCTGCGCGGCAGCGGCCTTGGGGGCGCAAGTAAAAATGGCACGGCGGCTCGGCGAGTCGGACAAGCCCAGCACCTTGGTCGGTCCCGACACGAGCACGTCCATGAGATACGCGGGCTCGGTAGTGCCCGCCGAGCCATTGCCCTGCGAGGCGCGCGACCACTCATGCGGCTTGATGAGATCTTCGTACGGGCCGTCGATGTTCTTGGCGAACGCAATCGACACCGAACGCTGACCGCCCTTGATGGTGATGGGCTCGGTGAGGAGGTAGTCGGCGCCGAGCGGCAGGTCGGCCGACTCGTTGTTGCGGTTGATGCCGCGATCGTAGCGCAGGAGCGCGACGCGGTTGCCATCGATGGAGACGTCGACGTCTTCGGTGGGGCGACCCACGCCACCACCGACGTTGACACGAATCTGGTACACACCATCAGCGGGGAAGGTGTGCTTGATGACCATGCCGCCGCGCGTGCCGTAGGGCGTGCCTTCGACATGATCCCACGGATGCTGCGACGTGAACGGCGACGTCTTGTAGAGCACCTGCTGGACACCCGTCTTCGTATCGCCGATGGCCATGCGGCTCACGGCGGCGGCGGCGTTGAGGTAGCCCTCCAGCAACGTGGGGGAGAGCGCCTGCACGTCGGAGATGTTGTCGAAGTTGGCGCTCTTGGTGTCGAGCGGCAGCCAGTCGCCGGCGTTCACCTCGAGTCCGATGAGATCGCGCAACACGCGCTCATACTCGGGGCGATTGAGACGCTGGAAGGAGCGCGTGCCCGGGTTGACCGGCACCGCGTCCATCGTCTGCTCGAGCGTTTCCACGAGGGCGAGAAGGGTGTCGCCGGCGGGGCGCTTCGATCCCGGCGGCGGCATCATCTCCGCGCGCAGCTTGCGGATCATCTTTTCGGTGGCATCGCTCTCGGTCGCCTTGGCCAGCGAGTAGCCGCGGAGATTGAGATTGCCACGCCGCATCGTGGGATTGTGGCACTGTCCGCAGTAGCGCTGCACCGTGCTGTCGAGCGCGGCGACGGCCACGCCGCGCGCACCGAACTTGGCGGGCGCGCGCGTAGGCGTGATGGACCGGGAAAGCACCGGATGCGTCGCTGCCACCGGTGCACGCGGCGGCGTGACGGGTGTAGCGCGTTCTCGAATTGCTGGAAGCGGATCATTGGCGAGCAACGAGGAGATCATCGTTGCCGCTGCCGTGACTCCGGACCACGCGAGCAGAACCTTCATGCCAGCTACTCCACAGATTGCGCATGGTCACTGCATCGCGGGGCGGTGCACTGCGTCATGCGTCGTCTACCGAAAACGCGCTGCGACCTGCTGAACGTGCGTTGGGGGCGCCAGCTCCGACGGGGGGGAGATCGGAGAGGGGTGCGCTTCTTTAAACTACGCGCGGGAGGGACAACTCGCTGTGGCTGCTCGAGTTTTCCACATTGGGGGGTGGGGTCGGGGGTGGGGGGTGGGGGTCGGGGTACCGCCACTACGGTCGGGGCACAGCCAC
>JAIXTI010000290.1 GCA_027484025.1 bacterium
GAGCAGCTGCACGTCGCCGCGGGTGGCCATGTCCACGCGACGCATCCAGCCCTTGATCCGCACCTGCTCGCCGGGGCGATACATGCCGCGGTCGTCGAAGACCAGCCAGGCGAGGGAATCACTGGCCTGACTGGCGGTCCATGACCCGTACGGGTGCAATGTACGCGGGAGGATGGCCAGATCTTTTCCGCGGCGGGCGAGCAGCAAGGGGTGATCGCTGGAGGTCGGCAGCTTCAGCCGGGTCAGCCCCTCGGCATCAGTGCGGGCGCGGGCCGTGCTGCCGTGGATCTCGATCGCCACATCCTTCAGCGGCGCGCCGGTGCGCAGATCGCTGGCCCAGGCCGTCACGCCGGCTTCGTCGTTCACGGCCACGAGGCCGATGCGCGTGGCCTGCACCCAGACCAGCACCTCTTGCCAGCGCACTTCCTCTGTGAACGGCTGCGGCCTGACGCGCACCAGTAGGTGGCCCACGCCGTCTGTCAGGTAGCGATCCAGCGCGATACGGCTTTCGACCAAGGTATCGGCGGCGCCCTTGACGCGCTGCGTCTGCTGGCTGAGGCGCTGGCCGGGCATCTGTACTTCGCTCTCGGTGTCGTAGCGGTGGTTCTGCGCCCAGTCCTGCAGCTGCGTCCACTGTTCGGGGCCGACCCGATCAATCGTCACCTCCAGCGCGTCCAAGTTGCGGCTGTACACACTCAGAGCCGGCTCGGCCATCGGGTCGAGGATGATCATCGGCTTGTCCGGGCCGATCAGATTCGGACTGGCACTGCCGGTGGCGAAGTCCAGCACCTGCTCGGCGCCCAGTCGCTGGCCGAAGCGATCGGTCAGGTCCGCCGACAGCCGCACCTGGTAGCGGGTGTTGCCTGCAAACGCACCGCTCAGCGTCAGGCCGTCGCTGCTGGTCTGCACCGTCCAGCCCTCGACGGCCGGCGTCACCGTCACCCGCTGCGGATCGAAGTCGCGCTCGTCCAGCGGATTGTTGAATCGGACCTGCCAGCCGCCCTCTGGGTTGCACTGCTCGCGTTGTTGACCGCGTGGACCCCAGCAGAACCACTCGGAAACCTTCAAGGGCTCGAAGGTGCTGAAGGACCAGCGGGCGGCCTCGTTGCTGCGCCGCGGCCCCTCCGCCGAGGGCAGGCCGGCTTCGACTTCGACCGTGAACTGGCTGGCCGCCGGCAGCAGCTGCGCCGGCTTCAGCGCCAGCCAGCGCCCCTCGATCAGCTCGTCACGACTGCGCCGCAGCGAGTGGTCTTCGGGCAGGGTCTCCGGATCAACGCGGACCAGTGCGAAGGCCTTGCCGCCCGGACCCTGCAGCCGGGTGCGCGAATGCACCTCGGCCGGGTCGACCGCCTGATCGAAGACCAGCAGGATCACCGGGTCCAGCGGCTGTGAACCGCTGCTCGGCTCGCGGCGCACCAGCTTCGGCGGCGGCGTGCTGAAGCGCAGCACCTGCTCGGCGGCGATAGCGGAGCCGAGTACGGACTTCGTACCGGCCGGCACCGTCACCGAGTAGTCGGTCGCCATCGGGAAGCGGCCGTCCGGCTGGAACACCAGCGTGCGCGTGCCCAGCCAGCGCCACTGGCCGGGCGGCTGCGGATCCAGCCGCACCGGCACGCTGGCCGACGCGGTCGTCTGGTCGCTGACCGCGATCATCGGCTGGCTGAAGCTGATCGAGAAATGCGGCGCCAGCGCGACCTCGCCCTCGGGCGCGTGGCGCAGCACCTTCAGTTCGCCCGCGAACTCCGCTGGGACGGGCGCTTCGAGGTCGCCCGCCGGCGGCCATGACGCCTCGACGGTGGCGCCGGTCCGCGGCGGCGGCGTGGAGGCCTCGCGCAGCGCGAAGTCCTGTGCTTCTTCGCCGTCCGGCTGCAGGGCCGGCACCCGCTTCAGCAGGGCCTCGATGCGGGCGGCGTCCAGCGGCTCGGCTGCGGCTTGCGGCAGCGTTTCGCGGGCAGTGTCCGCCGCGCTGCCGTCCTTCAGCTCGAAGCGCAAGCCCGTGGCCGACGCCTCCGCGAGTCCGGTTCGGGTCTCGATGTCGGTGTCCTGCCCGACTGCGGCAGAGGCGCAAAGCATGAGGATGCAGGTGGCGATCCAGGCTGGGCGCATCGGGTTCCTCGCTTGGTGAGCACGTTGACAGCCCCAGCTTAACGGTCGAGCGGCCGGGGTGGGGTTGGCGGGTTGCACAGGGCGCGAGCTGCAGCGCGGGGAGCCCCCAGCAGACGGCTCCCGCACGCTGTGCTGGTGGCCAAATCGGTCAAGGGGGCGCGCATGGGGCCGCGCGCCGCCATACCGCCGCCAACTAGCCCCGACGCCACACGTCGACGCGAAGGCACACTCACCCAACGCCACGCCACCCTCGTCCCTGCCCCCCCCCCCGGCCCCACCTGCGCCTCGAGCGCCTCCCGCGCCGCCTCTGTCGCCTCCAGCTGGCGCCGCGCCGCGTCGCGCTCCGTGCGGAGGCGGCCCTCTTTGGAGTCGAACAGCACCTTGCCGCGCGCAACCTCCTCCTCGACAAAGCTGTGGCGTTGGGAGGGC
>JAIXTI010000244.1 GCA_027484025.1 bacterium
GACACGCGAGTACGAGTGAGATAGCAAGACCGATCACTCCAGTAGCAGTAACTCTGCGCACGTGATTTCACCGACTGGAAGGAAGTGCTGAGTCACCGGGCACGTCCAACTTCAAGTACGCGCGCAGACCGTCGGTTGATTGTGGTAAGCCGTGTCCGACAAATACGACTTTCCCGGAGTTGTCGACCACAATGGCTGAAGGCGTCATGTCGACACCCACCGCCGACTTGAGATTATCGGGATCAGTCACAGCCACAGAAGCCGCGATGCCACTGTTACGCAGGTACGTCCAGGTGGCGCTATCCGCCTCATCCGCCCACGCGACCGCGACAACTCGCACCCCGCGGGCACTCAATTGGGGAAGAAACATACGCCAAGCTGGCAGTGCCTTGTCGCAGACCGCACACAAACGACTGGCAACAAAAATCACGTTCGAGCTACCAGCTTTGATGAGCGGAGTCTCGGTCCCAGCACTGTCGACCGCGCGTAACATGTCGATGGACGGGGCCACACCTCCCTCCACACGTGCCCCATTGAAGAACGAAAGGTGCCGGAATCCGAGATAGCTCGCACCGAAGAATGCCAAAACAACGAGCAACCGATTCGTCATACACGCCCCTTGATCGAAGTGAAAGCTCACAACGACTATCCCTACCTCTGGTGATCGTACCGCCGGCTTCTTCCGATAACCAGATGTCCAAGCATTGATTTCTCGGATCTGTCGATTCGACTACCTGAATCGAGCTCCTGAGCTGAAGGCGTTATTTCGAAAGCCCGCAGATGGTGAGCAGGCGTGTATCGAGCATACGCATTTTTCAAATAGCACAGTGAGTATTCACCCGCATATCCTCGCTTCGCGTGAGCCGTCCAGTTCAAGTTTTGCACTGGACCGGATCCGTTGATCAGTCGGGGAGTGATCCGTCGGCGGCGGCCGCTGCCACGAGCGTTTCACGCGCGATGACGATGCGCTGGATCTCCGAGGTCCCCTCGTAAATCTCCGTCACCTTCGCATCGCGCATGTGCCGCTCGACGGGGTAGTCGGTCACGTAACCGTAGCCGCCGTGGATCTGCACGGCCTGCGTCGTGACCCACATGGCGGTCTCGGTGGCAAAGAGCTTCGCCATGCTGCTGTAGCGCGTGATCTTCTCGCCGCGCTCCTTCGCGGCCGCCGCCGAATGCAACAGCGTACGGGCGGCCGTAATGCGGGTGGCCATGTCGGCAATCTTGAACTGAATAGCCTGGAACTCACCGATGTTCTTGCCGAACTGCTTGCGCTCGCCGATGTATTTCACACTGGCTTCGAGTGCGGCGCGCGCGATGCCGATGGCCTGCGCGGCGATGCCAAGCCGCCCGTGATCGAGCGACCCGAGCGCGTAGGTGAGCCCCTTCCCTTCTTCACCCAACAGGCGGTTTGCGGGCACGACACAATTGTCGAGCACGATCTGCAGCGTGGGCGAGGCGCGGAGCCCCATCTTGTTTTCTTTCTTGGTGAGCTTGAAGCCCGGCAGGTCGGGGGTGAGGATGAAGGTGCTGATCCCCTTCGTGCCTTTACGCGCTCCGCTGCTGTCGGTGCGCGCCATGCACAGAATCACGCCGGCTTCGTTACCGTGCGACACCCACGCCTTGGTGCCATTCAGCACCCAGTTGTCGCCGTCGCGCACGGCCTGCGTGCTCAGGCTTGCCGCGTCGGAGCCGGCTTCCGGTTCCGACAAGGCAAACGCGCCAAGCAGTTCACCGCGCGCCATCGGCGGCAAGAACTCGGCGCGCTGCGCGTCGTTGCCGAAGTTGAGAATCATCTGCGTGGGCAGCGAGTTGTGCACGCTGAGCGTGACCGCCGCCGTCGCATCACCCACGGCAATTTCCTCGAGCGCGAGCAGGTAACTCTGCGCGTCGAGTCCAAGGCCATCGTACTGCTCGGGGATGAGCATCCCCAGAAAGCCCATCTCGGCCATCTGCGTGATCATCACGCGATCGAAACGGGATTCACGGTCGCGTTCGCCCGCGAGCGCCACGAGTTCGCGCTGCGCGTAGTCGCGCGCGAGCTGTTGGATTTCGCGCTGCGTATCGGTGAGCTGAATGAGTGACATGCGTCAGTACTGGTAAAAGCCGCGGCCGCTCTTGCGACCATACCATCCGGCAGCGACGTACTTTCGCAGCAACGGACACGGGCGATACTTGGGGTCGCCCAACCCGTCGTGCAGTACTTCCAGAATGGCAAGGCAGGTATCGAGCCCGATGAAATCGGCGAGCGTGAGCGGCCCCATGGGGTGGTTCATGCCCAACTTCATCACCGTGTCGATGGCTTCCGGCGTACCGACGCCTTCCATGACGCAGTAGATCGCTTCGTTGATCATCGGCATGAGAATGCGATTGGCCACGAAGCCCGGGAAATCGTTCACTTCCACCGGCGTCTTGCCCAGCGCACGCGCCAGCGACATGACTTGCTGCGTCGTGGCGTCGCTGGTGGCGAGGCCACGGATGACCTCGACGAGCTGCATGACCGGCACCGGGTTCATGAAGTGCATGCCGATGACGAGCTCAGGGCGCTTGGTACGCGCCGCGATTTCCGTGATGGAAATGGAGCTGGTGTTGCTCGCCAGAATGGCGCCTTCCGGCGCGAGACGATCGAGGTCTTCGAAGATGCGGAACTTGAGGTCGGTCCGCTCGGTGGCTGCCTCGACGACGATCTGCGCATTGGCCACGGCATCGAGCGATGTCGCGGTGTGAATGCGGGCGAGCGCGCCCTCGGCGGCGCTGGCTTCGAGCGCGCCCTTCTTCACCTGACGATCGAGGTTCTTGGCGATGGTATCACGACCGCGCGCGAGCGCATCCGCGCTCACGTCGATCATCGTCACCTCGTGGCCACTCGCCGCAAACACATGCGCGATGCCATTGCCCATCTGCCCGGCGCCCACCACGGCCGCGCGCTGCACGGAATTCACCGACTCGGACATATCGCTTCAGCTCCTCACCATCGAAGAAGGGTCGATTGCGTTCACCTGTTGCTCCTTGCGTCCTGCCCGGAATGCGGCTGCGGCGAGCACAAGGGCCGCCACCAGTCCGCCTTCCGGTCCCCAACTGCCACCGGTCAACCACTCCGGTCCATCAACGACGGCGCGATAGCCCGGCGTCGCGAACGGCAGTCCGCTGACCGGCACATGCAGTACGGCCGCCATGACCCAGTTCCACGCCAGATGCGCCGTGAAGGCGCCCGGCAACCCCACGCGCTCGCGTACGAGGCAGAGACACCAGCCGGCAAGGATCACGATGACGGTGGTGCGCACGCCGGCGCCCGGGTTGGTGAGGTGCACCAGACCGAACGCCACACTGCTCGCCGCTCGTGCCAAGAGGCGGCCCTGATCTTTGGGCGCGGCCTCGACGGCCACGGCGTACAGATAGCCGCGGAAGGCGAGCTCTTCCCACAAGGCGGCGGGCGCCAGCACGAGCAGCAGTCGCAACGCGGTCCCGCCCCAGCTGTCGCCCACGAATGCCGTGGCGGGGACGCGTTCGAAGTGGAGTTGCTGCGCCACGAACAACAGCGCCGCCGTTCCGACAATGGCCAAGGTCCCGAGCGCGGCCCCGACCAGCAGTGGTCGTGCGCGCCATGCCCCTTCGGGCAACCCCAGCACCGACCACGGGACATCGTCCATGAAGCGGAAGCCGGTCCAGCATCCGCCCAGCACCCCCACGAGCATGCTGAACGGATACAGCGGCAACGGTTCACCAACGAGGCGCGAGAACACGCCAAAGAGCGGGCCGGCGAGGGATTCGAAAATCCCCTGCGCCAGCACCCAAGCCACGGCGAAGCTGACGAGTCGCCAGAGAACGCGCGCGGCCTCCTTCACGAATGGGAGCGCCGGATCAGGAAACGCGTTCCACCGACAGCGCCACCGCGTCGCCGCCGCCCAGACAGAGCGTTGCGAGTCCGGTGCGCAGGTTCCGGTCGATGAGCGCGTGAAGGAGCGTCACCAGCACACGCGTGCCGCTCGCCCCAATGGGATGGCCAAGCGCGATCGCGCCGCCGTTGACGTTCACCCGCGACGCATCCCACTCGAGACCCTTGCCGTCGGCGAGCGCCTGGCTCGCGAACGCTTCGTTGGCTTCGATGAGGTCGTAGTCGCCAATGCTCGTGCCCGACTTCGCCATGAGATTCTTCACCGCCGTGATGGGCGCGAAGAACAGATCACGCGGGTCGCCGGCGCCGGTCGCGTAGGCAGTAATGCGCGCGAGAATGGTGAGCCCGTGTTCGCGCGCGTACGCTTCGCTCGTCACGACCACCGCAGCGGCGCCGTCGTTGAGCGACGAGGCGTTGCCGGCGGTTACCGAGAGCGTGCTGTTGTCGCCTTTGCCCGGGAACGCCGGACGCAGCTTGGCCAGCGTGTCGGCGGTGGTATCGGCGCGCGGGCTTTCGTCGGTATTGATGACCGTGGGACCCTTCTTGCCGGGAATTTCCACCGGCACGATTTCCGCCGTGAACTTGCCCCCCTGCTGCGCCGCCACCGCCTTGGCGTGCGACGCCGCGGCGAAGGCATCCTGCTCCTCGCGCGTCACGCCGGCCTTGGTCGCGGTGTATTCGGCGTGCGATCCCATGTGCACGTCGCAGGTGCCGCACCAGAGACCGTCCTTGATCATGCCGTCGACCATGGTCTGGTCACCGATCTTCACGCCGCCGCGCATGCCGAACACGTAGTGCGGCGCGTTGCTCATGCTTTCCTGGCCGCCGGCCACGATGACCTGGGCATCACCGGCCTTGATGGCCTGCGCCGCGAGCATGACGGCCTTGAGCCCCGAGCCGCACACCTTGTTTACGGTGAGCGCGGAGACGGTGGACGGGACACCGGCCTTGAGCATCGCCTGACGCGCCGGCGCCTGCCCCGTGCCGCCCTGCAGCACGTGGCCCATGATGACTTCCTGCACTTGATCGGGGGCGACGCCGCTGCGCTGCAGGGCGGCCTTGATGGCAATGGCGCCGAGATCAGGCGCCGAGAGAGAGGCGAGGCCTCCCAGGTAGCGACCAATCGGAGTGCGCGCGGCACCGACGATCACGGGCTGGCGGGAGAGATCGGACATGAGTTGGGAAACAGGCGGGTGGATGACGCTGGGGAGTGGAGACAGCCTCTAAACCTAACCAACCGCTTTCCCGGATTGGTGTTTACTGAAAACGGGATGGCAACTGCGGAGGTCTGGTCCGGCGGTCAACTGGTCCCGGCACTAGCCCTCAGGGGAAAGAGCGCAAGGGCAAAGGAGAAAGCGCGGTGCCGTTCACCCAAACCCAAACCGCAGTTCGCTTGTGGACCAAACCGCGCTTCCCCCTCCGTCCTTGCGTTCTTTCCCCTGAGGGCTAGTGCCGGGGCCGGTGAACCGCCGGACCAGCCAACCGTCGTTACCACCGACAGCAACCTTGCGCATCCCCTTTTCGCAGTGGAATCTCAGCGCGCCACGCCTTTACGGCTTCCCACCTCCCGGACCCCCGCCATGACGTCATTCGCCTCCGGCCGCCTTCGCGTCACCGCCGCCGCGTTGCTGCTCGCCCTCCCGCTTGCCGCGGCCCCCCTCCACACCGTCGCGGCGCAAGGGAAGAACGAGCCCAACGTCGAATTCGAAATGATGACATGGGTGGAAGTGAAGGCCGCCCTCGCCGCCGGCAAGACCACGGCGCTCTTCTATACCGGCGGCACCGAACAGCGCGGGCCCCAGAATGTGAACGGCGGACACAATCTCATGGGGCGGCGCATCGCCCGCTCCATCGCCCTCGGCCTGGGCAACGCCATCGCCATGCCGGTGCTCCCGTACACCCCCAACAACGCCAGCGCCGACCTCCCGGGGACCATCGGACTCACGCCGGAGATTCTCGCGACGGTGCTCGAGCGCCTGGCGGAACAAGCCATTGCCACGGGCTTCAAGAACGTGGTGCTCATGGGCGATCACGGCGGCGGACAGCCCAACTCGTACACGAGCGTCGCCGAGAAGCTCTCGGCCAAGTACGCCGACAAGGGCGTGAAGGTGATCTACTGCGACGCCGTGTATTCCAAGGCCAACGATGATTTCGGCAAGTATCTCGAAACCATCGGCCTCCCCGCCGGCGGCCACGGATCCATCAGTGACACGTCCATCATGCTCTACCTGGGCGGCGGCGAATGGGTGCGGTTGAGCGAGCTTCCCAAGGCCGAGGGCGACCCGATCCTGCCGCGTGGCCAGCGTCCCGACCCGACGGTGCCGCGCAAAAACAACGGCATTCAGGGTGACGCCCGGAAGGCGAGCAAGGAGCTCGGCAAGAAGGCGTTCGACCAGAAGGTGGCGTATGCCATTGCGCAGATTCAGGGGGCGCTGCGCTGACCACTTGAAAAAACGGTTGTCTGGTCCGGCGCTTCGCGGGTTACGCTGAACTACGGGTGATTGGTCCGGCGGTTCACGGGCTACGGCACTAGCCCTCAGGGGGAAGAACGCAAGGGAAAAGGGGGAAGCGCGGTTTGGTCCACGTGCGAACTGCGGTTTTGCATTTGGGTGAACGGCACCGCGCTTTTTCCTGTGCTCTTGCGTTCTTCCCCCTGAGGGCTAGTGCCGGGGCCGGTTGGCCGCCGGACCAGTCCGTTTTTCAAAGCGCAGCCCCGAGTAGCCCGCCCCAGTTCCCGGCCCTCGGCACTGGACGACGAGAAGCCAACTCCCGAGTTTCCGGTATGCGCACCGTTTTGCTCTTCTCCGCCCTTCTGCTCCCCGCGTTCGCGGGGGCGCAGACCCGTCAGCCGCCCCGCAAACCGGCGCCTCCGCCAAAGCCAGCCACGACGCCGGCGCCGGCGGCGGCGGCAGCGCCAAAGCTGCAGATCCCGATGGCGCGCATTACGGGTGAGGTGTACGACAGCATTGCGCCGGGACCGCTCGTGAACGCGACGGTGCAGTTCGTCGAATCGGCGAACCCCGCCAACGTGCGGTCGGCGCGCACGGACTCTACCGGCACCTTCGTGCTCGACTCCATGCGCGTGGGCACGTACCTCGCGGGCGTGATCCACGAACAGGTCGATCGGCTGGGGCTGGAAAACCGCATTGTGCAGGTGAACATCGTGGGGAGCGGCGATCTCACGCTGTCGCTGGGATTGCCGTCGCCCGCCACCATGCTGGCGAATGCGTGCGCAGCGCAGGGTGCCGACATGACGCGCGGCGCGTTCATGGGCATGGTGCGTTCGGCGCGGGGGGCACCGCTCGAAGGCAATGCCCGGGTGCGTGTGCAGTACCTCGAAACGACCGTCACCTCGAGCGGACTCTCGCGTCGCTTCCCCTCGCGCTTTGCCGACGCTTCGCCGAGCGGGGCGTTCGTGTTGTGCGGCGTGCCCCCCGAAGCGGTCATCACCACGCGCGCGTACGCCGGTATCGATTCCAGCGGTGTCGTCGAATTCACGATGCCGCGCAACGGGCTGCTGGTGCGCGACCTGTATGTGGCCAATCCGCAGCGCATCGTGAAGGCACCGACGTCAGCCACGGAGCGCCCGCAAACGCTGCTCAAGGGGGGCGCCAAGGTGCGCGGCATTGTGCGCGATACCGCCGGCAAACCACTGATTGGTGCGCGCGTGTCCATTCCCGGCACCGGGACCGAAGGCACATCGACGGGCGGCGGCGCCTTCAGCTTTGATGGACTGCCCGGCGGCTCGTGGATGGTGGAAGCGCGCGCCGTCGGCTTCGAACCGCGCCGCGTGGCCGTCGATTTCATCGATGGTACGGAGACCGTCGCCGAGTTGCGCCTCGACGCCCTGGCCCCGCGCATGGATACCGTGCAGGTAAAGGCCGACCGCTGGACGCGGGAAATGGCCGCCTTCGAACAGCGGAGGAAACAGGGAGGCGGCTACTACCTCGACGACGAACAGCTCGAGAAGCGGAACGCGCTCTTCGTGGGCGACATCATGCGCGCCATGCCCGGCGTCACGGTGCAGCCGGGCGCCAACGGTGGCCGCGACCGTGTGCTCATGCGTGGCTCAGCGGGAGCCGGCTCGTGCGTGCCGCAGGTGTTCCTCAACGGCATGAACACGCCGGTCCCCGATGGCGTCATCGACGGGCTCGTGTCGGCCCCGGAAGTTCGCGCCGTCGAGGTCTACACACGCAACGGCAGCACACCGCCGGAATTCCAGAGCCGCAATGGCTGTGGCAGCATCGTCATCTGGACCGGGCAGCGTCGGCGACCCGGCGATCGCTGATCGTCAGTCGTCGTCGTAACCGACGACGAGATTCATCCCCGCCTGACGGGCGCGGCCGACTGCCGTGCCCGCGGCACCCATGAGCGCATCCATGTTGGCGACGGCGTCGGTGACTTCGGCGACGCCCACTGACAGCGTGCCTCGTACCGCCGAAAAATCGCCAGAGAAGACGTGACGGGCCATGCGCTCGCGGATACGCTCGGCAAGCACCAGTCCACCCGACAGTTCGGTGCTGGGCAGCAACACCCCGAACGACTCGCCGCCCACGCGTCCCACCACGTCGGTGGTACGCGACTCCTGACGGCAGACCCACGCAATGGCGCGAAGCCACTCGTTGGCAAACGCTTCGCCGTGTTCTTCGACGCGTTCGCGGAAGTGATCGGGATCGACGAGCAACATCGTGAGCGGCTGACCATAGCGCCGCGCACGCGCCACTTCGCTCTGCGCCACATCGAAGAAGGCCCGGCGCGCCGACACCCCCGTGAGATAATCGGTCGTACTCGAGGCATCGTCGCGTAGACGCTCTTCGAGCTTGCGGCGCTCCGACACGTCGTGTGACACGACGGAGAAGCCGACCGCCTCACCCGATGCATCACGCAAGGCGGTGACGAGTGTCGTGGCCCAGAACGTCGTGCCATCCTGCCGCTGCCGATACCCTTCTTCTTCGCACCAGCCGTTGCGACCGGCGAGCGCCAAAGTGTCTTCGAGATACGTCGCGCCACCATGATCGGGCGGGAGCAGCGCGGTCATGCGCTGTCCCACGATGGCGGAGCTGTTCCACTGGTGCACACGTTCGGCCGCTGCGCTCCAGCTGTCCACCACGCCCGCTTTGTCGACGGTGTAAATGGCGTACTCGCGCACCGCCGTTTCCACGGCGCCCAACCGCTGCTCGAGTCGCGACACCAACCCGCGCGCCGACGCCAACGACGACGCGTCGGTCGCCACGGCGATGATGCGCCCCGTCGACACCTTGACCAGCGAAAGAAAGACGCCGCTGTGCTGACCGGGGGCAAGCAGTTCGAGGTTGTCGACGATGATGCCGCGTGGCCCATCAAACCCGCGCACACGCGCTGGCAAATCGGGCGCAACCGCGCTCAATGTGTTGAACAGATCTTCGAGCGACCCCGAACTGGTGAACGGGGTGAGCAGGCGCCGCGCCGCAAGGTTTGCGACTTCCACCCGGCCGGAGTCGTCGACCTCGACGAGCCCCACCGGGGAGAGCAGAAACAGATCGAGCAGCGCCTCTGGTGTCACGCGTCGCCCTCGGCCGCCGGTGCCTTCTCGGCAACCACAGGCAGCGCGCGGGTGCGAACTTCCTCGAGGACGCGCTCGATGAACGCGTCCTGCGAAAGAATGTCCTGCTTCTTGCCACCGCCGCGAGCACGCAGCGCGACCGTGTGCTCCTCGGCTTCACGACGCCCGATGACGCACATGTACGGCACCTTCTCCACTTCGCCTTCGCGCACGCGGTAGTTGAGCGTTTCGTTGCGCGCATCGAGTGTGGCGCGAATGCCGTGCGCCTTGAGCCGGGTCACGAGCGCCTGCGCATGCTCGTTGTAGTCGATGGCGATGGGAATGACGCGCACCTGTTCCGGCGCAAGCCACACCGGGAACGCGCCACCGAAGTGTTCGATGAGAATGGCGATGAACCGTTCGAACGATCCGCTTACGGCACGGTGAATGACCACCGGACGGTGCGGCGCGTTGTCTTCACCGGTGTAGGTGAGGTCGAAGCGTTCCGGCGCGTTGTAATCGAGCTGAATGGTGCCCAACTGCCACGCGCGGCCAATGCTGTCGGTGACGTCGAAGTCGATCTTGGGGCCGTAGAACGCGCCGTCCCCTTCCTTCATCTCGTACTCGCGCCCTGTGCTTTCGAGCGCGGCACGCAGTGCCCCTTCGGCACGATCCCACAGCTCGTCGCTGCCGATACGCTGCTCGGGGCGCGTCGCGAACTTGAGGCGCGCCGTGAGCCCGAACGTATCGTAGTACGAAAGAATGAAGTCCATGAGGAACTTCACTTCGCTTTCGATCTGGTCTTCGCGCAGGTACACGTGGCAATCGTCCTGCGAGAACTGGCGCACACGCGTGAGACCGGACAGCGCCCCCGACAGTTCGTTGCGGTGCAGCACGTCGAAGGTCACGAAGCGCACTGGCAGTTCGCGGTACGAATGCTTTTCGGACGCGTACAGCACGTGGTGCGACGGGCAGTTCATGGGCTTGAGCGACATGTCGTGCTCCCCCGTCTCGTTGTCGAGCACGAGGAACATGTTCTCCTTGTACTTGCCCCAGTGTCCCGACTGCTCCCACAGCTTCTTGTTGTACAGCAGCGGTGTCTTGATTTCCTGGAACGCTTCCTTCTGCCGCTCACGCACGAAGCCTTCGAGCGTGTTGTACAGCGTGGTGCCCTTGGGCGTCCAGAAGGCAGCGCCGGGTGCCTGCGGGAAGATCTGGAACAGACCGAGTGATTTGCCAAGGACGCGGTGGTCGCGCTTTTTGGCTTCCTCGAGATTGTGCAGGTGCGTCTCGAGTTCGTCCTTCTTGAAGAAGGCCGTTGCGTAGATGCGCTGCAGCATCTGGCGCTTCACATCGCCGCGCCAGTAGGCGCCGGCGGTGTGCAACAGCTTGAAGTGCTTGAGGTGCGAGGTGTCGGGCACGTGCGGACCGCGGCACAAGTCGATGAACGGGCCGTCGGTATACGTGGAGATGACTTCGTCGGTGCCTTCGAAATCGGCGAGACGCTCGAGCTTGAGCGGGTCATCGGCAAAGCGCACCTTCGCTTCGTCCAGCGAGACTTCCTCGCGCACGAACGGGTACTTCTCCGCGACGACCTTCTTCATCTCGGCTTCGAACGCCGCGAGGTCTTCGGGCGTGAAGGGCGTTTCGACTTCGAAGTCGTAATAGAAGCCGTCGTCGATAGCGGGACCGAAGCCGATCTTGGCATCGGGGCGCAACCGGCGCACCGCCGTCGCCAGAATGTGTGCGCCCGAGTGCCGGAGCACGCCCAATGCGCGCGGGTCCTTGTCGGTGATGACCACGAAGGCGCCGCTCTTGCGCAGCGGGGTCATGAGATCCTGCACTTCCCCATCGACGGCGACGGCCACGGAGGCCTGCAGCAGTCGGGCACCAATGCTGCCCACGACATCACGGGCGAGCGTTCCGGGAGCGACCTCGCGGGTCGAACCATCGGGGAGGGTCAGTACGATCGAAGCGTCAGCACCAGCGGAGGACGGACCGGCAATCATCGGACGGGACAGCAAAAGGATTCAAGCCAGGTGTGGTGCACGCCGACACGGCGGACAGCACGAGGACGCACGGCTACGGTCCGTGGCAGTCGACCTCGCTCGACAGGATGGGGCAAGTTATCCTTGCCAGAGGACTTACGCCAAGACATCCGCCCCTATCGGTGGGTACGGCAGGCACAATGCGAGGCTGGAAACCATGGGACGAGGACGACGCACGGGGAGTTCGGCGTCAAAGCAGCTGCTATTGGTGGCACTGGGCGCGGTCGCGGGCCTGGCCATTGGGATGGCCATCGCCGACCGGGCCGGCGGCGTGGAAGGGCTGCTCCGCCGCAAGAGCAGCCGGCGGCAGCGCCGGCATCGTGACGACGGCTGGCGCGGCGACGAACGCCGGTCCGAGTCCTTCGACGAGGTCGAGGACGACGATTCGGAACTCGCCCCTGAGGCGATTTCCCACCTGCACCTTCGCGGGCGCTATCCGGAGCCCACGAGCCGCTCGTCACACCCGTCCGAACGCTATCGGCCGGCGCCAAGCCAGCCGGCCTCGACCGTCCCCGTCGGCGCCGACCCGTACGAGCTCGAAGAGCGCGTGCTGGAGGTGTTCCGCAACGACCTGCTGCTGGCCGAACGGACCATCGACATTGGCGCCGACGACGACGGCGTAATCGAGTTGACCGGCTGGGTGGAAAACGCCAAGGAAGCCGACTACGCGGTCGTGCTGGCCAAGGGAGTGCCGGACGTGCGGGCGGTGGTGAGCACCTTGGTTGTGGCCCCTTGAAGCGGTTCGGGTGAACTGCGGAGGGTCCGGCGGTTCACCGGCTGCGGCACTAGCCCTCAGAGGGAAGAACGCAAGAGCACAGGGAAAAGCGCGTTCCGGTCCACGGGGAACCGCAGTTGTTGTCTCGGTGGACGGCACCGCGCTTTCCCCTGTGCCCTTGCGTTCTTCCCCCTGAGGGCTAGTGCCGGGGCCAGTAAACCACCGGACCAAACCCACCGCCGTTCGGTTATCTTTACAGGCTATGACCTGGCCTGATTCCGCTCTTCCGACAACGTACGACGCTGCCGCCACCGAGGCGGCTTGGTACCCCACGTGGACCGAACACGGGGTGTTCACCGCCGACCCGGCCCGGGCCGCGACGCGGGAACCGTTCGTGATCGTCATTCCGCCGCCCAATGTGACGGCGGTCCTGCACATGGGCCACGGGCTCAACAACACCGTGCAGGACGTGCTCATCCGCTGGCGCCGCATGGCCGGTGACGAAGCGCTCTGGGTTCCGGGCACCGACCACGCCGGTATTGCCACGCAGAACGTCGTCGAGAAGCAGCTGGCCGCCGAAGGCAAGACGCGCTTCGACCTCGGTCGTGAGCCGTTCGTGCAGCGGGTCGCCGAGTTCGTCGACAAGACCGGCGGCGAAATTCTGAATCAGCTCAAGTCCATCGGCGCCAGCGCCGACTGGTCGCGCACGGCGTACACCTTCTCCCCCGAGCTGTCCCGCTCGGTGCGCGAAACGTTCGTGCGCCTGCACGAAGACGGACTGGTGTACAAGGGGCATCGGGTCATTCACTGGTGCCCGCGCTGCGGCACCAGCTTGTCGGACGAAGAAGCCGAGTTCACCGACACGAACGGCAAGTTGTATCACCTGCGCTATGCGCTTGCCAACGACGCGTCGCAGTTCATCACCGTGGCCACCACGCGTCCGGAAACGATGCTCGGTGACGTGGCCGTGGCCGTGAACCCCGACGACGAGCGCTATCAGGCGCTCATCGGTCAGGAAGTGATCCTGCCGCTCAACGGCGTGCGTATCCCCATCGTGGGCGACAGCTACACCGATCCCACCTTTGGATCGGGCGCGGTGAAGATCACGCCGGCGCACGACGCCAACGACTTCGAGGTGGGCAAGCGTCATCAGCTGGCGATGCCCGTAATCATCGATGCCGAAGGGTTCGTGCGCGAAGTGGAGGGGGCGGCCGGACGCGTCCCCGCGGAGCTCTCGGGGCTCGATCGCTTCGCCGCCCGAAAGGCCATCGTGCAACTGCTCGACGCCGCCGGCGCACTGGTGAAAATCGAGAACCACGCGCACAGCGTGCGGCATTGCTACCGCTGCGACACGGTGGTGGAGCCGCGCCTGTCCGATCAGTGGTTCGTGAAGATGCAGCCGCTCGCCGACAAGGCGCTCGCCGCACTGCGTACAGGTGAGCTGCGAATTCTCCCGGAGCGTTGGGAAGCGGTGTACGTGAACTGGCTCGAAGGCATTCGCGACTGGAACATCTCGCGCCAGATCTGGTGGGGCCACCGCGTGCCGGTCTGGTACTGCGAAAGCTCCTGCGGCGAAGCGCCCATTGTGTCGCGCACGGATATCACCCAGTGCCCCGGCTGCAGCGGGAGCGTGCGTCAGGACGAAGACGTCCTCGACACCTGGTTCTCCAGCTGGCTGTGGCCCTTCAGCACACTCGGCTGGCCCGAAAAGACGCCCGATCTCAAGGCGTTCTATCCGGGCGATGTGCTCGTGACCGCTCCGGAGATTCTCTTCTTCTGGGTGGCCCGCATGGTGATGAGCGGCTGCTGGTTCCTGGACAAGGCGCCGTTCCACACGGTGTATCTGCACGGCACCGTGCGCGACATGCAGCACCGCAAGATGTCGAAGTCGCTGGGCAACGGCATCGATCCACTCGACGTCGTGAAGCTCTACGGCGCCGACGCGCTGCGTTGGACGATGGTGGCGGGGCTCGGCCTTGGTGTCGATATCATGCTC
>JAIXTI010000261.1 GCA_027484025.1 bacterium
ATGATGATGCCGAGGGTGTGCTGCTCGCCGGGGACGCAGGTGAGCAGCACGTTGCCCACCGGTTCGGCGTGGCCGGCTTCGGCGAGGAACACCTGCGACAGGTCGCGCAGCAGGCGCTGCATGCGTCCGAGCGCGACGGTCACCTCGACGAAGTCACATTCATCACTGTCCCACATGTCGCCGAGTCGGCGAGCGGAGGGGGCGAGCAGATCGAGGTAGACCGACTCCACCGTCGCCCCTTCGGCAATCACGTCGCGGATGTACTGCGCGCCGCTGGTATCATCCGGGCTGCGCACCGCCTTCACGAAGGCATTCACGTCCTGTTCCGACAACGCGCGCCCTACGGCAGCGGCCATGTTGGGGGAGACGGGGCCCACGCGGTGACTCGTCATGAGGCGCGGGACGAGTTCGTTCTGGATGGTGCGCTCGAGACGTTCGAGGCGCTCGGTGCTGAGCGGCGAAGTCAGACGATCCATGGCATCGGGAGGGAAGCCCGGGCGGTGGGTCACCGTGAGGGAGCCGATGGCAGCTGGCTGGAGGGACGCGCCTTGCATGGCCGCGAGTTCTCCTGGGCGCAATGGCAGGTGAGATATGCCCGGTAGGTAGGGCATACCATAACGAATGTTCGCCGATAATGATACCAGACGGTCCAGTTGTCAAGAAAAGTAGACGTAAACTCTTCTTGACAACTTCGTGCCCCGATCGTACCCTCAACTCATCTGGGCAGCGAACCCCCGGAAGAGACGGCTGATGACTGTTGTGCCCCCCCAAGAGACGGTTGCGAACAACGCGGCCGCCCATGTCCGTGCGTCGGCACCCACCGTGCGCACGGGCCTCTACACGCCTGAAGAACGTAAGCGTCGCGACGCCACCAAGTGGACGCTGGTGCAAGGCCTCCTTGCGCCGGTCCAGTTCCTGGTCATGGCGGTCTCGGTGGCGCTCGTGCTGCGCTATCTCAAAACCGGCAACGGTCTCGAGGCAGCGCACATTTCCATTGTCGTCAAAACCTTCGTGCTCTATACCATCATGGTGACCGGCGCGATCTGGGAAAAAGTCGTCTTTGGGCAGTACCTCTTCCATGAATCGTTTTTCTGGGAAGACGTGGTGAGCTTCTTCGTGATCGGCCAGCACACGGCCTATCTGATCGGGCTCTATCTCAAGTGGGATCCGCGCTTCCTCATGTGGATGGCGCTGGTGGCGTACGCGGCCTACACGGTCAACGCCATTCAATTCATTCTCAAGCTCCGGGCGGCCCGTCTGCAGGAAGCAGCAGAAAAGGCGGCGCGCGCCGCCGCAGCAGGAGGGGGCGCGTGAGCACCGTGCTCGAATTGCCCGTCATCCGCGAGCGCGGCCAGCGGGAAGTGTTCTGCGGCCTCACCGGGATCGTCTGGCTGCATCGCAAGATGCAGGACGCGTTCTTCCTAGTCGTGGGCTCACGCACCTGTGCCCATCTCGTGCAGTCGGCGGCGGGCGTCATGATCTTTGCCGAACCGCGCTTCGCCACCGCCATTCTCAGCGAGCGCGATCTCGCCGGGCTCGCCGACGCGAACGATGAGCTCGACCGCGTCGTGAAGCAGCTGCTGTCACGCCGTCCCGACATTCGCACGCTCTTCCTGGTGGGCTCGTGCCCGTCGGAAGTCATCAAGCTCGATCTCGGGCGCGCCGCGGAACGGCTCAACGGCCAGTTCATGCCGCAGGTGCAGATCCTCAACTATTCGGGGAGCGGCATCGAGACCACGTTCACGCAGGGCGAAGACGCGTGTCTGCGCAGCATGGTGCCGCACATGCCCGCGAGCACATCGGCCACGCAGGAACTGCTGGTGGTGGGCACGGTCGCCGACGTCGTCGAAGATCAGTTCGCGCGGCTCTTCACCAAGCTCGGGATCGGCCCCGTGCGCTTCTTCCCGCCGCGTCGCGCGCGGGACTTGCCGCCGGTCGGCCGCAATACGCGTCTGCTGCTCGCGCAGCCGTTCCTCGGCGAAACCGCGCGGGCGCTCATGGCGCGCGGCGCCACACTGCTGTCGGCGCCGTATCCGTTCGGAGTCAATGGCACCACCGCGTGGCTCAAGGCCGCCGCGGACGCCTGGCAGATTGCCGACGACACGTTCGAGGCCGCCATCGCGCCCAACGCGCAGCGCGCGCGCCTCGCGCTCGAACGCTATCGCGTGCAGCTCGAAGGGAAGCGGCTGTTCATGTTCCCGGACTCACAGCTCGAAATTCCGCTCGCGCGCTTCCTGCATGAGGAGTGCGGTATGGAGCTCGTCGAAGTGGGCACGCCGTATCTCGACCGGCTCATGATGGACGCCGAACTCGCGCGCCTGCCGGACACGGTGCAACTCAGCGAAGGGCAGGACGTGGAGAAGCAGCTCGATCGCTGTCGTGACGCGCGTCCCGATCTCACGGTGTGCGGCCTCGGCCTCGCCAATCCGCTGGAAGCCGAAGGGCTACGCACCAAGTGGTCCATCGAGTTGGTCTTCTCGCCCGTGCATGGGTTCGAGCAGGCGGGCGATCTGGCAGAACTCTTCGTGCGCCCGCTCGATCGCGCACAGCGACTCGCGGTCTGAGACAGCCATGGAACTGACCCTCTGGACCTACGAAGGACCGCCGCACGTCGGCGCCATGCGCATCGCCACGTCCATGACGGGCGTGCACTATGTCTTGCATGCGCCGCAGGGCGACACGTACGCCGATCTGCTCTTCACCATGATCGAACGACGTGACCGCCGCCCGCCCGTGACCTATACCACGTTTCAGGCCCGTGACCTGGGTGGCGATACGGCGGAGCTGGTGAAGACGTCGGTACGCGAGGCGTACGAACGCTTCAAGCCCGATGCGATGCTGGTGGGCGAGTCGTGCACGGCCGAACTCATTCAGGATCAGCCGGGCTCACTTGCGCAGGGCATGTCGTTGCCCATTCCCATCGTGCCGCTCGAGCTGCCGGCGTACTCCAAGAAAGAGAACTGGGGCGCAAGCGAGACGTTCTATCATCTCGTGCGCACGCTGCTGCAGCCGGTGGCCCCGCTGCCCGGCACGACGCGTGAGCCGGTCCTCGACGTCCTCCGCCGTGAGGGACGGCGGCCGCGGGCCAACCTGCTGGGCGCCACGGCGCTCGGCTTCCGCAACCGTGACGACGTGCGCGAAATCACGCGGCTGCTGCATGATCTCGGCGTCGACGTCCATGTTTGCGCGCCGCACAACGCCACGGTGGCGGACATCCGCCGCATCCCCGAGGCGGACTTCAACATCGCGCTCTATCCCGAAGTCGCCGACACCACGGCGCGCTGGTTGGAGAAGACCTTCCGCATGCCGACGGTGCGCACGGTGCCCATCGGCGTGTTGGCGACGCGCGAGTTCGTCGAAGAGATCGGTACGGTCACCGGCATCGACGTGCAGCCGCTCCTCGCCCATGAACGGGCGGGCAGTGCGCAAGTCGACGCCAGCCGCTCGTTGTTGCCGTGGTACTCGCGCTCCGTCGATTCGACGTACCTCACCGGCAAGCGCGTGTTCGTCTTCGGCGATGCGACCCACGTGCTCGCCGCGGCGCGTATTGCGCGCGACGAGTTGGGCTTTCAGGTCGTCGGGATCGGCACGTATTCGCGCGAATTCGCGCGCCCCATTCGTGAATACGCCGCGAAGATCGGTGTCGAGGCGCTCATCTCCGACGACTATCTGGCGGTCGAACAGCGCGTGGCCGAGCTCGCCCCGGAGCTGGTGCTTGGCACCCAGATGGAACGCCACATCGCCAAGCGACTCGGGGTGCCCTGTGCGGTGATCTCGGCGCCCATTCACGTGCAGGACGTGCCCGCGCGGCATTCGCCGCAGATGGGCTTCGAAGGCGCCAACGTCATTTTCGATACGTGGGTGCATCCGCTCATGATGGGGCTCGAGGAACATCTCATTCACATGTTCCGCGAAGACTTCGAATTCGGCGATGGTTCGTCGCCTTCGCACTTGCACAGCAGCGCGCCGCGTGGCGCCGCAGCTGGCGGCACGGCGGTGCTCGACGAGCCGATGCGCGACACGGATACCGCCACGTCGTATGCCACCGCGACGCCCGCCGGTTCGCACGCCATGGTCGTGCCTGAAGCAGCGAGTGCGGTTGCCCTGACCGAAGAGGAAAACGAAGTCGAGGAAGGGAGCACCCCGGTGGTGGTGACGTCGACCTCGTGGCTTCCTTCGGCAGAGGCCGAACTCAAGAAGATTCCCTTCTTCGTGCGCGGCAAAGTCCGTCGCAACACGGAGAAGTTTGCCCTCGACCGCGGGATCGGCGAGATCACCGTGGATACCATGTACGACGCCAAAGCGTTTTATGGCCGCTGAGACACGTTCCCCGGAAATGCGCGTCTGCATCACGACGCTCGACGCTCACCTCGCTGACGCCTTCGAACGCGCCAAACAGGGTTTGAAAGGCGTGCCGGGGCTCCATGTGTCCATGCATATCGCCGCAGACTTCGGTACCGATCCGAAGGCGGCCGCGCGGGCGCGCGAGGATATCGCGAAAGCGCACATCGTCGTCTGCACGCAGCTCTTTCAGGAAGAGTACGCCAACGAAGTGTTGCCGGCGGTGCTCGCGCGCCGTGATGCCGCCGATGCGGTGCTCTGCGCCCTGTGCACCCCCGAGCTGGTGAAGTGCACCAAGCTTGGCAAGTTCGACATGATGGCGTCGGAGAGCCGCTCGCCGTTCTCTCCCATTTCGCTGCTCAAAAAGCTTCGCGGCTCGCGCGGCGACGGCAAGTCGAGCGGCGAACGGCAGATGAGCGCGCTCCGCACGCTGCCCAACATTCTCAAGTTCATTCCGGGCACCGCACAGGATGTCCGCGCGTATCTGTTGCTCATTCAGTACTGGCTTGCCGGTTCGGATGAGAATATCGAGCAGATGATCAGGTACGCCGTCGACCGCTACGCGGCAGGCCCGCGCGCCAAGTTCAAGGGCGCGCTCAAGCCGGCGCAGCCGGTCACGTATCCGGAGGTGGGACTCTGGCATCCGGCGCTCCCCAATCGCGGGATCACCGAAACGGCCTCCGATCTGCCGTCGGTGAAGAACGCGGTGGGCACCGTGGGGGTGTTGGTCGGCCGCTCGTATTTGCTGGCGGGCAATGTCGCGCATTACGCGGCCGTCGTGTCGGCACTCGAAGCCAAGGGGCTTCGCGTCATCGCCGGTTTCTCGTCGGCGCTCGACGCGCGCCCGGCCATCGAACGGTTCTTCACGAATGGTCGTGGGCAGGCCACCATCGACGCGATGATCAATCTCACCGGCTTCTCGCTGGTGGGTGGCCCGGCATACAACGATTCGGCGGCGGCGCAGGTGGTCCTCAAGGGCCTCGACGTGCCGTACCTCACGTTGCAGACACTCGAGTTCCAGACCATCGAAGAGTGGCAGCGCGATGCACGTGGCCTCAATCCGTTGCAGGCCACTTTGCAGATTGCCATCCCGGAACTCGACGGCGCGATCGTCCCCACCGTGTACGGTGGCAAGGGGGCGCCGGTGGAAGGAAAGCCCGCCGCCTCGGAGCCCATTCCCGAGCGCGTGGATCGGGTGGCAGAACGTGTGGCACGACTGGTGTCGTTGCGCCGCAAAGAGCGCGCGCAGCGCAAGGTCGCGATCGTGCTCTTCAACTTCCCGCCCAATGCCGGCAACACGGGATCGGCGGCGTATCTCGCCGTGTTCCCGTCGCTGCAGCGTGTGCTCGCGGAGATGAAGGAGGCGGGGTACACCGTCGACCTGCCGGCGAGTGTCGACGAACTGCGCGAACGCATCACGCAGGGCAATCGTGAGCAGTTCGGTGCGCCGGCCAATGTGCATACGCGCATCCCCGTCGACGATCATGTGCGTCGCGAGACGTTCCTCAAGGAAATCGAAAATACGTGGGGCCCGGCGCCTGGCCGCCAGCTCGCCGACGGGCAGTCGATTCAGGTCATGGGCGTGCAGTTCGGCAACGTCTTCGTTGGGGTGCAGCCGAGCTTCGGGTGGGAAGGCGACCCCATGCGTCTGTTGTTCGAAGGCGGCTTTGCGCCCACGCATGCGTTCAGCGCGTTCTATCGCTGGCTCAAGGAAGACTACAAGGCCGACGCGGTGCTGCACTTCGGCACGCACGGAGCGCTCGAGTTCATGCCCGGCAAGCAGTCGGGACTCGACAACACCTGCTGGCCCGAGCGCCTCATCGGTGATCTCCCCAACGTGTACTTGTACGCGAGCAACAACTCGTCGGAAGGCACGCTCGCCAAGCGGCGCGGCAATGCTACGCTCGTGTCGTATCTCACGCCGCCCGTCTCCAACGCCGGTCTGTACCGTGGCCTCGCCGATCTGAAGACGAGCCTCGACCGCTGGCGTCAGCTTGATGGCTCACGCGCGGCCGATGCCGATCAGTTGCGCACCCTGGTGCAGCAGCAGGCGGCCGCGGTCGAGTTGGCCGCCGCCGAGCCGGCGTGGACGGTGCAGGAAGCCGATGCGCGCATCGCGGAGATTCGCGAACGCCTGTTGGAACTCGAGTACAGCCTCATCCCCACCGGATTGCACGTCGTGGGTGAACCCATGACGCCGGAAGCGCGGACGGAGATGCTCATCGAGATGGCCCGGAGCGGCCGTCCCGAAGTCGATCTCCCGTCCATTGGTGAGACGGTGTTGGCCGGTCACGGCGACAAGCGCTCGGACGACAGCAAGGGCAGCGCCGTTGAAGCCATCGTGCGCGCCGCCGTGCAGACGCTGGTGGAGCAGGGAGATCTGCGTGCGGCGCAGGCGGCTGGACGCACGGCGGCCAAAGCGAACGGCATGCGCCTCAACAACGACACGCAGTTCGATCAGCATCTCGAACTGCTCGCCGGCTACGATGTCTCGCTGCGTGAAGACCGTGAGATTGACGGGATTCTGCGCGCCCTCGACATGCGCTACGTTGCGCCGGCACCCGGCGGCGATCTGCTGCGCAATCCGCAGGTGCTTCCGTCTGGCCGCAACATCTACGGCTTCGATCCGTATCGCGTACCGAGCGCGGCGGCGATGCTCGAAGGGCGGACGCGCGCCGAGCAGTTGCTGGGCAAGCATCAGCAGGAGACGGGCGAGTTCCCCGAGACTGTGGCCGTGGTGCTCTGGGGGACGGACAACATGAAGAGCGAAGGCACGCCACTCGCGCAGGTGATGGCGATGATGGGGGTCGTGCCGCGGTTCGACAGTGTGGGGCGACTCACCGGGGCACGGTTGCTCCCGCTCGAAAGCCTTGGCCGTCCGCGTGTCGATGTCGTCATCACGCTTTCCGGAATCTTCCGCGACCTGTTGCCATTGCAGGTGAAGCTGCTGGCCGAAGCCTCGCTGCTCTGCGCGCAGGCAGACGAAGATCCGTCGCGCAACTTCATTCGCAAGCACGCACTCGAGACCATGCGCGACACCGGCTGCTCCATCGAGCAGGCCTCGTTGCGCGTGTTCTCGAACGCGGACGGCGCCTACGGTTCGAACGTCAACCTGCTCATCGAAACCGGGCGTTGGGAAAACGAGAACGAGCTTGCCGACCTGTTCGTGCAACGCAAGGGATTTGCGTACGGCCCCGATGGCAAACCGCAGTCGCAGCCGGCGCTCATGAAGCGCGCGCTCGGCAAGGCCACGTTGTCGTTCCAGGGGCTCGACTCCGTCGACCTTGGCGCCACCGACATCGACCAGTATGTCGAATCGTTGGGCGGCATGACGCGCGTGATCGCGCAGCAGAACGACGGCAAGGCTCCCGCCGTGTACGTGGGCGATTACGGCCAGGGACAGGGCAAGGTGCGTACGCTCAAGGAACAGGTCGAGCTGGAGTCGCGCACCAAGATGCTCAACCCCAAGTGGTACGAAGCACAGATTCAGTACGGGTACGAAGGCGTGCGCAACATCACGGGCCACCTGGTCACCACCCTCGGCTGGTCCGCTACGGGCGGCAAGGGGACGGTGCCGCAGTGGGTGTACGCCGAGGCGTCGAAGACGTTCGTGCTGGACGAAGCGATGCGGAAGCGCATTGCCGATGCAAACCCCGATGCGGCGCTGGGCATTGCGCAGCGCCTGCTCGAGGCCAACGATCGCGGCTACTGGCAGCCGGACGACGCCACGCTCGACGCGCTGCGTGATGCCGCCGCGGAGCTGGAAGACCGGCTGGAAGGTGTCTACGCCACCTAGTGGCAGTAGACGGAACACATCGACGACCGAACACCGAACACCGCACAAGAAGACACCGGCAGCACCAGGTACACTCCCCACGGGTACACGCATGACAAGTTTGAAGCTTCCAATCATGGACCAGGTCGGTGACGGCGACGGCTCCGTGCAGGTCCACCTGGACGAGAATCAGAAAATCGAAGGCGCGCTGGTCATCGCGGTGTACGGCAAGGGTGGCATCGGCAAGAGCACGACGTCGTCCAACTTGTCGGCAGCGTTTTCGAAGCTTGGCAAGCGGGTGCTGCAGATCGGATGCGATCCGAAGCACGACAGCACGTTCACGCTGACGAAGAAGATGGTGCCCACCGTCATCGACGTGCTGGAGAGCGTGGACTTCCATGCCGAAGAGCTGCGCCCCGAAGACTTCATGTTCGAAGGCTACAACGGCGTGCAGTGCATCGAAGCCGGCGGCCCGCCGGCCGGCACCGGTTGCGGTGGGTACGTCACGGGACAGACGGTGAAGTTGCGCAAGGAGCACCACCTGCTCGAGGATACCGACGTCGTGATCTTCGACGTGCTGGGCGACGTGGTGTGCGGAGGCTTCGCGGCGCCGCTGCAGCATGCGCACTACTGCCTCATCGTCACCGCCAACGACTTCGATTCGATCTTCGCGATGAACCGCATCATTGCGGCCATCCAGGCCAAGTCGAAGAACTACAAGGTGCGACTCGGCGGCGTGATTGCGAACCGGTCGAAAGACACGAACGAGATCGATCGGTTCAACAACGCCGTCGGCCTGCGGACCATGGCGCACTTCCAGGACGTCGACGCGATCCGTCGCAGCCGTCTCAAGAAGTGCACGATTTTCGAGATGGAAGCCACGGACGAAGTGGTGACGGTGCAGAACGAGTACCTCTCGCTGGCCCAGCGGATGTTGGACGACGTGCATCCGCTTCCGGCCAATCCTCTGAAGGACCGCGAAATCTTCGACCTCCTCGGATTCGACTGATGAGCACACTCAAAGATCACTCCCCGACTCCAGGTCCGTCGTTCCAGGGAACGCCGCTTGGGGGTTCGCACGCCGCATCGGTGACGTACCGCGAGCGGCGGGCCTGGATCGGGGAGTACTTCGACCGCACGGCCGCTGAGGCGTGGAAGACACTGACCTCCGATGCCCCTGTGTCCCGCGTGCGGGCGTCGGTGCGTGCCGGCCGCGATCGCATGCGCTCGACGTTGCTGGGCTGGGTCCCGCCTGAGCTGCATGGCAAGCGGGTCCTCGATGCCGGCTGCGGCACCGGCACTGCGGCGATCGAACTGGCGCAGCGTGGTGCCGAGGTGGTTGCCATCGATCTGTCGCCCACCTTGGTCCAGCACGCGCAGGAGCGCGCGGAAGAGCAGGGGGTATACGACATCGATTTCCGGTCGGGGGACATGCTCGATCCGTCGCTCGGCACGTTCGACTATGTCATCGCGATGGATTCGATCATCCACTATGAGCTCGACGACATGATGCGCGCCATCGTGGCGCTGGCGCCGCGCGTCCGCGACCGCATGCTCATCACGGTGGCGCCGCGGACCCCGATGCTGTCGGTGATGCGTGCGGTGGGCAAGCTGTTCCCGCGCGGTGATCGCTCACCGTCCATCGTGCCGGTGTCGGAGAACGCGTTCCGCAAGGCATTCGGTGCGCAGCCCGTGCTCGATCGCTGGGGCATGGTGGCCACGCGTCATATCGAGTCGGGCTTCTATCGTTCGATGGCCATACATCTGCAGAATGCCACGCTCGATGCGCACGGCGCGCGTCGCAGCTGATTCTGTGCAGGACTTTCTGGAGGACGCAGGATGGAATTGACGGGATGGAGCGTGGCGGCCGCGGTGGTCGTTGCCGGCGGTGCCTGGTACCTGATGACGCGCAAGAGCGAGGTCCCCTGCACGGTGGACCTCGAGATGACGCATGATCATTTCCATGCTCACGTCGATCTCAAGGGCGTCGAGGTGGACCCCGGTGACGAAGTGCTCGTGCGCAACACGCCGAGCCGCATTGCCTTTGGTACCACGACCACGTTCGAATCGAGTGCGGAAGTGAAGCGGGCGAGCTGGCTGAAGCGCCAGGTCATCAAGCTCACTGGCGGCACCGAGATTCACGAACTTTACGAAGTTGGCTTCGAAGGCTGATCACGACCTATGTATTCGACTGAAACGAACGTACCGGTCCGCGCGATGAAGCCGGTGAACGAAACGACGAAGGAGGCGCAGAAGGATGCCATCCTCAACCCGCGCTTCTACACCACGAACTTCGCGGAAATCGACGCGCTGAAGATTGCGCCGGAGAACCGGCGCATGTGGGATGAGATCCTCGCGGAATTCCGCCGTGATCCCAACAAGGATCACTTCAAGCGGAACGCCGAATTCGACCAGAGCTTCGACGATATGGACCCCGCGCTGCGCGAGCAGTTCGTGGAGTTCCTCACGTCGTCGGTGACGGCCGAGTTTTCGGGGTGCATTCTGTACGCCGAAATCAAGAAGCGGATCAAGAATCCCGAAGTGCGCGAGCTCTTCGGGTTCATGAGCCGCGACGAGGGGCGTCACGCGGGGTTCATCAACCACACGCTGAACGACTTCAACGTGGCGGTCGATCTGAGCTTCCTCACGAAGGCCAAGAAGTACACGTACTTCCAGCCCAAGTTCATCTACTACGCGACGTACCTGTCGGAAAAGATCGGCTACGCGCGCTACATCACGATCTACCGCAACTTCGAGAAGCAGCCGGACAAGCGCTTCCATCCGATCTTCAAGTGGTTCGAGAACTGGTGTCTCGACGAGTTCCGCCATGGCGAAGCGTTTGCGGTACTCATGCGCTCCAATCCGCAGTTCCTCGAGGGGATCAACAAGCTGTGGATCCGCTTCTTCCTGCTCGCCGTGTTCTGCACCATGTACGTGCGCGACCACGCCCGGAAGCCGTTCTTCGACTTCATGGGCATCAACGTCGACGAGTACGATCGCAGCGTGATCAAGCTGACGAATCTCATCAGCCGTCAGGTCTTCCCGGAAACCCTCGACACCGACAGCGAGGCCTTCTGGGGGCTCATGCACCAGATGTGGCTCAACACCGACGCCATGCGGAAGGCGGAAGCCAGTGGCGGCGGCCTGTTCACGAAGATCAAGGTCACGGCGCTCAAGGTCGCCAACGGCCTGACGTTCCTCCGTCTGTTCCTCCGCACGCCGCACCGTCAGCCGCTGCCGGCCGACGTGCGCATGCAGCCGGTTTGGTGAGCTTGGTGCGAACTATGGGAGTCCGGTGATGGCTGCTGGCGATAAACTGGTCCAGGTGTGGCGCAACGTCGGCACGGAGTGGCTGCCGTTTGCCGACGTGGCAACGACCGAGGTGCCGCTGTCCCGATTGCTGCGCCTGTCGCTGTTTCAGCTGTCGGTGGGCATGGTGCAGACGTTGTTCGTGGGCACGCTCAACCGGGTGATGATCCTGGAGCTCAAGGTGCCGGCATCGCTGGTGGCGATCATGCTCGCCATCCCGTTGCTGGTGGCGCCGTTCCGAGCGCTCGTCGGGTTCAAGTCGGACACCCACAAGAGCATTCTTGGCTGGAAGCGGGTGCCGTACCTGTGGTTGGGCACACAAATGCAGTTTGGCGGGTTGGCCATCATGCCCTTCGCGCTGCTGGTGCTGTCGGAAGGTGGTGGTCGTGCGCCGCTGTGGGTGGCGTACGCCGGCACCGCACTCGCCTTTTTGCTGGTGGGAGCCGGCGCACACACCACGCAAACGGCGGGCTTGGCGCTGGCGACCGATATCGTCGACGAAGACAAGCGGCCGCGGGTCATCGCGCTGATGTACCTCATGATGCTCATGGGCACGCTGGTGAGCGCGCTCGTGCTCGAGCAGCTGTTGCAGGGCTTCACGCCCTTCAAGCTCATTCAGGTCATTCAGGGGACGGCGGTCTTCACGGTGGTGTGCAACGCGTTCTCGCTCTGGAAGCAGGAAGCGCGGGTCCGTGGCGTGGTGGAGTACCAGAAAGGGGAACGTCGTCCGCTGTTCCGCGACGCGTGGAAGACGTTCTCGGAAGGTGGCCAGGCGGTTCGGTTGCTCATCGCCTCGGGGCTCGGCTTCTTCGCGTTCAACCTGCAGGATGTGCTGCTCGAGCCGTACGGTGGTGAGATCCTCAAGTTCACCGTCGCCGAAACGACAGCGCTTACCGCCATCATGGCATTCGGTGCCGTCGTCTCGTTCGCGTGGGCGGCAAACGTCATGCGTGCCGACACGGATCCGATCAAGCTGGCGTCACATGGCGCGCTCGTCGGTGTAGTGGGGTTCGCACTCATCGCAGCGGCCAGCCTGTCCAAGTCGGCGTTTCTGTTCCGGGTCGGTGTGATGCTCATCGGCTTTGGCGAAGGCCTGTTCGGCGTGGGGACGTTGTCGTTCGCCATGAACATCCGGGATACCTCTCAGCATGGCATTGCGCTGGGAGCGTGGGGCGCGGTCTTTGCGACCGCGGAAGGGCTGTCGTTTGCGGTCAGCGGCGTCGCAAAGGACTGGTTGTCGCATCTCGTTGGACGTGGGGCTCTGGGCCCGTCTATCAGCAGTCCGGCCGCGCCGTATACGGCCGTGTATCTGACTGAGATCGTCGTGTTGCTCGTGACCCTCGTGCCGTTGCTGTCCCTGAGCCGGCGCGGGCCGGCGACGGATGCTGTAGATTCCTCTCGTACTTTCGGACTCGCCGATATTCCGGCCTGACCGATTACCCTCCGCACCGGAGTCATCATGATGCAGTACATCGATGGTGCCCAGATCGCGTTGTATGCGTTCTGGCTGTTCTTCTTCGGCTTGATCATCTATCTCCGCCGCGAAGACAAGCGTGAGGGATATCCGCTCGAGTCACCGCAGGGACCGCGCGAAGGCTGGCCGAAGGGCGGTGCCAAGAAGACGTACGTTCACCGTGACCATGGTGGGGAGGGTGCACACTGATGTCTGACGTCAAGTTTGTTCCGGCCGACAACTTCAACGGCTCGCCCATCATCCCGACGGGCAACCCCATGATCGATGGCGTTGGACCGGCCGCGTGGGCCGAAGACCGCCGCGACGAGCCCGATCTCACCTATCATGGCTCGCCGAAGATTGTCCCCATGCGACTCGATCCGACGTATTCGATTGCCAAGGGCGACCCCGATCCGCGCGGCCTGCCGGTCGTCGCCGCCGACAAGGAAGTCGCCGGTATCGTCGTCGATTTGTGGGTGAATCGCTCCGAGCCGCAGGTGAGCTACTACGAAGTGCAGCTCGCCAGCAGCGAACGTCGCGTGCTGCTCCCCACGGGCTATGTGCAGTGGCCCAACTTCGGGCTTTGGGGCAACGACAAGCTGCTCGTGAAGTCCATTACGGCGGCGCAGTTCGCCCACGTTCCCGCCACCAAGCGCGACGACCAGATCACGCTCCTCGAAGAGGACAAGATCGCGGCCTATTACGCCGGTGGACACATGTACGCGTTCTCCGAACGCTCGCAGCCGATCATCTGATTATGAGCCACGAGGGCGACGGCACGTCGACGGAACCGCAGTACATTCGCGGCGTGCCGCACCCGCTCCCCGCCGGGGAGCGCTTGCTGTGGGAAGGTGCCCCGACCATGAAGGGCATCTCGACACACGTGTTTCACTGGCGTCTCGTGGTTGCGTACTTCGCAGCCATGCTCGCCATCTGGGCGTTCACCACGCCGCACCAGCCGGGCAGTGAGATCTATGTGGCCAGCGCGGTCGTACGCGTTGGGCTCACGTTCCTGGTCATGCTTGCGGTGCTCGGCCTTTCACGCGCCGTGGCCACGACCTCGTGGTACGCCATCACCACGAAACGCATCGTCATGCGCGTGGGAATGGCGTTCCCCATGTCCATCAACATCCCGTTCTCGCTGCTGGAGTCGGCAGGGGTGGGGACGTTCAGAGATGGGTCGGGGCAGATCACCGTGACGTTGCAGAAGAGCAGCCGCATCGCGTACATCGCGCTCTGGCCGCATTGCCGCGTGTTCCGGTTCAATCAGCCGGAGCCGGTGTTGCGCGGTCTCGAAGAACCGGCCAAGGTCGCACAGATTCTCGCGCAGGCAGTTGCCGAGGCCAGCACCGCCGACACGCGCGTGGAGCGTGCGGAACCGACCGACCGAGTGAGTGGCACCATGGGCATGCCCGCGCCAGCAGGGGTGTAAGGTGAGTCAGCAACAACCCAACACCATCGTCTTCGAGCCGGAACCGGGAGAACGGCCGGGCGGCGCGCCGCCGCTCATCGTGCCCAAGCCGGCGCTGCAGATGGCGGGCTTGCTCATCCTGACCGTCTTTGCGCTCGCGATTGCCGCGCGTTTCTTCGGTTTCGGGGCGTTCCGCGAAGTCCCAACCACCATTCTCATCGAGCGGTCGCTCCGCTTCGAAGACGCGCCCAATCAGGGCATCACCGTCATCGATGCCGCGACGAACACGGTGGCCGTGGTCTTGGCGCCGGGCAGCAATGGCTTTCTGCGCGGGGCGCTGCGTGCACTGACGCGGAGCCGCCACGCCGCCGGCATTGGCAAGAGCGAACCGTTCCGCCTCGTACGCTACACCGACGGCCGGCTCGTGCTGCACGACGACGCCACCAAACAGCAGATCACCATTACGAGCTTCGGTCCCACGCAGATCGAGAGCTTCGACAATCTGCTCAAGGAAAAGCCGGGCCCGGGGCCGACCGTGGCGCCGCCGTTCGTGCCGGTGCAGTAGCACCGGCCTTGCCGTTAGCGCTCGACGCGCCCTTCGGCCTTCACCGTCACGTTGCAGGTGACCTCGCCGGTGCGCAGGCGACGGTAGAACACGATGTTTACCGTCACCTGCAATTCGCCCTTGGGCAGGAATCGTCCGGTCAGGCGGGTGGTCAGCGCCGTCATCGTGCGCGCCTGATCGGGGACAATGCGGAACGTGCTCGCGAAGTAGCCGTCCTGATCGACGTTTGACGGAAAGACGTCGCCGCGCTCGAACGCGATGGCGAGCGTATCGGCACCCGGCACGTGCGTCACCACCGCAATGTCTTCGGCCGCGGGTGGCTGCTTCCATACCTGTGTGCACTCGGGCGAGCCCACCGCCGACGCGGCCGCGTATTTCACGCGATAGCGCCCGGCCACACCTTTGCCGCGTACGGTGTTGCCGGCCTTCGCCGCCGCGTCGCGCACCGCTGCCGCCCCCGCCGCGCGACGCGACGTGCCAGCAGGAGCCGCAGGCGCGGCCGCCGCTCCGCGAAAGCGCACCACCGTCCCGAACTCCGTTATCAGTTCGTCGATGTCGTCCTTGCGGTACTCGTGGCGAAGCCCGGTTTGCATGTCGCGGAAGATGATCGTGCCGGCGCGCACCACATCGACGCGGCCCCGCATCACGCCGCCGTCCACGAAATGCAGTTCGTCGAAGGTGAGGGGCGTGTTCACCGACGGCGTTTGCATACGGCGTCCGTCCCCTGCTGCCCGTCGTGCAGGCTGCACATACACCATGCGGGTGCTGTCCGCAGCGGTACTCAGCAATCCGCGCGTGAGCGACGGCACGCCTGGCCGCTCCGGCGCCATGATGGTAACCCCGCCGGTGAGCGACGGGGCGACCGTGCGCGCGCTCGTGGTGGTATTGCCGGCCCGAGACGGCGCGGGCGTCGTGGCCATACCCGGAGAAGCGTCGACGGGGCTACTCGCGACTGGCGGTCTCGCCGGAACGGGTGGCGTCACCGGGACGACGGCCGCCGAGGCGCTGTCGTTCGTCGCGAGGGCAGGGGAATCGGTTTCGCCCGTGGCATTGGACACGACCACGCGCACCACGACCACGAGGAGCATGGCGCAGATGGTGCCGAAGAGTGCCTTTGGAATCCACGCGGGCACGGAGGAGCCGCCACTCGGCCGAGCGGCGAGCCGGCCAGAGCCCGTAGAGGGCGCCGTGTAGGTGGAAGGCGGTCGAGTGGTTGGGCGCGCCACTTTGCGCGCTGCAGGAGGCCTTGGCGGGGCCATTGCGGGGCTACGCAGCGGCGCCGCCGCCCGCGCGGTCTTTGCGGCCCCGGCGTTGAGCCGCGCGGCCATCGCCGCCATCGATTCGCGCGGCGCCGGGGGTGGCGGGGGCGGCGAAATGCGCAGCTGCGAGGCGTCGATGACATTGAGAGCATACGCCCACGATTCGACGGCCCAGCGCGCCATGTCGGGCTGCACGAACCGCTCGGTGCTCCACTGCAACACGAACGGGGCGACCGTCGCGTCGAACTGCGACGATGCCAACGCCGTGCCGGGCAACCGGTCGCGCCACCCGCGCCGCAGCGCCTCGATGAGAAACTCCGCGAGGGGACGCGCGTCGCTGCCGGTGCGGTCGAGCAGCCGGTTGCGCAACACGAACAGCGACGGCTTATCGAAGCGCGTGGGCGATTCGGTGACCAGATCGCGCAGCGCGTCCCGCATGCGCACGCGTGGGTCGAGCGTCACACTCACGAAGCGACGACGCTCAGTCGGGCAACCGCTGTCCCGAGAGATCGGCGGTCACGACACATATCTGCTGCTTGCCCCAACGGAGAATGGCATCGGTGTGAGTTATGCTTTCGCCGGTGAAGCCATCCGGTCCGAAACGGCCGCGCATCTGAAACTGCCAGGTCACGTTGTTGGTCGTGCCGGCTCGTGGCTGCGAGTTGAACTGCCCGTCGGCGTCGAGCGTTCCCGTCACGCCGCGCGTCACGAGCGTAAAGCGATCGGTGCCGGGCACATGCGCGACGATCTCTTCCGTTTCACGCCCGCCGGCGAGCGCGCCGGCCACCGCATCACAGCTTTCGCTGCCGCTCACATCGCGCACCCGCTGCGTCACCAGATAGCGACCGCCGACACCGGCTTCGCGCATCTGTCCACGCGCCGCGAGCCGCTGCGCCCCGACGTCGGGCGGTGCCGGCGCCGGCGCCATGTCACTGTCGGGCACCGACTGCGTGGAGGGCGCGGCCAACGGCACCGGCATCAGCGTCTCACTGGCGGTCGAAACGCCACCACTGTCCGTCATCGCGCCGGGCCCGGCGTCGACGGCATCCACCGGCGTCGTCACCTCGGGACGGCCGGCGAAGGCATTCATGAGCCCGAAGGTGATGGTCACGAGTAGCAGTCCCATCACCATGGCCGCGCGCCGTTCGGTGGTCGAAAATCGCGGCCCGGGCGGAACCGTCCCGCGTACCACGATGCGGCCACTTTGCGCGAGAGCCGCCATCGTGGACGCTTTGGGTTTCTGCCCGACGCGAAAGGAGACGGGCCCACCCGCCCACGACGGCGTCTGCCTGAGCGCGGCGGGGACCTGCTGCGGTGACACCACCGGCGGACGCGCGGGGCCGCTGCGCGTCGGAGCGGTCGCTGCAGTTGCTGCCGTCGTCGCCGCGGGACTCACCGACGCGGTCACCGGCTCCTGCAACCGCGGCGGTTCGGGGGGCGGCGAAATGCCCAGCACCTGTCCCCAGACGTCGACGGCCCAGCGTGCAACCTCCGACTGCAGATAGCGTGTCGACACCAGCTTGTGCACGAGCGGCGCGCGCACATGCGGCCACTGACCGGCGGGTTGCGGCGCCATTCCCTCGAGTACCGGACGCACACTCTGGCCAATGTCGAGCAGCAGCAGCACCAACGGCCGGTAATCGCTGCCGCACTCGTCCAACACACGCCCCGTTTCGGCGCGCGTCAACCCGGCAGCAGGGTCGGCCACGACGGGCCACACCACCTGCAATGCCGCACTCACGCGAGCGAACGCGTCACCAGACGACGACGGGGAGGTCATGCGCAGAAATCTTCGCTACCGCGAGAGGAGACACAACAGGCTCTCCGCCACCACGAGCTCCACGACGTGGCAGCGGTCAGATCGTGCCGATCCGCAGCACGCGCGCCGGCAGCTCATCGCCGATACGGACCGTGAGTCCGCTTACCAGTTCCAGCGACGCGTTACGACCGACCACGGGGCCGTCGACGACATGCCAGGGCATGTCGCTGGTATTCACCATCCACCACTTGCCGCCATGCTGCGCGACGTAACCACGCGCCGTGCGGTCCGCCTTCTCGTTCGGCAAGGCGCCGACACGCAGATGCCAGTCGTGCAACGCCAGATGGTGAAAGAGGACGACCTGATCCTGTTCATCCACCATACCCTGCGGCGTCTCGCGCAACAGATGCGCGACCAGCACCGGGCCCGGGAGACGCTCGTCACCCGAGAGGGATGTATGGGCGGTCCCAGGGTTCACGAGCGTCCACTTGCCACTCGGCAGTGGATGCAGTCGTTGCATGGTCTTGTAGAGCGCCAGCTCCCACTCGGCCGCATCCGCCCGTTTGGCGGGCGCGTGCAGTCCGTCGACGAAGGTGCGCGTGAAGCACTTGGCCAGGTGCGGCCCGAGTTTCGTGAACGGCACACGCACCGCCTGTTGCGGCGGATTGCTGCGGTCGGTGGGATGTTCGATGAAGAGCGCCCGCAGTCCCATCGACAACTGTTCGTCTTCTTCGGCCGAGCGCGTGCTGTTCACCTTGCGACCCTGCAGCGGATGCCGCTCGAGCAGGAGTTCGTAGAGCAACACGGCAAGCGCATGTTTATCGGTCGCAATGCTTGGCTGCGCCTTGTTGCCAAGCACTTCGGGGGCGATGTAGCCGGGCGTGCCAAGCACCGATGGCGGGGCGACGCCGGGCACGACGAGCGAGTCGATGTCGATGATGCACGCATCGCCTCCTTTGGGATCGACGAGCACGTTCTTGTTCGAAAGATCCGCATGCGCGAGCCCCGCCATGTGCAGGCGGCGCACCGCGCGCGCCAACCGCACAGCGACTTGCAAGCGCGTGAGCAGCGAGCCGGTTTCCGCCTGCGGGACGAACTTGGACGCTTTGCCGCCGGTGAACCAGCGAACTTCTTTCTCCTGCTTGCTGCCGAAACGATCGGTGAAGTAGAAGTTGCCGCGATAGGTCGGGGTCACCACCGCCAACGGCGGCCACACCAACTGCTGACGCTGCGCGAACGCCTGCGGAATGGCGTGCACTCCATCGACCATGCCCACCGGCCAGCAGAAGTACGGCGACCAGTACGCGCCATTGGCTGCGAGCGTCGGGTTGTAGTTGGTGAGAATGCGCGTAAGGCGATCCACGCGTTCGCGCCGGTCGTTGAGCGTGCCGTAGTAGAAGCCCACCGCGAATTGCCGGTCGCGCGTGAGGAAGACGCGCTTCTCCGCGCCGGTGCCGACCGGCTCGTCTTCGAGTTGCAGCGTCCGCCCGTCGGTGAGGCGGCAGGTAATGGTGCCCATGATCAGCGCGCTGCCATTACCGCACGTGTGCGACGCACAGCGTGCGGTCGTCGTTCTCGCCGCGCTTTTCGAACGCCAGCCACTCCGTCAGCGCGTGCACTGGGTCGGCTGCCTCCAGCACACTGTCGCGCCACGCCGGTACGAGGCTCGCCGGCAGCGCGCTGTCATCGCGCACGCCCGCGCGCAACGTATCAATCAACGCCGCGGCATGTCGCGTGAACGGGTACCACGGATCTTCCACACCGTCGGTGGCGAGCAGCACGACGTCGGTCTCGCCCACGTCCGTCGTGGTGAGCGACGCCTGCAGCACGGCGAGCGCCCCATCGTCGGGGAGGAAGTGCGCGACTTCGCCGGAGAAGTCGCCGGTGGCTGCCGCGAACGGATGCGACAGCGCGCCACCACTATGGCGTACGACCATCGCGCCGTCGCCCACCTGCATGAAGGCGAGACGCCCGGCGTGAAGTGTGGCCACCAGCAGCGTGGTGCGCAGATCGCGCAACGCCATCCCGGTGCGCGCAGCGAACTCGCGCTGCCGTGCGTCGACGGCAACCGCCGCATGCTGCATCGCCTCGTCGAGCGCCGCGGCGGGCGCGCGGCCGTGTTGCAACGCCTCACGCACTTCGTGCGTGAAGGTGAATGTGGCGAGCGCACTGCCAATGCGACTGTACGTCGCGGAACCGGCGCCGTCGGCCACAGCGGTGCACCAGCCATTGGTGAAGTGCACGAGATGGCCGGCGTCTTCGCGATGTTCACCGCGATGCGCATGCAAACGGCCGCGGCGCGAACCGAGCACCAGTGCCCATCCGTCGGCGGCCATGCGGCCACCGGTCGCTTCGTGGGCCGATGCTGCGCTCGCGGAAGTGAAGAGCCCCGGCGCCACAGCGTCGAGATGCGCACGCCATTCGTCGGGGCACCAGGGCGCCGAGGGAACTACGGTGTTCCACACCGGTCGCGGCGGCGGTTCGGCCGCCACCGGTGGGGGAGACGCAGGGGCAGGGTCGATGACCTCGTCGGGCATCACGCGTTACGGAACGATCGTGATGCCCGGCGGCGGCGGCGGCAGCGTAATGCTCCCCCCATCGGCCACGGCACCCACCTTGGCACTCGTCTGCTTCACGCTCGCCGACACGAACCGGAAGAATGCCTTGAAGGCATCCGGCGACATGTCCTGCATCTGAATGACGATTTCGGTGATCTGCTTGAGCACTTCGGTGTCGGCCTGATCACCGCACGCGACGGCGATGATGTTGGCGGGACGCCGCTCGCGGAGCTGCTGCGCGTAGACGGGCCAGTCGATATCGGTCGGCGCACCGTCGGAGAGCACGAACACCAACGGGCGCCAGTCACCCTTCTGGTCGGCCGTCGTGCGCACGATCTCCCGATCGAAGCACTCGAGCAGCAGCCGCAGGCCGTCGCCGAAATTGGTCTGGCCGCTGGCCTGCAGGTCGGGCGGGTTGAACATCGCCACTTCCGTGAGCGGCACGGCCTGCTGCGCGGAATTGGAGAAGGTGAGTACCGACAGATACGCACTTTCGATCGCCTGCGGATCGCCGAGCAGGTCGCGGTGCAGCTGACGGATTCCCGACTTGACGGACTCGATGGGCGTACCCTGCATCGAGCCGGATACGTCGGCAAGGATGTACACGGGCAGACGGCGCGTAGACACAGGAAAACTCGGTGGGAGAGGAAGTACGGCCCGGACGGCAACAGAACCACGTCGGGCGAACGCAGGAATAATGCGCGAATGGCGGCGGCGGTTTCTACCGTGGGCGAAGGCCGCGGTTCCTCCGCGCCTGCCGTCTGGGGTTTCTGCCGTCCGCCGTCTCGGCGTGCGGCCGCGGCATCGCGCCGAGAACTGCAGACGGCAGCCACACAGACCGCAGGCGCGCAGTGAAGGACGGCAGGCACGCAGTGAAGCATGTCCCAACGCAAGACCCCGTAGCGCCGGGTGGCGCCACGGGGTCGGGCCGCGCGGCGGGCCAAGGGCCCTGTGCGCGGTGCTCGTGCGGTCGGGCTTAGTTCACGCCACCGACAGGACTGGTGGTCGAGCTCTTGGCGCCAGTCCGTTGCGCCGGGGCCGCCACGGGGGCGGAGGTCGGTGCAGGGGCGGCAACCATGGTGCTGTCCTTCTTGGTGCTGTCCGTTGCCGCGGCCATGAAGGCCGGGAACGGCTTGCCGTTCCAATCGGCGCGTCCCCAGAGGGCGGGGAAGTCCTTGGCCATCTGCGCCCCGTAGAGCGGCTTGTACGCCCCGTTGTGGCAGGTGACGCACTGGGCCTTCGGAGCATCACCCATCGCGCCGAGGCGCACGGCCGGGTAGACCGGCTGGAGCGGTGCGAGGTAGTTCTGATTCACGTCGCGCAGCATGAGGATGCCATGAGAGGCGGGCACACGGGCCGGCGGCGCTGCACGCCAGCGGGCGAACTGCCGGCTGTTGTGACAGGACGTGCAGTTCACACCCAACGAGCGGGACTGCGAGATCATCAGCGCGTACGTCCACTCCGTCTGCTTCACTGAGCTGCGGTTCTCTTTGGATGGGGCCACACCCTGCGTCAGGACGCGGGCGCCATCGCGGTCGAGATAGTGCCGCAGGTAGTCGGTCTGATTCGAGTAGAACCAGAGGCCGTTGGGGAGTGGCTTGCCGAGGTGACAGGTGTAGCAGGTCACGCCGGTGTTCTTCACGTGCTGGCTGTAGTTCCCGTTGATGTTGCGGGTCATCTGCAGCATGCGACGGGCGACGAGCTTGGTGTACAGCGGCTTGCCGTTGGGCAGCGTGTCGGACTGGAAGGCCGCGACGTTGTGGCAGTAGGCACAGTTACCGGTGCCGGCCACCCAGGTGCTCATCGCGATCATCGTGCGGTTGAACTCCGCAATGCTGATGTCGTTGAGCACCTGCACGTTCTTCCACGGGAGCGGACCCGGCGGCGATTCACCCGCCGGTGGCGGGCTCTGGGGGAGCTTGACCTGTGCGAACTTGGTCTTGAGATCGCCGTGGTCGTAGTTCTGCTCCATCGCGGTCCCGCGGTATCCGACCTGCACAGAATCGGTGGCGGCGTCTCCGCAGGCCGCGGCCGCTACGAGGAGTAGCGGCGCCACGGCGCGGAGTGAGTGACGAAGAGCGTGGTTCACTTGGTGGTGCCTCCGGACTTCGTCGTGTCAGCAGTCACCGAGTCCGTCTTGAGCGAATCCGCCTTGAGCGAGTCCGCCATCACCGGCGCTTCGGCCGTGTCGGGCATGGTCGCGTTCTGCGGAACGACATACGACGGGAACGTATCGGGAGCGGTGCCCTGGTAGCGGCCGCGCAGGAGATCCTGCTGTTCCGGCGTCAGGACGTTCTGGGCCGGGTACGGTGCCACGAGGCCATGCTTCACGCCCCAGAGGTACCAGTTGTCGACCACCGTGCCCGTGAGCAGGATGCCGATGCCGCCGGTGAACGTCGTCAGCACCGCGAACCACCACGCCCAGCGGTGAATCGATTCCATCGTGGCGTTGAAGCCCATGCACCAGCGCCAGAAGAGCATCGAGCGTTCGGCCGCGGTGCCGCGGTCGGTGATTTGCTCGATTTCGCGCTCACCACCCATGCGGGCGACGGCGAGAATGGTGGCGCCGTGCATCGCGAAGAGCACGGCGGAGCCGTACAGGAAGACGATGGAAAGCGCGTGGAACGGATTGTAGTACAGGTTGCCGTAGCGGATCGAGAACGCCGCCGTCCAGTCGAGGTGCGGGAAGATGCCGAAGGGCACCATCTCGCTCCAGCTGCCGACGAGCAGCGGCTGGAAGAAGAACGTCGAGTAGAGGAAGATCGCGCTGGCAAAGGCCCAGGGCAGGTGTGATCCCATCTGCAGGGCACGAG
>JAIXTI010000096.1 GCA_027484025.1 bacterium
AGAATCGGAATGCGGATGGTGCGCCCGCCGCGCACCACGCGGTAGCCAACGGATGTACCATCGGTAAGGGCGCGGCGCCGTCCAGTGATGACGGCAACCATGTTGGGGGGCACGATAATGAGCAGCTGCTTTACCGTCGCGACCAATAGCAGCAACATCACAACGAAAAACGCTACACCACCGAGTGAGAAGATGGCGGTTCCGAACTGACCATCGAGCAATTCGTTCATCAAGCACCTCAAGAAGGACGGGTGACAACAGCAAATCAGTGCGAGGCGGGCTCCACGACGGCGATCCCGTTTTCGATCCAGCCGATGCGGCACGCCGCAAAATGTGCGCTCTCGAGCGCGGCAACATCTGGCGCGCGACGGGCGGGCATTTCCTGCACTTGTCCGTTCGAACGAAAGCTGATGACACCGAGCCCGTTCTCGTCGAAGGGAAGCACCAGAGTTGCGGGTGCCCCGATGACCAAGGCGTCTGCAGGGAGTGCTCCGCCTTCGGTCCGCCGTAGTGCTTTGAACAGCGCATGGACGCCAACAAGGGTCACCACGCCAGCGGTGCTCGCGGAAACGACGCTAACCGCGTCACTCCGGCGCGTGAGCACGGCGAGTAGCCCAATGCCGCCGAACGCGAAGCTTGCCCACGTGAGATTGCGGAGTGAGAACACGGCCAAGAGTCCCGCATCACCCATGAGGTCGTGGTGATGGTTGGCGTCACCGTCTACGCCGATCAATCCGGCGAGAATGAGCGCTCCGCCAAAGAGCAGCGCCGATACGAAAATCCAGATCATTGCACTCCTCCGTGGCGTGGGGAATCGCGTTTCCACAGCGTCGAGGATTCGCGCCATGCGAACTGACGTGTTCGGACAATGAAGCACCGCTAACAATATCCATAGCGGACCTCGCGGTTGCCAATCGCCGAGACTCTCAGGTTTTTTCGCGGCGCGCCGACACTTCCTGTATGCGCCGCATCTCCGCCACCTCGGATTCCAACCAGGACATTCGTCCGGGGGACAGCGTGCGCTTTGTTTTCGATGGCGCGGTGGTTCGAGGGATGGTACGCCGCGTTGACGAGCGGGCACACGCCGAGGCGCCGCTCGGCCTCCCGTACCTGGTTGCGGTGACGCAGGCCGACCCGTCGAGCGGCTATGTGCCGGGTCGTGACTACACCATTCGTGCCGCGTGCCTGACGCTGGAAGGGGACGTCGGTATTCGTCCGCCGCGCCCCGCACCGGCGCCCGCGCGCCTGCCGAGCGCTCCCGCCGCGCCGCGCTTTCTGGTGGGCTTCATGCGGGAAGGCGGCAAGTACCCGCAGTACGGAGCCGTCCTGATCGAGGCGCCGACGCTCGACGAAGCGAACGCACTGGCGAATCGTACGTTGGCCGCAGAACTGGAAGCGGACATCGCGGAAGGGCGTGAGGACGAGGGCGCCGCGGTGATGCTCGTCAACGCGGCCGAAGTCGGGGTACCCGTGGCCGCCGGCGTGCTGGGCCAGGTTAGCTGGTAGGCCAGAACAGCTTCGTGATTGCGAGTTGACGGCCACAAACCAGAAGGGCGGCACCCACCGTGGGTGCCGCCCTTCTGATTTGATCTGTGTCGTGCTTCTCGCGCTTACTCGTGCGCCGGAAGCGGTTCCATCGTCTTGGCGTCAACCGGAACCTGCACTTCGTCCTTGCAGGGGGTGGTCATCATGAAGACGCGCATGACCGGGAAGGCATCCATGAAGCTGAAGTAGCTGAATGCCCAGAGGCCGATGAAGCCGATCGTGGTGCCGATTTCCTGGAGCCCGAAGGGAAGCGAGGTCGCTTCGCCGTAGATGCTCGGATAGATCTCGATGTAGCGGTGCAGATAAACGCCGATGAGGCTGCACACCGCGAAGAGCACGAACGTGGGGAGGTACATCTTGGCGGCCTTGGAGATCAGGCCGAAGAACGGCAGCACGAAGCCGAAGATGGGCACGAGCTGCGTGATGGGCTTCCACACGCCCGAGAGACGCAGGCGATAGAAGTGCGTTTCTTCCGGCATGTTGCCGTACCAGATGACCAAGTACTGCGAGAAGCTGATGTAGCCGACGAACGCCGTGAAGGCGAAGCCAAGCTTACCCAGGTCCCACAGCTGATCCATGGTGACGATGTCCTTCGCCTCGAGGTGGTTGCGCCACCACATGGTGAGGAGCGACGTGAGCATGACCATGTTGACCCAGCCGGTCATGAACACGATCCAGGCGTACATCGTCTGCTGGAAGTGGAGCGAGATGGTCATGGAGTAATCCCATGCCATGAAGCACCACCCGATCACGAAGGCCATGGCGACGGCGACGGCGAGCTTGCCCTGCGCCGAGTGCTGCGTGTGCAGTTCGCGGCGTTCGTCACCGCTCCAGCCGGCGCGCATCTTGGCGCGCAGACCAGCAGCCCACTTGGCGCCGTACTCCGGGAGCACCGCGACGTCCATCTTGACCGAGTTCCAGATGAACATGCCCTGGATGACGGTGATGGCGCCGAAGAAGAACAGCCCGCGGATGAGGAACCAGCCGTTGCTCAGGTAGGCGGCCTTCTCTTCCGTGGGGACAGCCTCACGGCCGCGGAACGTGAAGATCGAGTCGCCGCTGAAGAACAGAATGGCGATGAGAATGACGAAGGCGATCGGCACGAAGGCGTAGAAGCCTTCGGTGAAGCGGATCATGGGGCGCGACCAGCGCGCCGTCACGATACGCTGCACCGCGGCGAACGCGGTGCCGGCCGTCGAGATCACGGCGAAGTACGTCCAGTTGTACTGGAGGGCCTGCCACGCGCGGTCGGGGTTCGTGAAGAGCCCCATGACAAAGACGCCGATGCCGAGGAGCGCGGCAATGAGCGCCGCCGTCTTGATGCCAGCCGGCACCGACTTGGCGGAGAGGCGACGCGCGAACTCTTCGCGCGACGGGTAGTGATAGTGCTGGCTCACTAGTGCTTCTCCTTGGCCGCGCCACCTTCAGCGGGAGCGCCGAGGTGCAGTTTGCGCATGGTGTCGTTCTCGTTGTTCCCCTTGAAGGTGGCCGAATTGATGTTCGGCGACCCGATCGTGGGCTGCTGCGTGGGCTTGAGGAACGGAGCCGGACGCGTCGGAGCCGTCTGCGACGGTCCCGGCACGGTGGTGCCGTTCTGGCCCGGGTAACCGTGGAGCGTCGTGTCGGCCGTGGCGCTCTGCAGCGCGCGGACGTAGTTGATCACGTCCCAGCGGTCCGCCTCTTCGATACGGTTGTAGCTGGGCATGATGCCGCGCCCGTTGCGGATCATGCCGTAGATGTACCCGTCCTTGAAGCCCTGCACGCGCTCGTTGACGAGGCTGATGCCCGCCATTCCGTACTTCGTAGCGAGCCCGTTGCCGGCGCCGGACATGCCGTGACAGGTAGCGCAGAAGATCTGATAGTTCTTCTTGCCGTTCTCAAGCGATGCCGGCGAAACCGGCGTCGGATTGGGGACGACGTTGAACGAATCGATCGTCGCGATCGTGTTGGTGTAGCCGATTTGCCAAGCCGCCACGGCAGTGCCTTGCACCGGCACCGAGTACTGCGGCTGCCCACGCGGCGGCGACAGCGAGTCGGCGGGATCCTGCGACGTCGACTCCCAGGGCTCGATGCGGGGCTGGTTCTTGAAGTCGGTGAACCACGAGCAGGCCCCGAGCGTCAGGGGAAGCGCGATGGCTGCCGAGGCGCGAAGCGCCCGTGCTGCGACAGATGACATCAGGTTAGCAGTCTCAGGCTTCACGTCGCACCTCCTCAGCACCGGCATGGCGCAGAAGGTCTTCCGCCGCCGACGCCTTGTTGGCATCACAGGCAATGAAGACACCGAAGTGCCCGGAGGAAAACCGGTTGTCGTATCCAACCGTCGAGGTGAGACGAGGGATGCGCGAGTTGATGAACATGCCGGCGACCGTGGAGAGTGCGCCCACGAGCACCATGACTTCGAAGCCGATGATCGTATACGGAATCCAGGAGGCGATGGCCTTGCCGCCCGTGACGAGCGGCCAGTAGTTCGAGGACCAGATCGCGACCCAGTAGCCGAAGCTCACCCCGAGCAGACCGCCGACCAGGGTGAAGCGACGGACGACGCTGTTGGGGCCGTCGATCGCTTCATCGAGCTCGTGGCGGATGGTCGGCGAGTACACCGTGACATCGCCCAGCTTCTTCTTCTTCAGCTCCTGGATGGCCGAAACGGTCGTATCCAGGTGGTGAAAGACGCCAAGTACGCCCTGCATCAGTGATGCCCTCCGCCATGGCCGCTCTTGAAGCGCGGCGTGACGATTTCCTTGAGCTCCATGATGGCCATCACGGGCATCTGCTTCACGAAGAGCAGGAACCACATGAAGAACCAGCCGAACGAGCCGACGAGGAACGCCATGTCCACCCAGCTCGGGGTGTAGGTACCCCACTGCCACGGCTCAAACTCGTGCGACAGCGACGGCACGACGATGACGAAGCGCTCGAACCACATGCCGATGTTGATGAAAATCGACAGGATGAACAACCACGCCGGGTTGCGGCGGAGCTTCTGCGACCAGAGCGACATGGGGAGGGACATGTTGCAGAGCAACATAATCCACGCCGCCCACCACCACTGACCGAAGACACGGTTGTAGAAGAACTCCTGCTCCGCGCGGACGCTGCTGTACCAGGCGATGAAGAACTCGATCAGGTACGCGCAACCGACCACCATCGAGGTGAAGAGCACGACCTTGGCGGTCGCGTCGAGGTGGTTGAGCGTGATGTAGTGCTCGAGCTTGAACCACTTGCGCATGGGGATGGCAATCGTCCACACCATCGCGAAGCCGGAGAAAATGGCACCGGCGACGAAGTACGGCGGGAAGATGGAGGCGTGCCAGCCCGGCGTGAGCGCCATGGCGAAGTCGAAAGAAACGACTGAGTGCACGGAGAGCACGAGCGGCGTCGAGAAGGCGGCGAGGAACAAGTACGCCTTCGCGAAGTGACGCCATTCGCGGTCGCTGTTGCGCCAGCCCAGCGAGAGGATCGAGTAGACCCGCTTGCGCGTGGGGTTGGTTTCCTTGTCGCGGAGGACCGCGAAGTCAGGAATGAGGCCGATGAAGAGGAACGTGGTCGAGATGGTGAGGTACGTCGAGATGGCGAAGACGTCCCACACCAGCGGCGACTTGAAGTTCGGCCACAACAGGCGCCAGTTCGGATACGGAATGAGCCAGAAGAACTTCCACGGACGCCCGATGTGAATGATCGGGAAGAGACCGGCCGTCATAACGGCGAACACGGTCATCGCTTCGGCCGCTCGATAAATCGAGGTACGGAAGCCCGCGCGGAAGAGATACAGAATGGCGGAGATCAGCGTACCGGCGTGACCGATACCGACCCAGAAAACGAACGTGATGATGTAGTTACCCCACATCACCGGCGGTTCGTAACCCGCCTGCCCCAGTCCCCAGTAAATCTGGAAGAGCCAGGCCGAGGCGCCACAGAGCATGGCCACGATGGCCAGCGCGAGACCGAGGAACCACTTCTTGGTGAACCCGAGCGTCGCGATGATATCGCGATCGACCTGTTCGTAATCACGGACTGCGGGGAGCTGGACGTCGGCCGAAGCAATGTTCGGCCCACGAATGCCCTCTCGCACCGGATGTGCGACGGATGCCATGCGCGCTATCCTCAGGCCGTCGCCGGGGCGGCCGGCGACGGGAAGGTGACCTTCTTCAGATAGACCACGGCGGTATACGTGTTCAGTTCTTCGAACACGTGATACGCACGGCGGTCATACGCGAGCTTCGATACGGTCCAGTTCTCGTCGGCCGCGTCACCGAAGACGATGGCGCGTGACGGGCAGGCCTGCGCACAGGCCGTCGTGAACTCGTCGGCGTTGACCTCTCGGCCTTCCGCCTTGGCACGGTGTTCGGACTCACGGATACGCTGCACGCAGAACGTGCACTTCTCCATGACGCCCTTACCACGCACGGTGACGTCCGGGTTGAGCGACCAGTGCATCGGCTCGGGCCAGGCGTACTGGCGACGTTCCGGTTCACCGTAGCCGAACCAGTTGAAGTAGCGGACCTTGTACGGGCAGTTGTTGCTGCAGTAACGCGTACCGACGCAACGGTTGTAGACCTGCACGTTGAGGCCGTCGGGCGAGTGATACGTGGCGTACACGGGGCACACCGGCTCGCACGGCGCATTGCCGCAATGCTGACACATCATGGGCACGAAACGCGTGTCGAAGTCCGGTGAGAACTCGTTCTCCGTGTTGTCGTTCCCTTCGTAGTAGCGCTCGAGGCGAATCCAGGCCATTTCGCGGCCCTTGATGATGTTCGCACCCGGACGTTCATCCCAGTTGGTCGGGCTGAGCGCGCGGCCCTGATACGGCGCACCGACGGTCGGGATGTTGTTTTCGCTGTAACAGGCCGTGACGCACGCCGAGCAACCGGTGCAACGTGCGAGGTCGATGGTCATCGCCCAGCGGCGCTTCTCCATCTTCTGCACGTGGTTGGGATCGTACATCCCCTTGTCCTTCGACTCGGGGTTGGCGAACTCACCCTGCGCATCGGCGGCCACGGGCGACTTGAGGCCCGTCTTGAAATCCTGCGACGGCAGTCCCGGGATTTCGTGGTGATGGTCTTCGCTCTCCTGCTCGGTGCCCAACAGCACGCCGATGGGGAGCGCCTGACCGATCCCGCGGCCGTGCTGGCGCGCGGAGCCTTCGGTCGTGACGAGGGGCGAGTGCTCCGTGGAGACGGTGACCTTGCCCTTGATGTTGCCGATGGCGAGACCGCCGGCGGCATCCCAGCCAGTCGACACGAGATCGTACGCGTTCACACCGATGTTCTGGGCGAAGCGGCCGTAGGCCGTGTGACCAAGGCCGAGCGAGATGCCGACCGTGTCCGGGCGCACGCCCATGTAGATGTACGCGGGCGCGGTGACCTTGCCGGCCGCCGTTTCGACGGTGAGGTGCGTCCCTTCCTTGATGCCAAGCTTCTTGGCGGTGGAGGGGTGCACTTCGACCCACGACTGCCACGCGATCTTGGAGACGGGATCCGGGAGTTCCTGGAGCCACGGCTTGTTCGCGCCAGCGCCATCACCCAGCGTGGGCGATGGGAAGACGTGCACGAAGAAGTCGCCAGCGCCAGCGGCCGGGGCCTGCGCCGTCGCCGCCAAGGAACGCGACGACGTGGGCACGAGCGGACCGCTGTTGATCTGCGCCTTGGTGAGCGCCGCGGTGAAGCCCGCACCACCGCCCGGGAACTTGCTGATGTACCACGTGCGGTAATCGGCCACGTTGTAGCGCGACGCGAGTGCCTGATCCTTCTTGGCGATGGCGATGAGCACATCGGCCGTGGCGCGCGTGTCGAACACCGGGTCGAGCGTCGGCTGCTGCAGACCGAGCTGGCCGTTTTCGCCGGCGGCATCGCCCCAGCTTTCGAGCCAGTGGTTATCGGGGAGCACGAGATCGGCGAGCTGCGCCGTTTCGTCGGGCATAGCCGAGAAGGAGACCTTGAAGCCCACCTTGGCGAAGGCGGCCGCAAAGCCGGCCGACTTGGGCATGGTGTGCGCCGGGTTGGCGCCGCGCACGAAGGCGAGCGGCACCGAGCCGGCGTCCATGGCCTTCACCGCCGACGCGAGGTCGGCGTAGGAGGCGAGACCGGCGTAGCCCGCGTGCGACGCGGCCGGCTTGATGGTCGTGCCGACGGCGCCGGCCTTCTGGTTGATCTGGGCAACCATCGTGGCGCACTCGAGCGCATCGGCGCCGGTGACGCCGCAGATGGCCATGAGGCCGTTGCCCGCATCCGCGGCGGCCTTGACGAGCGCTTCGACGGCCGCGACCGAGAGGCCCGACGCGTCAGCCGCTGCCTGCGCGGTGCCGGTGCCGAGCATCGCGGCGCAGAGCGCCATTTCGCTGCCGGGCTTGGCCGGGACCCACTGGTCGGCGTTGAGGCCGGTGAGCGAACGGCGCGCACCGACGTACACGAGACGCGGGGCATTGGCGACGTTGGCGCGCGCATCGGCCCAGTCGAGCTGCTGCGGAACGCTGTGTCCCCACCCATCGAGGAAGTCGGCGCCGAAACTGACGACGAGCTTGGCTGCGCTGAAGTCGAGCTTCGGCCACGCCGTGCCGTACACCTTCTGGTTGGCCGCGATCGTCGCCACCGGCGCCGTGCTGTCGACGCTGAGGTGGTTGGGCATGCCGTTCGCCGACAGCCACTGATCGAGGAAGCCCGGGAAGGTGCCCGACTCGTGCTGGTTGATGAAGACGACGTTGCCCGCCTGACCCTTCGACTTCACTTCACCCAGCTTCTGGGCAAGGAGTTCGTAGGCCTTGTCCCACGTGGTGGGCTTGAGGGCGTTGCCCTCGCGCACCATGGGCGAGCGATAGCGGTCGGGGTTGTAGAGGCCCTGCATGGCCGACAAACCGGTCGCGCAGATCGCGCCACGGTTCATCGCGTGGTCAGGGTTACCCTCCAGCTTGATGGGCCGGCCGTCACGCACTTCGGCCAACACACCGCAGGCAGCCGCACATTCGCGGCAGGTGGTCGCATAGTACTGCGACACGCCCGGGACGGTGTTGTCGGGAGAAGTGACGTACGGGATCAGCTTGCCCACCTTTTCGGAGGAACAGCCGACCACTGCCGTCGTGGCGCCCGTAGCGCCCAGGATCTTGAGGAAGTCTCGGCGCTTGACGCCGGTCCCCGCTTCTGTGCTCATCGTTGTCGTGGGTCGATGATCAGTAGTGGCAGACGGCGCAATCGTAGCGCGCCTTCTTGGCGGGCATAGCTTCCAGCTCCGGCGTCACCTTCTGTCCTGCAAGGCGAGCACCTTCAGCCGGCTTGTAGCCCTGCACGTGACAGTTGATGCACCAGCCCATGTTGAGCGAGTTCACCTGCTGGACCGGCACATAATTCGTGTCGGGACCCTGCGCGCCCTGGTTCTGGATCTGACCATGGCACGTCTGGCAGGTGACGCCGGCGTTCACGTGACGCATGTGCGGGAACTGCACATAGTCGGGCACCTTGTGCACGCGGTTCCAGGGGATCGGCTGACCCTTCTGGTAGGCGGCAGCGATCTTCTTGATCTCAGCCGACTGCGGCTTGACCAGCGTGTGGCAGCCCATGCACGTCGCGACCGAGGCATTGCCCGGGTCTGGCGACTTGTTGGCGGCGCTGTGGCAGTACAGGCAGTTCATGCCTGCCTTCTGCACGTGCGGTGCATGGACGAACTTGACGGGCTGCTCGACCAGCTTGCCCTGCGACGACGATGCGCCGCTGTAGGCGGACAACAGCGTGGCCGCCGCGGCGAGCGCGAGG
>JAIXTI010000050.1 GCA_027484025.1 bacterium
GACGAGTTCAGCCAGGACGGCGCGCGGGTCGGGCGGACTTACGTCCGAGCTGCGCACGTTCCTCATCGCACCGAAGGCACGTCGAAGGCGGGCACACAGCGAACCACCATTACTCTCAGACGTGCCGAAGTGCGGGTAACCGCCGAAGATTTCGTCAGCCCCGAGCCCGGAAAGGATGACCTTGCAGTCATTGGCAAGCTCCCGGCATGCAACGAAGGTGTTGAATCCGTCGCCCGACGGCTGATCCGTTGCCTCCAGCCATGCCGAAGCTAGCGAGTCGACATCGCTTTCGTCTATCCAGCGCTCGCGCAACTCCAGACCCCAGCGACGAGCGACCTGACGAGCGTGCAGAACGTCCTGCTCTAGTGACGTTCCGACGACCCCGATTGTCGTCGCGATTGGCGAACTGTTCGCGTATTGAGCAGCGAGTGCCGCCACTAGAGAGGAATCGATGCCGCCGCTTAGAAGGATTCCCGGCGCGTCTTCCGGCGCCATCTGCTCTCGAGCACCTCGCTCGATAAGGCCGCGCACTACTCGCACGGGGTCTGAGGGCGTGGGCGCAATCGCGTTCCGGCCATTCCCTACTGGCGTGGATTCACTGTAATTAGGCCAATACCGTTCGGTCTGCAAAACCGAGCCGTTTGCTCCCACCAGCAATGTAGTGCCTGGTTCAAGCTCGCAAATTCCCGAAAAGACAGAACCGGAGTCGAACAGGCTGCCATACTGGATAAGGTCGACAAACCCGGCGCGATCCAGGCTCACGTTCTCGAGGGTAGCGCGGCGGAGCGCGCTAGTTTCGGACGCAAAAAGAAACCCTGCACGGCCCGCGGAATAGTACAGCGGCTTGATTCCGAAACGATCGCGCACGAGCAGTGCGCGAACACCAGCGGACTGCGGCCGCAGGTCGACGATGCAGAACGCGAACATGCCCCGCAACATCGGAATAACGCGGAGTCCCCAGTGCGCATAGGCCTCTAGCAAAATTCGGGAATCGCCTTCCGAGCCACTCGCATCAATGCCGTCCTCGGCTAAGCGCAGCGAAAGCTCACGATAGTTGTAGATCTCTCCGTTGAAGACGAGGACGTAGCGCCCGTCTCTTGAAAGCATTGGCTGTGAGGCCGATTGATTGCGCGCCACGATACTTAGCCGGGCGTGACCCAGGAAACAACCCACACTCTCGTCGAACCAAGCCCCCAGATCGTCTGGACCTCGATGCGACAAGGACGAGAGCGCAGCATCCATTTCGCTCGCTCGCGCCCCACCTATTTTGCCGATAATCCCGCACATTCGTCAGTGTCGTGCCTTGGATTCGACGGCTGTGCACGAATTGACTCGCCTCTCGAGGCAAACTACAGCTTCGCGTGTCCGGCGGAGAATTCGGCGCCAAAGTGCCCTGCGGTCTGGCGGATCGCCTGGGTAGAGATTGTTGAGAAACGTCGCAGTCTCTAACGGCAGATGCCTGGTCATGACACGCGGCGCCGACAGTTCCTGTAATGAACTTGCCACTGGCAGAGACAGCGCATGTCCACTCCCAAGGGTGTGTGTTGCCTTGTCATCGAACCCGACATTGCGAACGAGGTTGACTGGAGGGAGGATCGACAGGCCGTTCTGCCGCCAGATCGAAAGCATCCAGTAGTAGTCCCAGATGTCTGGACGTCCTGGAATGAGTTCGGCCACGATCTCGCGCCAATAGCGGCGCTCTTGTTCCAATGCACATTGAGCGTCTATCGCCCACTCCGTCTCTGGAGACGAGAGAGCGCCTGGGTCGCGGGTGTAGTGTTGCCATGCTCGCCGCCACGTGGCCCAGCCCCATGCATGCGGATATTTGCAGAAAACCGGAAGTGACTTGGCCGGCACCAGGTTCTCAAAGAACTGGTTCCCACTGACGTGAAAGATCCTCGTATCATCCTGATATCGAAGAAGCATCTCTTTGCAGAACGAGAAAAAGTGCGCAGATGGAATGCAGTCGTCTTCCAATACTATGACAGCATCATATTCGCGAAGGGCAGCCGAGATAGCACGTTCAATGTGTATCCCACATCCCAGGTTCACCTTGTGCACGATCGAGTGGACTTGACCCCGCTCCTGCAGTGCTGATGCGTATTTTGCAACTGCGTCGCAATCAGGTACATCTTTTGGTGACCTTGGCCCGTCGACAGACAACAACACGTTGCTCTGCCCAGCGTCCAACGCCGCGTCTACTACGTTGGCAAGGCGCTCACGCCTTCGGAACCCCACAATCAATGTTGCGATTCGCAACTGATTCACGTGACCGCCGACATGCGGAAACCCGGTCCGGATCGAACGCCATCAAGCAGCATTCTAGCTAACTCCAAATAGAGGGCTCAAGCCCTGACTCCGGTCGCGTAGATCGAGTCGTGGGCGCGCCACTCAGGATCGATCAACGGATCCCGATCGACCGAGCTTACGTTGCTGAAACCCGCTCGAACCAGAACGCGTTCCAATTCTATTGGGTCAAACAAGTGCCTGTGTTCGCCACCCAGATAGGCGACATAGTTGATGTAGTTAATTGGAGACTGGAAATCGAGGCCAACATCACTGCCGCAGTAC
>JAIXTI010000224.1 GCA_027484025.1 bacterium
TCTCCGGCAGCGGGTTCTCGGCAACTGCCGTATGCTGCACGGCATTGGGGCCGTGCGTGTCCCATCCGTAGCGCAGCGACCAACCGGCGCCCGGCGCAAGGAACGCTTCGAGATTCACCTTGTCGCGAAACAGATAGCCGCCGTCGTAGTGGTCGCGTTTCCAGAATGGCACGCCATCCACCAGATACTCGGGGACCTGTACGCCGATGTCGAGCGAAAAGCCGAGCGTTGGACGATCGGTGTCGATGCGAGCGGCGTTGGAGAGAAAGACACTCGCCAGATGCAGCGGCTGCCGCGCGCGCACGTGCTTATCGTAGTCCACGAGTACCGCCGACCCTTCGTCGCTGGTGCGTCGGTGCAGATCCCAGCGGGCACCACGCACCCGCGCGATGACGTCGACGAGATAGTCGGCGCGAATGGCGTGTCCGCTGTCTTTCTGTTCCTCCACCGCAGCGGGCAGCATGAGCTCCTGCACATCGAGAAACGCATCGACGCGCACGTTGCCGAAGAGGAAGCGCCGCAGGTTCTGATAGCCGTCTTCCGAATTGACGATACCGTAGTGCCCCGAATGCGAACGGTGCACGAAGGCGCGCGGTGTATCGGCGACGTACGCGTTCGGGATGCGTACGAGCCCGTCGCTCATGGGGCCGACGGCATACTTGGCGAGGCCGTAGTCGTCGTGGTTGGTGCCTACGAGACTGAAGAACCGCTCCTCTGGAAACGCGCCGTCGAGCGAATGGACCGGGGTGTCGGCACCCAGCGAGAGGTACTCGCGCATGCGGTCTTCGTGGAACGTGTCGGATTGATTGAAACCGAACCCCGGCACGTTGCCGATGCCGCGCAGGTCGATGCCGCCGTGCGGTGTGGCATAGGTGAACACCTTGTCGATGCGCCGGTCGTTGCGCGACAGCTGCTGCAGCATGCAGCGGCAAATGAGCCCGCCCATGGAGTGCGCCACGAGATACACGCGGAACGCGTCGGTTTGTGCGCCGTGCAGCGCACGATCACCGGGTGCATAGCGGTCGTGCAGCGTGTTCACCAGCTCCAGGAGTCCCTGCGCATACCCTTCGATCTCGCCGCGCGTCCCACGCCCCAGCTCCTTGGAGGCGTCGTCGTAGTAGCGATAGATGAACACTGAACGCGGCGACAGATTGGCGCCCTCGGGGATCTCTGCGCCATCGACAAAAGTGTCGCGGTAGCCTTCGTCCTTCATGAGCCGCACGAGTGGCGACTCGAAGATGTGACGCACCACGGAGCGTGGATACCGCTGCCGCAGTTTGGTGGAGCCCACATTGAAGCCCATGTACGGGTCGGCGACGGTGTTTTCCACTTCGCCACCCGTCATGGCATAGCCGCGCACGTAGATGATGGGAAAGTATGGTCGCTCGAGCTGCATGCCGCCCAGGCCTCAACGCAAAGGGTCCACCGCAGAAACGATGGACCCGAATTGCGTCACGACGCGCGCGCTGTCAAGCGCAGTGCTAGCGTTTGCCGTACACCGCGCGAAAACGAATCGTGTCGCCGCCGGTGGTGGTCTTGGGCAGCGACACTTTCCGGTTGCTGTCATCCTGCGAGTCCGAGAACTCGAACGTGCCGTTCACGACGAACTTCACTTCCGTGGCGAGGCCGCCCGTGTGCGTGGTGACCGCGACGCTGTACAGTCCGGCGCTGTCGGGCACGGCCGTCATCGGGGTGTCTTCGCGCCAAGACAGCGGCTTGTTTTCGCCACGGACCCCGACGGTCGAAACGTTCGGCACGCCGCTCACATCGACGACGAAGAGCACGGTGCGGTCGTAGGCCTTCTGCACGCAGCCGACGAGTGACACACAGAGCATGGTGCACGCGATGCGCGCGACGCTCCGGCGGCCGGTAGCACTGAGTGACCGCATCATGTGGCCTTGCCCCGCGACAACAGTGCATCAACGCTGAAGCGTCCAGCGCCCAGCACCATGGTGAACATCGAGAACCAGACGAAGCCCGTGGCCGGCAGCATGTTCCAGTATCCGGCCTGCCACTGCTGCATGAAGATCGCCGTCAGCATTGTGCACATGACCAGAAATGCGAACGGCCGTGCGAACAGCCCGAGGAGCAGCGCCACGCCGCCGACCGCTTCGGCAAAGGCGCCCATCCACGCCAGTGTGTCGGGGAACATCGCAAACGGTCCACCAAAGGCGGCCACATCGCCGGGGAACCAGAAGGCCACCTCGAAGAAGCCCAAACCATTTTCAGGCGGCGACCACGGGAGACCGAACTTGGGCGCGCCGAAGTAGACCGTGAGCATGACGCCGCACACCGCGCGCGGTATGAGGAGCAACAGGTCGGCCGCGAGCGGTAACGGAACGGGGCGAAGCGTGCGGAGCAGCCAGCGATTCATGGGCCTGTCAGAAAGTTCAGCAGCGCGGGCAGCGCTTGCTGTGGTGCTTCTTCGAACGGCAGGTGCCCAAGCCCTGGCAGCGTAACGAGTGTCGAACCCTTGATCGCTGACAGATAGTCCTGCGCATTGCTTACCGGAATCATCTGGTCCTGCGCGCCCCACAGCAGCAACGTTGGTGCGGTAATGCGGCGCAGGCGCGGGATGGGATCGGTGAGCATCGTTTGCTGCATACGCTGCAGCAGTGCCTCGCGGTTCCCCGGTGCGAGCATCAGGTCGTAGTAGCGCGTGGCCGTCGAGTCGGTGAGCCGCGATGGTTGCGCATAGGCCGGCGCGAGATTCGCGACGAGCATGGCGCGTGGCAACACCCATCGCATGGCGCCCAACGCCGCTGGCACTTCGGCGGGCTTGTCGTACGCAAAGCCCGGACTTTCGAAGCCGTCGGGGGCAATGAGCACGAGCTTCTCCATGCGCTCCGGGTGTTCGGCGGCAAAGCTCCACGCGATACGTCCGCCCATGGAATTCCCCACCAGCGTTGCGCGCGGCACTCCAAGCGAATCGAGTAGTGCGACGAGCAACCGCCGCGAGCGCGCGTCGCTGTAGTCGTTGTCGAGCGGCGCGCCGCTCAGGCCATGCCCCGGAAAGTCGAAGCGGACCACGCGATATTGCGTCTCGAGCGCCTTGGCCCACGGTTCCCACGTGTGCAGGCTCGCGCCCAATCCGTGGAGCAGCACGAGCGTAGGCGCGCCGCGTGGCCCGCTGTCACGCACGTGGAGCGATACGCCATCGATCATCCGGAGGTCCGACGGCTGCGCGAGATAGCGCGCTTCGAGCTGCGCACGATCGCGGTCGGGGGTGTAGAGCAGGGCCGCGCCGGCGCAGAGGGCGACGCTGACGGCGGCAATGATGGCGTGACGACGTGACACGGGAAGTCGGGGAAAGGGAGCTGCGAAGTTGACCGGCGCGGCGTTCACCGCCAAGGGGGTGGGACCGGCTACGACAGCGGGCCGAAGGGTGCTAGCTTTGGGGGTTCATTCTTCCTGTCCCGTCTGCGCACCGAGTACTCCGTGGCCAACATCCTTCAGCGACTCCCTGCCGGCGAAAAGGTCGGTATTGCCTTCTCCGGCGGTCTCGACACCAGCGCGGCGCTCCACTGGATGCGCGAAAAGGGCGCCATTCCCTACGCGTACACGGCCAACCTCGGGCAGCCCGACGAGTCAGACTACGACGAGATCCCGCGCAAGGCGATGGCGTACGGCGCCGAGAAGGCGCGTCTGATCGAGTGCCGCTCGCAGCTGGTGGCCGAGGGGTTGGCCGCGCTGCAGTGTGGCGCGTTCCACATCAGCACCGCCGGCCAGACGTACTTCAACACCACGCCGCTCGGCCGCGCCGTCACGGGCACGATGCTCGTCGCCGCCATGCGCGAAGACGACGTGAACATCTGGGGCGACGGCAGCACGTTCAAGGGCAACGACATCGAGCGCTTCTACCGCTACGGCTTGCTCACCAACCCCAGCCTGCGCGTGTACAAGCCGTGGCTCGATCAACAGTTCATTGACGAACTGGGTGGCCGCACGGAGATGGCGGAGTACCTCATCAAGTCGGGCTTCGAGTACAAGATGTCCGTCGAGAAGGCGTACAGCACCGACTCCAACATCCTCGGCGCGACGCACGAAGCGAAGGACCTCGAGTTCCTGAACAAGGGCATGCACATCGTGCACCCCATCATGGGCGTCGCGTTCTGGCGCGATGACGTGGAGGTGAAGCGCGAGACGGTCTCCATTCGGTTCGAAGAAGGCTACCCGGTGGCCATCAACGGACAGGAGTTCGGCAGCGCCCTCGAGCTGTTCACCGAAGCCAACGTCATTGGCGGACGACATGGTCTGGGCATGACCGACCAGATCGAAAACCGCATCATCGAAGCGAAGAGCCGCGGCATTTACGAAGCGCCGGGCCTCGCGTTGCTCTTCATTGCGTACGAGCGCCTGGTGACGGGCATTCACAACGAAGACACGATCGAGCAGTATCGCATGAACGGCAAGAAGCTCGGCCGCCTGTTGTATCAGGGACGCTGGCTCGACCCGCAGTCGCTCATGCTGCGCGAAAGCGCGCAGCGCTGGGTCGCGCGCGCGGTGACGGGTGAAGTGACCATCGAGCTGCGCCGCGGCAACGACTACTCCATCATGGACACGTCGAGCCCGAACCTCACGTACAAGCCCGAGCGTCTCACGATGGAGAAGGGGCAGGAATACTTCTCGCCGCTCGATCGCATTGGCCAGCTCACGATGCGCAACCTCGACATCGTCGACACCCGCGAGAAGCTCGCCATTTACTCGGCGACGGGGCTGCTGCAGTCGTCGGCGACAAACGGGGTGCCGCAGTTGAAAGGTGGTACTGAGGGCTGAGCTGTTTCACCTACGGTAGGGGAAAAACGGTAGGGGAAACACGGGAGGGCAACCACGACCCCGCGACAACGACCACGACCACGACAGGGCGACCACGCGAGGGCAACCACGGGGTCGTGGTCTCTGTCACGGGGTCGTGGTTGCCCTCCCGTGTTTCTCCTCGCGTTGTTCCCCTCGCGTAGTTCTCCTCGCGTAGTTCCCCTACCGTTTGAACCCAGACCGCAGTTCACGGACCCATGTAGGCCAGGTGCGCGCCTTGCCCATCGCGCGCAATCATCACGCGTCCGTGGGGGGTCGGAATGGGGCCCGCGACGAACACGCCGCCGTGCCGCTTGAAGATCTCGTTCGCACGATCGAGATGCTCGACGGCAAAGTAGGGGAGCCAGTTGGGGCTGATCCCTACCCAGTGTTCGTCCATCTGCATCACGCCGCACACCGGCTCGCCGCCGGTGGCGGGGGTGAGGGTGTGGTAGACGGTACCGGGCATGTCCAACTGCTGCGACGCCAGGTCGAAGACGCTGGCGTAGAACGCGCCGTTACTGGCGGCGTTGCGTGAGTTCACCTCGCACCAGCACATCGCGCCGGGCTCGCCCTCGATCTCGGCGCCGATGAATGGCGCGGCTTGCCACAGGCCGAACACCGCGCCTTCCGGGTCGAAGGCCACCGCCATGCGCCCGCTGCCGGGGATGTCCATGGGCGGCACCATCATGCGTCCGCCGTTGGCTTCGATGCGGGCCACTGTCGCGTCGGCGTCGGCCGTCCCCCAGTAGACCGTCCAGACGGTGGGCATGGCTTCCTGCCCGGGCATCTTGGGCGCCATCGCGGCGGCGGCGCGTCCGTTGGGAGTGCGGGCGATAGTGTAGTGACCGAAGGCGGCGCCCATGTCTTCGTAGCTCCAGCCGAAGAGTTCGCCATACAGCGACTTGGCGGCCTCGAAGTCCGAGGTGGACAGGTCGAACCAGCAGGGACGGTGCAGCTGCGGGGCGTCGATGAGAGGCATGGGCTCCTCGGGGAGTGGATGGGGAATTGCCGAGGGAACGTACGCCGATCAGCGCGTCCTTGCTTCAGCGTGCACCCCGCCGGGACCACGGACCGTCGGCGAGAGTTGCATCCTTGTGGGAATGGGCGAGTATTACCCCCTCCCACCGAATCATCCTACCGCAGCAAAGGAGTTGTCCATGAAGCGTTTCATGCAGGGTGCCGCCGCGGCACTCGCCCTCGCCATCGTGCCCCAGCTCGTGCACGCGCAGGACAGCGAGAAGTCCATGGCCGTGAAGGGCGGCATCCAGATGAAGGGCTGGATGGGCGTCGTCGACGCGAAGGAAGCGAAGGCCGGACTCACCGTGGACAGCGCCAAGTTCGTGGGGATGGGCGCCGGCATGCACGCTACGACGGGCCCGGCTATCACGTACTGGAACCCGTCGATGACGGGCAAGGGTGACTACACGGTGAAGGCGACCTTCTCCGAGCGCGAGTACATGGGGCTCAACAACCATCCGCACCCGTACGGCATCGTCATGGCCGGCAACGGGATGGGCACCGACGGGGCGAGCTACCTGTACTGCGCGGCGTACGGCAACGGCAACTTCATCGTGCGCGGCTTCGGGCCGGCGCCGTTCCAGATGAACGGCCCGCGTGGCGGCGCCAGCGAAGCGGTGAACAAGGCGGAAGCCAAGGGCAAGCCGGTAACGCAGGAGATCGCGCTGTCGGTGAAGGGCGACAAGGTGAGCTGCATCATCAACGGCAAGGAAGTCGCGAGCTACACCAAGGCCGAAGTGACCGGCGAAGGCAAGCTCAAGACGACCGACGGCATGGTCGGCTTCCGCATGGGGCACAACACCGACGCGCACATCTCCGGGTTCGCGCTCACCAAGAACTGAGCCATAGCCCCATGCGTATAGCCGTGATTGGCGCCGGTGCGGTGGGTGGCGTCTTCGGTGCCCGCCTCATCGTCGCCGGTCATGACGTGACGTTCGTGGCACGTGGGACGACCCTGCACGTGCTGCGTACCGAAGGACTGACCCTGGAGAGTGTGCACGGCGACGTGCACCTCCCTGCGGTGCAGGCGACGGACGATCCCGCCACGATCGGCACGGTCGACGTGGTGCTCGTGGGGGTGAAGGCCACGCAGGTGGCGGCGATTGCGCCGTCACTCCGCCCGCTGCTCGCTCCGCACACCGCCGTTATCCCGCTGCAGAACGGCGTCGAGGCCAGCGTGCTCCTCGCCCGGGCACTCGGCGATGCCCATGTCCTCGAGGGTGTCTGCCGAGTGATTGCTGGGCAATCGGCCCCCGGGCGCATCCGGCACATGGCCGTCGTGCCGCACCTGGAGTTCGGCGTCCGCGCCGGCCATCCCCCCGCCGCCGCCGTTGCTGATGCCATTCCGGCCATCGCCGACGCCATCAACGGCGCCGGCATGCAGGCGCTGGTCTCCGCCGACATGGCCGTCGCGCTCTGGGAGAAGTTTCTCTTCATCGAGCCCATCGGCCTGGTGTGCGCCGCCGCCGACGAATCGTTCGGCATCGTACGATCTGTTCCGGAGACGCGCGCGCTGGTCGATGCCGCGCTCGACGAAGTCATTGCGGTGGGTCGAGGCGTAGGTGTGGCGTGGCCAGCCGACGCGAAAGCGAATGTATGGAAGCGCTACGATAGTTTGCCACCGGACGAACGGACGAGCATGGCGCGCGATCTCGAGGCGCGGCGCCCCTCCGAATTCGACGCCCAGACGGGCGCGGTGGTCCGACTTGGCCAGGCGCACGGGGTGGCGACGCCGGTGCACGACGTGCTGCGGGCGCTGCTTTTGCCGCGCGTTGTTGTGGCGTAGACGCTGGTGGTCGAGGTCGTGGGTGGGGGTCGGGGTACCGCCACCACGGTCGGGGCACAGCTACTACAGTCGGGGTACTGCCACGACAGTCGGGGTCGATAAACAGTCGGGGTCCTGGCCGGGTCTCGCGCGGCGCTTCGCTCGCGCGTCGGGGTCGGGGATAAAGTGTCGGGGCTGCCCCGACCCCGACCCCGACCCCGACCCCGACCCCGACGCGCCA
>JAIXTI010000235.1 GCA_027484025.1 bacterium
CAATGTCCGCTCGGCAGACACACGAACTCCGGGTGACTCCCCAGCAACGCCGCGGCCATCCGTTCGGCCGCGTCTTTCTGGAGCCGGTCGACCTGACAGACATCACGCATGAGCGTGACCGCGTCCAGCGGGCCGGTGGCCAGCCGGCGCATGGCGCGCGCGGACAACGTGGTGGGGCGAGGGGCGGCGGAGGCGCCGAACGGGCGCGGAGCGCCGGGAGAGGAACCGTACACGACTTCAAGATAGTAACGGGTATGACACGAGCGCTGGTATTGCTTCGCGCGTCGAGGTACCTTACCCTGCTTGTGAACAATTTCACAAGCTCTAACACGACGCCGTGAAGCGCATCGCCGACTCTACCGTACGCCGCCTGTCCATGTACCTCCGGTACCTGGAGGACCTCGACACGCGCGGACAACAGACCGCGTCCAGCGACGAACTCGCCCACCTGTGCGGCACCACGCCCGCGCAGGTGCGGAAAGATCTCTCGTTCTTCGGGTCCTTCGGCAAGCGGGGGCTGGGATACCCCGTCCACGAGCTCACCGCGCACCTCCGCGAAATCCTGGGGCTGCAGCGCGAGTGGAAAGTGCTCATCATCGGCGCCGGAAAGATCGGCGCGGCGCTCGCCAATTACCGTGGATTCCGGCAGCGTGGGTTCACCGTGGCCGGCGTCTACGACAACGACCCGAACAAGGTTGGTCAGCCGTGGGGGGAAGCAATTGTCCGCCCCATGGACGCGCTCGAGGCTGATCTCAACCGCGACGACGCCCCGATTGCCGTGCTCGCGATTCCGGCGGAAGGCGCGCAGGCCGTCGTCGATCGCCTCGTCAAAGCTGGCGTTCGCGCGATCCTGAACTTCGCGCCTACCCAGATCACCGTGCCACCACACGTGAATCTCAAGAGCGTCAACATGGCGATGGAGCTCGAAGGCTTGTCCTTTGCCCTCACCAATCCCGGCTACCTCGACGAAGGCGCCGCCTGATCCGTACGCGCGCGGCTACTGCAGCGCGCGTACCAGCAGGGCGAACTCCGCTGGGGAGAGCGTTTCCGGACGCGCTTCGGGGTTAAGCCCGCACGAGGCCACGATGGCCTGCGCCGCCTCCGCGTCCAACGACGCGACGGTGCGAACGACCCGCACCAGCTGCTTGCGTCGCAGCCCAAACGCGGCGAGCACGAAGCTCCGGAACTTGGCCTCAAGCTCCGGCTCGATCACCGACGTTCCGCGGGGAGTGACTCGCACCACCGCGCTGTCGACGGCCGGAGGCGGATTGAATGAGCCAGGCGCCACTTTTCGGATGAATTCGACGTTCACCACCGCCTGCAGATTCACGCTGAGCGCGCCGTAGGTTTTGTCACCCGGCGGTGCCGCCATGCGGTCTGCGACCTCTTTCTGTACCAGATAGACCGCTGCCTCGGGACGAGGTAACTCCAAGGCATGAAAGATGATCGGCGTGGTGATGTAATACGGAACATTACCCGCCAGGACGTACGGACCGCCCGCCAGCTGCGCGAGGTTCGTATTCAGGACATCCCCTTCAACGATCTCGACATGCGGTCGATCGGCGTACCGGGCGCGCAGATACTGCACGAGATCCCGGTCCACCTCGATCGCCACCAGTCGTTTAGCGCGAGCCGCAAGGCGGTCCGTCAGCGCCCCTCGGCCGGGACCAATTTCCACGACAGTGCGATCGGACACATCTCCCAGCGCGTCGGCAATGCTGTCGAGAACGCGAGTGTCGCTCAGGAAATGCTGCCCAAAACGCTTGCGGGGACCGGGTAAGCGATCGGGAGACCGCGGGGGGCGCGGACCACTGTTCTTGCTGTTCGCACCGGTGTTGCCGACGCTGCGATTACCGCCGCGTCCGCTGCCGAATGGTCCGTGTTTCATGTCTGCGTCATGCGTGCCTCACGGGCGGTCCACCACGACCACCGTGCAATCGTCACGCAGTGGCGTGCGTCCAACGTGGGCGTCGAGCTGACGGAACAGCGCGTCCAGCATCTGCTCCGGCGTCTCGCCGTTCGTCATGGTCTTGAGCGTGTCGAGCAGCGCCGGCTCGGTGAGGCGTTCGCCGGCGGCATCGCGCGCGTCCACTACGCCGTCGGTGAAGAACACGAGCCGGGTGCCCGGCTTCCACGTCATCACGCACTCCTCGATCGTGTCCTCGCACCAGCCCAACGGCGGAGCGACGGCGGACAAGCGCGTGCACTGGCCGTCAGCGGTGACCGCAAAGGCATGCGGGTGACCAGCATTGGCGAAGCGCAGTTCACCCGCGCGGGTATCGATCACGGCGTAGCACATGGAGATCGACATCTCCGTACTCTCGAGTTCGTCCCGCAAACTGCGATGCACTGCTTCCAGTGCAATGGACGGATCGAACGCCGCCTGCACGTGAATACCAGCAGCGCTGAGGGCGAGCGCCATGATGAGCGCGGACTGATACCCATGACCCGAGACGTCGCCGATCAGCACCCCGGTGCGGTCGCGATCCAGACGCGCCAGGAGAAAGAAATCGCCACCAACGCTCTCGGCCGGAACGACCCGGGCCGCGGCGCGCGCTTCGGGCTGCACGACGCGCGGACTGGGCAACAGCTTGAGCTGCAACTCGTTAGCCAGCTGCATTTCACGCGCCATCTGCTGCCGCTCGACGGCCGCGCGAACCAGACTCGCGTTGTGCATCGCCGTGCCGATCTGCGTACTCACGGCCACGGCCAGCTTGCGATCGCCAGCCGTGAACGGCTGTCCGCCATCGCGACCGCCGAGCACAAGGACCCCCAACGGCACCACACCGCCATCACTTCGGCGTGTGGGCACGGCGAAAGTGCCGGTGGTGCCGATACCGCTGCTCGGTCGTGTGATGGCCACCGCCAGCAGTGGGGCCCCGTGTCCGGACACCACCGGGTCGCCCAACGCCGCCGCCACACCATCTTCGGTACAGGCGCCGCCGGTACGATACGCCCGCACGGCAATGTGGTCGGCACGATCGAGCGAGACCGCCTCGTAGGACGTTTCTCCGAGGCCAAGCGAAGCAATGGGCGAGAGCAGCCCCTGCGCGCGGTTGGTGTGCAGAAACACCGCCCGTTTGGCTCCGACCGTGGCAGCAAGCTCCCCGAGCAGCGTATCCGCGACATCCTCCACTGACGTCGTCCCGCCAAGGAGTTCGCCAATCGCGTACAGCAGATTGATCTCTTCGTACCGCTCGACGAGCTCGCGAGTCGCGCCATCGCGCTCACGCGTGAGCCGACGGACCACTGGGACGAGACGGCCGAGTAGCCGGTCGGCATCCGGGGCGTGACCGGCCTCGACGAAGAGCCAGCCGACACTGTCCCCAGTGGTGACGAGCTGCGCATGCAGCGCCTGCGCTCGCGCCCACGTGGCGACGTCCCAAGCCATGGCCCCGGGTTCGGTGCGCTCGGCAAAGGCAGGCGTCGAGGCGCCGAGCAGCGTCGGGACTACCGATCCCTCGCGTCGCTCCCAAATGGCGGCCTCACGCCCCGTAGCCTCGAGAAACGCGGCCAGGAGGGCGGCGACCTCGGTCATGCCTTGTGCAGAATGAGCCGGAGCAGATGGCCCGTGTCGAGACACTGGTTTTCCACCTGGTCCATCAGCTGGCGCATGAGAAAGACGCCGCGACCATCTTCACGTTCGAGCCAATCGGCTTCGCTCGGACACTGATGGATATTCGCGAGATCGAACCCCTGCCCTTCGTCGGTGACTTCCACGAGCAAGCGATCCGCGTTGAGCTCGACGACGACAACCACCGAACGGCGGGCATCGCTCCCGTTGCCCCGAAGCATTGCATTCGCCAAGGCCTCGGTCAGCGCGACCGGGACGTTCAGGCGACACAGCTTTGCCGAGAAACCAGCGGCCCGGCAGAGCGATACGACATCTTCGACCACCGGGGCAATCCCGTGCACTTCCGAAGTCAGCACCCACCGTCGCGATACGTGGGTCACCACGGCATCCGCCGTAACACCCGCCAGAAAAGCGCGCGACAACGCGGTTTCGCCCCGCGCATCCCCTCGCGAGGTCGAGACACGCGGATTCCGACGAGTCGCCACAGGCTCAGGACGCCGCAAGCGCGTCGGCGCGCGTCGCGTACAACGGGAACAGTGCGTCGAGCCGCGTCAGCTCGAAGAGGGTCCGCAAATCCTCGTTGAGCCCCACCAGCCGGAGGTCTCCGCCCGACTCTCGCAGGCGCCGGCTGAGCGACACGAGCGCTCCGAGCCCTGAGCTGTCGATATACCCCGACGTGGTGAAGTCGACGACGACCAGACGCGCCCCCTGCTCGACCGCATCGAGAATGGCCTGCTTGAACTCCTGGCGGTTCGTGACCACCAGTTGCCCATCGACCGTAACGATGGCGACATCGTCGGTGCGTTCCAGCGAAAAGCTCATGACGGACTCAGGATCGGGGATAGCGCTCAGGCGTGACCGGCAGCTTGCAAAGCCGTGATCGCCGCAACATGCACAATGTCGTCAGCGGTTGCACCGCGGGACAAGTCGCTGCAGGGCTTGGCCAACCCCTGAAGTATAGGGCCAATCGCGGTTCCGTGGGCCAATCGTTGCGTGAGCTTGTAGGCAATGTTGCCGGCGTCGAGCGACGGGAACACGAGAACGTTCGCCACGCCGGCCGCCGGCTCACCGGGGGCTTTCCGCCGAGCCAACTCGGGAATGAGCGCGGCATCGACCTGCAGCTCCCCCGACACAACCAGCGACGGCGTTTCCTGGCGAACGATAGCCACCGCTTCCCGCACCTTGCTGACCGTGGGTCCGTCGGCGCTACCCATGGTGCTGTACGAGAGGAACGCCACCCGGGGCTCATCGCCTACAATGCGTCGACGATCCGCCGCCGCGGCCAACGCGATATCGGCCAGCTGTCGCGCCGACGGATCGGGCACGACGGCACAGTCCGTGTAGGTCAGGACCTCGCCAGATTCCCCGCGAAACGACGGAACAATCAGGTAGAACGACGACGACACCGTCTTCACGCCGGGCGCCGCCCCGATGGTCCAGAGTGCTGCGCGCAAGACGTCGGCCGTGGTGTGAACGGCACCGGCGACACACCCATCCGCTTCGCCCAGCGCCACCAAACTGTCGGCGAAGTAGAGCGGATCAGTCGCGAGGCGTTCGGCGTCTTCTCGGGTCAGCCCCTTGCCGCCACGGCGCGCCAACAGGTGCGCGGCGACGGCCGCGCGTCGCGGATCGGAGAGCGGATCGATGAGCAAACCGCCAGACGGAACCACGCCGGTAGGCGCATCGCCGCGCCGCACCAGCACCGGGTTGACCGAGCCCAGCTTCTGCAGACGCAACACCGCCGACACCGTTCGCGGATCGACTGCCTCGGGAAACAGAATGGTTCGCGGCGTGGCCTTCGCCCGCTCGTGCAGCGAGGTGAGGAATTCGCTGGTGGCGTCCTGCTGTGTACTCATGACGTCCTCCCGGAGGCGGCTGCAGCCTGCTCGCGGTAACGCTCGACGAGCGCCGTGGCGACGACCGGATGCACGAGCCCCGACACATCGCCACCGAACTTGGCCACTTCACGCACCATGCTCGAACTGATGTACGTGGTGTCGAGCGACGGAGTCATGAAGACCGTCTCCAGATCCGGATACAGGTGTCGATTCATGAGCGCAATCTGGAACTCGTACTCGAAGTCGCTCACCGCGCGCAATCCGCGCACGTTCACACGCGCGCCAAGGGTGCGCGCGAACTCCACGAGCAACCCTTTGAACGAGCGCACCTCGATGCGCGGATCCCCGTTGGTGCACTCGCGAATGAACCCCATGCGCTCTTCCACCGAGAAGAGCGGCTGCTTGTTCATGTTGTTCGCCACGGCCACGATAAGGTGGTCCGCGAACGTCAACGTCCGCTTGATGAGGTCTTCGTGCCCGTGGGTCACGGGGTCGAAGGAGCCTGCATACAAGGCGATGAGCGGGCCACTGGGCCGATTGGCGGTGGTGACAATCCCGGAAGCCGAAGCTGGCGTCACGACGAGGTGCGGAAGAAGGTCAGCGCGGTGATGCCATAGCGACGGGTATCGCCGATGGCCGGGAGTGTAATTGCAGACGAATGTTCAATGGCGAACACCGACGCGAAAGGGACCGCCAGCCACTGCTCGGCCAACTGCTGGGCAATATCCGATGCGTACGGTGGATCGGCGAACGCGATATCGTACGCGCCGGCGGGGAGCTTCTGCGCAAACCGCACTGCGTCGTCGCGATGGATCGTGGCGCCAGGATGTCCCCCCAGCGCCTCCAGATTTCCCTGCAACACCTTCATGACCTTGAGCGACTGCTCCACAAAATCGCACTCGGCTGCACCGCGCGACAGACTCTCCAGTCCGAGTGCGCCGCTACCGGCACAGAGGTCGAGCACGCGGGCGTCGGGAAGAATCGGGTGCACGATACTCATCCACGACTCGCGGACGCGATCGTACGTCGGTCGCACGGTATCGCCCACCGGGGCCTGAATTCGCCGCCCTTTCCAGCGACCGGAGATAATGCGCATACCGTTAGTCCTCTTCGTGGCGCACGTCGGCCACCCGTAATTGCAGGCGTGACACGCCGCGATATTCATCCCGCTCGAGCTTGAACGCCAAGTCGAGGCCTCGTCCAACGTGGAGCTGCGAAGCCCGTGACGCGAGCCCCCACCCAATCGCTTCCAGATCGCCGTGCGGCGCCCCGATGGCGAGTTTGAGCCCGTCGCTCCCGACCTTACGCGGTGCACACGATAGCTGGGCCCCCGACGCCCGAAACATCGGTGCCGGGTTGCCGATGCCGAAGGGCTCGAAATGCCTGACCAATTTCTCGAGTGACTCGCCGACTTCGTGAATGGGCACCTCGAGGTCGACGCGCAACATGGGAACGAGATCGTCGGGCGTGAGTCGGGCATGCGCCACTTCATCGAATCGCTCGACGAACGCCGGCAGTTTTGTGGCATCCATCGTCAGTCCGGCCGCGGCGCGGTGTCCCCCGAAGCGCTGAAAGAGGTCCGCGCAGTCGCCCAGTGCTCCGTGCAAGTCGAACGCGCTGATCGAACGGCCTGACCCTTTGCCAATGCCATGATCGACGGCCACGAGGACCGCCGGTCGTGCTGTCGCCTCCACGATGCGTGACGCGACGATACCGATGACGCCGGCATGCCACCCCTGCTGGTGCAACACGTGCGCATAGCGGTCGCGCATGTCGGGCTGGTCGAGCTGACGCATCGCCTGATCGAGCACCACGCGGTCGAGCTCCTGACGAGCGCGATTCAGCTCCTCGAGCTCGCGCGCAATGATATTGGCCTCGTCTTCACGTTCGGCCAACAACAGTCGAAGCCCCAGCTTCGCATCGGCGATCCGACCCGCCGCATTGAGTCGCGGTGCGAGCACGAACCCCACGCGTCCCGCCGTCAGCGGCTTGCCTTCCAGCCCCGACGAACGAATGAGCGCACGAAGACCGGGGTGTGTCGTCTCCGCAAGCAGCTTGAGCCCGTAGCGCACGAGCACGCGATTTTCCCCGCGCAGCGGCGCGACATCGGCGATCGTGGCAAGTGCGACCAGATCGAGCTGGCGATGTGCCAACGTGGGCGAAATGCCGAGTGCTTCGCAGAGTCCAAGCGAGAGCTTATACGCCACCCCGACGGCCGCCAAATCCTTGTCCGTGGACGTACACAGGGGATGCCGAGGATTGCACACGGCATACGCAGGCGGCAACGCATGTCCGGGCAAATGATGGTCCGTGACGATGACATCCACCCCGGCGGCCATGAGCTCCTGTACGGGCGACAGGGCGCTCGTGCCACAGTCACAGGTGATCACCAGGCTCGCGTTCGCGGCTCGCGCAGCAGCCACACCGGCGGCACCCAGATCGTAGCCGTCCGTCAAGCGATTGGGCACGAACGGCACGACATGCAACGCCCCGACGCCCCGGAGCACCCGGGTGAGCAGCGCCGTGGACGACATGCCGTCGACATCGTAATCGCCGTGCACGAAAATGACTTCCTGCGCACGTACGGCATCCGCGATACGCGCGACCGCGCGCGATGCATCGTGCAGCTGCATAGGCGCCTCGACGTGCTCGAGACGCGGTCGTAGGAACCGCTTCGCGGCATCCGGCGTCTCGTACCCGCGGGAGGCGAGCAGGCGGCACACCTCGATGGGAAGCAGCAATTCGCGGTGCAGCCGTTCGACCACGTCGGCAGGCGGGACTGCGATGGGCACCCACCGCGCCGGAGGGCGCAGCGGGGGCGAATTCACGCCGGGGCGGGGAGCGGAAAGCGTCGGGGCGGTCACACGCACAATCTAG
>JAIXTI010000046.1 GCA_027484025.1 bacterium
ACCACCTGCGTCCACAGATCGTCGAGCCACAACGTGTTGAAGTCGCGCAGGCGCAGCGGGTCGTTCGGGTCGCTGAACTCACGTGGACAACTGCCGCGCGCACTCACGATGGCCACCCGCTTGCCCAGGCGTCGCACGGCCTGCAACGCAGGCACGAAGTCGCGGTCGCCGCACACGATGATCGCGATGTCGTAGGCCGACAGCGCCGCCATTTCCAGCAGTGATGTTGCGAGGCCGACATCGACGGCCTTTTCACGCGGCTCGTACGACACGTCATCGGGGCGCAGCGAGCGGCGGACGCGGTTGCCGCGATAATCGGTTTCGAAGCGATACACCTCGTACCGATGCTGCCGGCGCAGGGCGTCGAAAAAGTCGCTGCGCCGCTGTACCGCGTCGTGATCGGCGGCGTCGTAGTTGGTGGCAATGGAGCTGAAGTAATGCGTGCGCACCACATCGAGACTCGTGCCCGGTTCCATTTGCGCCACCACTTCGGCGACACACGACCGCGGCAACATGCCAAAGTCCAACGGGCCGCCGGTGCGACCTTGCAGGCTATGCTGATCAGCAATCCGGTTGGCCGTGACGGACAACCACGTTCCATCGATAAACACCATTGCGCGTGTCGACATCGTCCTGCTCCAATAGAGGCTGCCAGAATTTGGTACGGCGAATAGGGTGGGGAACCGGCGACGACAATCGCCGGCTCCCCGGACTACCGATTACTTCACCAACCACTCAGCCGAAAGCTGCACCGTGCCCCACGAGATGGACAGGTCGCCCTTCTGCGCGCCCGGCGCCGTCGACGGCACGAGCGCGATGCCGAGGCTTTCGACGCCGTGCATGAGCGTCGTGGCCTTGAGCGGAATGCGCGCGTAGTCCTTGGCCTTGTCGTAGGCGGCCACGTTCACCTGTGCGGCGCCCGTCGTTTCCTGCTGCAGAATGAGCGTCCAGCCGCTGGTTTCGGGGAGCAGCTGCGCGACATAGCGCCCCTTGGCGACGTCCTTGCCACCCATGACGAGATCGACGTCGGTGGTGAAGATCGTGGCGGCGTTGGCACCGAGGCGCCACACCTTACCCATGGGCACGAGGCTGTCGGTGAGCAGCTTGCGACCGCGGAGGTGCGGCTGGCCGTAATCAATGCGCATGAGCGCCGGCTTGCCCGCAACACGCCGCGCCGCGGTATCGGCAAAGGTGAGCGACACTTCGGCGGTTGCGCGCGTGCTGGGGGCCGCACGACGGGCACCGGACTGCGCGGAAACGATATTCGAGGTCAACGCCAGCGCGACGCCGGCAATGAGGAGAGAACGCATCGGGAGAAAGACAGTGGGTGGGAAAGGGCAGGGGCTAACGTTGCCGAAGTCTATCGCACCCACCCCCTGTCGCGAACGGCTAACCCATGCGGATGCTCCCTACGGCTTCACGGGCGCACCGCCTCACGCTGCAGCGCCAGCTTCACGGCGGCGTAGGCGTCGATCACCCCGCCGGTGCGCGACAGCCCGGCAAAGGGGGCCTGCTGCCCCTCGCCGCCCGGCAGCGCCACGGTGAGCCCCGGAAAGGTGCGCACCGACTGCAAAATGATGTCGCGCACCTCGGCGGGGGTGAGCTTGGGGAAATACGTGAGCAGCAGTGCCGCGACGCCCGATACCACCGGCGCCGCCATGCTGGTGCCGCTCTCGCGCTTGACGCCGCCGCCGGGGGCGGTGCTCAGAATGTCTTCGCCTGGCGCGAACAGATCGACGTTCTGCTTGCCGTAGTTGCTGAAGCTGGTGGCCAGCGACGCCGTGCCTTTCCACGAGCTGGCGCCCACTTCGAGCCAGTTGCTCGCGCGCGTGTTGCCGCTCAGCACCGGCGTGGGATACGACGGCACGATGTCGTTGTTCTCGCCATCGTTACCGGCGGCGTGCACGAGCAGGACACCCTTTGTTGCGGCATAGCGCACCGCGCTATCCACAGCCGACTTCCGCGGCGAGTACGCTTTGCCGAAGCTCATGTTGATGACCTGCGCGCCGTTGTCGACTGCATAGCGAATGGCGCGCGCGACGTCTTCATCGCGCTCATCACCGTCGGGGACCGCACGCACGGCCATGAGGCGCACGTTGGGTGCAATGCCTTGCACGGCGTTGGCGGCGTTGCGTTCGGCGCCAATGATGCCGGCCACGTGCGTGCCGTGCAGCGCGTCGGGGCCGGTCACGTCTGCCGAGCCGGGGGCGTTGAGGGCGCGCGGATAGTAGGCGGTGTCGAGGCCGAAGCGCGCTTGCGAGTCGTACGCTTTTTTCGCGTCGACAATGGTCTCGAGGCTGAGGCCGTTGGCGTCGAGCGACAACCACATCTGCCGCGCGTTGGCCTGCGCGGCGTTGGCGGGAGTGAACGCGAGCACGCGCGCCTTCGTGAGCGCGGCGGGCCCCATGGCCTGCTGCAGTGCGCTGTTCACCTGCGTGAGCGTGCGTTCGATGTCGGTGATCTGCGAGAGTGTGCCGGTCACCTCCGCGTACTTCTCGCGATAGCTGCTGGCGAGCGAGTCGCAGCGCGCGGCCGGTGGCTTGGCAATACCGCGGCCGGCGGCTTGTCCGCGGCAGGCGGCGTACAGGCGGGTCAGTTCGAACGTCTCCGCACCGACAGCGGTGCCGGTGGGGGTGACCATGAAGTTCCACCCCCAGCTGTCGTCGACAAAACCGTTCTTGTCGTCGTCCTGCCCGTTGCCCGCGACTTCGCGCGTGTTCTTCCAGAGGCGCGAGCGCAGGTACGTGTGCGCCGTGTCGATGCCGCCATCGATGACCGCCACCGTGACTTCACGTTGCGGCTGCCGGCCGGCGAGCAGTTCACGAATGGCGCGCTCGGAGCCAACGCCAAGGACCTTGTCGCTGTCGTAGTCGAGCTGGTGCCAGTTGGACGCGGCGCTGTCGACGGCCACAGGCGCGGGGGCCGGCGCCGGCGGGGTGACCGTGATGGGCGGTTGCTGAACCGGCTGCGCGACGGGCTGCGGCGTGGGTTCGGGGGTCGTGGTGGCGCGGGCGCACGCCGAGAGCAGCAGCGCGGTGACGATCGCGCGGGGCAGTGCAGAAAGGCGCAGCATCATGGGAGACGGGATCACGAATCGTTGGCAGGTTCGAACAGTGCGCAGACGGCGCCCGCGGGATCCTCGATGACGGCAAAGCGCCCCATGGGGCCAGCGGGCTTCGGCGCGCGCAGGATCTTTCCCCCCAGCGCCTCGACATGATGCAGGCGATCGTCGAGGTCCGGGACGGTGATGTAGACCAGCCATTGCGTGGGGAGCCCTGCATTGCTGCCACGTGCGTGGCAGACGCCGGCCTGCGGCGTGCCGTCTGGAGCAGTCATGAGAAAGTCGTCGTAGTCGCCCATGGAGAGCCCTTGTGCCGTCCAGCCGGTCACGGCCGTGTAGAAATCACGGATGCGGGGGGCGTCGTCGACGGTAAGATCGACCCAGCCGATACGGCCGGGGGCGGGAGGCGGGGGCGTGGTCATGGCGTGGCCTGTGCTGGGGGAGACGACAACGGCTCTGTGGAGTTTGTTGACGCCGGCGGTGTGGGGCAATGGTGGCGACGCTGCGCCTGCCCGAAAATCACGTGGCGATCCGCACATGGGACATGCCGTTCGCGAACTCGCTCTTTGCGGTGTCGCCTTTATTGTTCAGTTGATCGTCAGGTGATTCCCTTCGCGAATGGACGGTGACCGGTGCGGGGTGTTTTCGCAGCGCTGACAGCATTGGGCATGGCGTGGTCGTGTCGGGCGGCCGCTGCTCAGCCTGTCGCCAGCGGCACGGTGCGCGGCGTGGTGCAGGCGGCGCCCACCAACGTGGCGCTGCCGTACGCGGTGGTCAGCATTCCCGCGCTCAATCTCGAACGGTTCTCGGGCGCCGAAGGGCAGTTCCTGTTGCCGGCCGTCCCTGCTGGCACGCACGAGCTGGTGGTGCGTCGCATTGGCTTTGTGCCGCAACGCCAACAGGTCGAGGTGGTGGCCAACAGCACGGTCACGCTGTCGATTGCGTTGCGGCAGGTCCCGGTACGCCTCACAGGCATGACGGTGCGCGCCACAAAATCGTGCACGTCGCCTGGACTCCCGGACAGCTTGCAATTTCCGGAGGTGGCGCAGCTGGTTGGGTTGCTGCGCGAAAACGCGGCCACCTATCGCACGCTCGTGCAACGGTTCCCTTTTGTGTACGCGCAGGTGCGCGCGCTGGGGGTGCTGGAGGACGGCACCATGGCGGTACGCACCGTGGACACGCTTGCGGTGCCGGCGCAACCCACGGTGCGCTACGAACCCGGCCGCGTCGTGCAGAACACGCGCGGAACCGTGGTGCGCGAAACGTTCATGGCCATTCCGTCGATCATCGATCTGGTTGATCCGGCGTTCGTGAACAACCATTGCTTCACCTACGCCGGTGCCTCGACGCAGGGGAACGAAACGTGGTTCCGGCTCGATGTCCGCGCCAGCGAACGGTTGCGTACTCCCGATGTGCACGGCGCGTTCTTTCTGGACAGCGCGACGGCGCAACTGCGACGCATGGAGCTGGAGCTGAGTCGCCCAGACCGCTTACCGTCGGCACTGCGTAGCGTGCGCAGTGTGATCGCCCACAGCACCTTCGTGGAGATCGCCCCGGGGTTGTCCATTCTGCAATCGGTGTGCGCCATCAACTGGCAGAAGCCGCGGCAGGGTACGCGCGTGAGTCACGGCGCCGAGTTGCAGCATACGCTGGCCTGGGAGTTCACGGTGGCGCCGCCGGATGTGGAGCGGGTGACCATTCGTACAGGTCCCCCGTGGCGCCGGGCCACGCACTTGCCTGGGACGGCCTTACCCTGTGCGGGGGCGGAGCCGTAAAACCTTATGCGTTGGTCGCAGGAACCATATCCCTAAACCGGGACCTGTCCTCGCCTGCCAAATCTGCCGGAGCTAGACGCCCACGCGCGCGATTGCGCCAGCCGGCGTCTCCGCGATGGCCGCCACGACCTGTGGCGCGAGCGGGAGGGGATCCGGCAGGCGGTTAGTCACCGCGTGCACGACGATCACGGCAATGCCCGAGGCGGCGATGTGCTGCTGGAACGTCAGGTTGCGCTCGACGGTGACCAACGTTGTAAATCCCGCAGCGCGCATTTGCGCGAGCAATTCACCGTTTCGCAAGCTCGTCCAGCCTTGGGCGCGCGCCGTGGAGACCGCGACATTCGTCAGCGCGTTACCAAATCGCAGCGGCACGCACTCGTCGAGCAAGACGTTCACTACGCGGCCGCGCTCGCGAGCAGCAACCGCTTGGCGAGCTCGAGCACCGCAATCGCTTGCTCTCGGCTCACGCTCGGGAAGTCGACGAGAAACTCGTCGAGTGGGTCACCCGCTTCGAGATATTCGACAAACGTCTGAACGGGAACGCGTGTCCCCGCGAAGACGGGCGTCCCGCCCATGATGTCCGGGTTGCTTAGAATGGGGAGCGAATCGGTACGCATCAGAGCCTCCAGGTATTCAGGAAATCTACACTGGACCAAGCGCCGGCGGCGCCCCTGGAGAATCGTTCTCCTGTACGCCGCGGCCCACCGAGACGGCTACATCTGCGGCAGGGAGAACTAACGAGTAGGCGCGTTGAGCGGCGTCCTGCGCGAGCCATGCTGCTGCCACACCCGGCGAGACACACCTTGCTGCTGCGCCGATTGCTTGAGCGCGTGCAACGTATCCCGCGCGTGCGCATACGACGCTTCGTGCGGCACCATGGGCAGCGGATAGTCGCGACCCATGTGCACCCCATGCATCTGCTGCATGAGCGGTGGCGCGTCCCACGGGCGCAGCAGATCAGTGGTAGGAAGTGCCGCCAACTCCGGCACCCACCGGCGCACGAACGCACCCGCCGCATCATGCTCGGCGGCCTGCTTGATCGGGTTGTAAATGCGGATGGTGTTGATCCCCGTCACCCCCGCCTGCATCTGACACTGCGACCAGTGGATGCCCGGTTCGTAGTCGGTGAATGCACGCGCCAACACGAGCCCGGCCTCACGCCAATGCAGCCACAGGTAGTGCGATGCGAAGCTCATCACCATGGCGCGCATGCGGAAGGTGAGCCACCCGGTCGCGTGCACACTGCGCATGCAGGCGTCCACGAGCGGGTACCCGGTGCGACCTTCACGCCACGCCGCCAATCGCTCGGCGTCGGCGTCACGCGGCCACACGTCGTCGAAGATGGGATCGTAAGGGCGATACTCGAGCGCCGGCTCCGACTCGAGCTTCTGCACGAAATGATCACGCCACTCGAGACGCGACGCGAAGCTCACGAGCGACTGCTGCCATCGCACGAGCGCGTCGCGTTGCGCAGTTGGCGGACTTTCATGCAACGCATTGCGAATGTCACGCGCACGACCTCGCGCCGCCTGATACGCTTCGCGCACCGATAGTGTGCCCCACGTAAGGTGGACACTGAGACGACTGCAGGCATCAATGGCGTCGCTGGGGCTCGACATGGCCACGCGATAGTGCTCGCCGCGCTCGTGCAGAAAGGTGTGGAGCAACTGCTCCGCGTTCCGGCGCCCACCCTGTTGCCGCTCCACCATGCCCGGCACCGCGGTTATACGCAGTGCATCGGCGCGCGGCGCCAACAGTTGCTGCGGCACCAGCGAGAGTTCGTGGGCCGTGGCGCCGGCAAGTCGCGCTGGCGCAGAATTGCGCGGCGCACGCACATGCTGCAGCCATTGCTCGTGCCAGCCATCACGAGAGGCGAGCCGCCGCACCACGCCATTGCCCGGTAGCTCATGCAGCGGGAGGCCCCGCTGCCTGGCCCACGCACGCACGCGCCGGTCGCGCGCGTAGCTGATGCCGTTACCGCATTCCTCGTGGGCGTAGATCGCGCCAATGGGCAGCTGTTCGCACAGCGCCTCGAACACATCGGGGAGCGTGCCGTGCAGCTCCAGCAGCGCTACGCCACGTTCGTTCAGCGCGTCACGCAACTCCTGCAGGCATTCGTGAACGAACGCCGCGTGTCGCGGGTCATGATCGTCGGCCTGCCGCAGCTCCGGCTCGTGCACATACACCGGCAATACACGCCCCGCCGCCGCGGCGGCGGCTAGGGGGGCGTGATCGTGAACGCGTAGATCTCGTTTGAACCAGAGGAGTTGCAGCACGACAGTCCCTGCGGAAGCACCGCGTGGAGCGATGATACACGCCCCGACGCATCGAATCGGTATTGCACGAGCTGAGGCGCGTGACCGGCGGGTACGACCTCGTCGAGAATGGCGAGCACACGTCCGCGACTCGCGGCCAGGAATCGGGTATGGCCACCCGTGCCATGAATCGCCCGTACCTGCTGCAGGTTCCGTTGCGCGGCGAGCGAGGTGCGCACTACGCCGTCGTCACGCGGATACTGCCGCGCGAGCCGCAGCTCGTCGTGGATGAACAGCTCGAGCGCCGTCACCGCGCCGCTGCTGTCGCGCGAGGCGGCGATGAGTGCTAACACGGGCGTCTGCGACGGCGCGGGTGTCAGCAGTACCAGCCACGCCGCTTCGTTGGGCCCCAGCGCAAAGGCGGCGCGCGTGTTTTGCACCCGCTCCCAGCGAATGCCCATGGCGGCGAGATGCCGCTCGACCGTGTCGCGGCCGTGCAGTTCGGCCGCAAAGCGCGAGTTGCCCGGAATGCGCAACGATGCATGGTCGGCGAGCCGGAGCGCCGACGGCGTGGTGTCGATGGAGCCGGCGGCGCCAAGGCACGCGGCCGGAGTACTCGGCGACTCGCGCTGCGCCGCGAAGGCGCGCGTGGGCATGGCCAAGCCGAGCACGAAGACGGCGGCAAGCGCGGCGAGCAGGCGCCAAGCCGTTGGTCGACGGAGCGTATTTGACATGTTTGTATCAGTTTGTGTTACAAATTGAGCTGCGACACGGCGTGGTCTGCGCATTTCAAAAGTCAGCTGACGTGGCTGGTGGTGGCCGACATAGTTGCCCCGTGGCATCCGCGTACGCGCGCCATGACTTCGCGCGACATGGAGTCGACGGTGACGTCGGCGAGCGTGCGCTTGAGCGCTTCTTCGGCTTCGACGTACAGCGAATTGAGGTAGTCGGCGATGACGGGGGCGACGGGGCAGTGCTCGCCCAGGGCGCCGGCGTGGCGCCCGATGAGGTCGCCGCAGTCGTCTTCCACCGCTTCGTACACCGCGCGGAGCGTGATATCGCGCGGGTCTCGGCTGAGCACCGAGCCGCCGCCGGCACCGCGCCGAGTGTCGATGATGCCCGCGCTCTTGAGCTGCCCCAACACCCGCCGAATGACGACGGCATTGGTCCCCACACTGCTGGCCAGCTCGTCCGACGTCGCGCCACGCCCTTCCTCCCGTTCGAGGTAGGCGATCATTCCCAGCACGTGGGAGGCGACGGTCAGGCGGGAGTTCATTCTGTAATTGTAACTGGCGATGTAGCAAATGCAAGGGAATCTGGACGGCGGGCGCCCCTCTCTTGCGTGGGGACGACCGCGAGCGAATAGTGCGGCGTTGCCTCAGCACAGGAGGTCCAAATGCCGGAGGCCAGGGGAGCGGCGCGCGTACGGGTGCGTGCCTTCGAGTCCACACGACGCCCGTCGTGGCGGGCGCTGTGGCAGCAGTCGGTGGGGGTTGGCGCGGAAGCGGTGGTGATCCTGACGTTCGTGGCGGGCGGTTGGCTCGAGCGCTGGATGTCGGCGCACTCGGCTGGGCCGCAGGCCGATCAGTCGGTGTCGTTTTTGGCGCCGTTCCGGCAGGCGACGCCGCCCCCGGCGGAGGAGCGCCTGTCGTTCGTGGGGCTGGGCGGTGTCACGCAGATCCCCATGACCGAGCCGGCGCTCCCCACCGACCGCGGGTCGCAGCCCATGCCGCTCGCCGAGGGGGGCAGCAAGCTGGTTGTGGAGGAGACGGCGGAGACGTCGCCTAGCGATTCGCCGCGCGCGATGACGGAGATCGAGGTGGACTCGACCGCCGCGCTCGATCCTAGCGCCGAGGGACCGGTGTATCCCCCCGAGCTCATGAGCAAAGGGGTGCAGGGGGTGGTGTACGCGCAGTTCGTCGTCGACAGCACGGGCCACGCCGACACGCTCACCATGCAGGTGCTCGAGAAAGCGGACGCGCAGTTCGTGAGGGCAGTGCGCGAGGCGTTGCCGCGCATGAAGTACAAGGCCGCGATGTTTGCGGGGCGACGCGTGCCGCAGCTGGTGCAGCAGGCGTTTGTGTTCCGCATTCAGCCCGCGGGAGCACCAGTGGCGCCGACGGAGACGCACGCGCGCTGACGTGGGCGCGTAGAGGTTCGCGTTGACGTTCGCGTCAGCGTCCCCTCGCCCCCGCGCGTTTCAGGAGAGATATTCGGCCGGTTCGCAGTGCCACGGGTGTGGCCCTGCGCGGTCTTCCTCCTCAGGCGAGAGCGTACGCGTGGATACCCCCCTCGATTTTCTGGAGCACGCCCAGGCCGAACTGACGGCCATGGACTACGACGAAGCGTCGGCGGGATTGCCGCGTCGTGAGTTCATGTTCCGTTCACTGGTGGCTGCCGCGGCGAGCACCTTTGGCGTGCGGTCGCTGGGTGCGCAATCGCCGCGCGCGTACTTCGATGCCACCGCGAGTGTGTGGAGCACCATGCAGCCACCCGCGCAGCAGCCCGCCGTGGCGCTGGGGAATGGCGAAGCCCCCGCGCTGCAGTTCATGCCGTACCCCGAGGGGACGGGCGCGCTCATGGAAAAGATGGTGGCCAAGTACGGCGTGAATGCGTTCAAGCGCAGCACGTTCACGGTGGAGCCGTGGGTGGGCGCTGCGCCCACGAGTGCCGACGATCTCGCGTTTCTGCCGGCGCATCGCATTGCGGCGCTGATCAAGGCGCGCAAGATCACGTCGCGCCAGATCACCGACATCTATCTCGAGCGCATGGAGCGTCTCAATCCCACGCTCAATTGCGTGGTGACGCTCATGAAAGACTCGGCGCGCGCCGAAGCCGACGCGATGGACAAGGAGTTGGCGGCGGGCAAGTACCGCGGGCCGTTGCACGGCGTGCCGTACGGCATCAAGGACTTGTTCGCGACGAAGAACGCGCCCACTACGTGGGGTTCGCCGGACTTCAAGGATCAGTCGTTCGACTACGACGCGGAAATTGTGGTGCGGTTGCGCGCGGCCGGCGCCGTGCTGCTCGCCAAGCTCGCGACGGGCTTGTACGCGCAGAACGACTGGTGGTTTGGCGGACGCACCAACAATCCGTGGAACACCAACATCGGCTCGAGCGGCTCCTCGACGGGCCCGGGCTCGGCGACGGCGGGCGGGCTCGTGGCGTTTTCCATTGGCACCGAAACACAAGGCTCCATTGTGTCGCCGTCCATTCGCAACGGCATCAGTGCGCTGCGCCCCACGTACGGTCGCGTGAGCCGTCACGGCGGTATGGTGCTGAGCTGGTCGCAGGATCGCGTGGGCCCCATGTGCCGCACCGCCGAAGACTGCGCAATGGTGTTCAACGTGTTGCACGGTGTCGATCCGAAAGACGCGAGCACGGTGACCACGCCGTTCACGTTCGATCGCAACATCAAGCTCGCGTCGCTGCGCATTGGTGTAGACCCCAACGCGCCCAAGGAGCTGGTGGACAAGCTCACCGCACTCGGGATGACGCCCAAGCCCATTGGCGCGCGCCCCACGGTGGCGGGGATGGGTGGCGGTGGACTCAACGCCGAGTATGCGGCGGCGTTCGACAGCTTCGTGCAGAAGAAGGCGAAGGAGTTCAACCTCGATCTCAACGCGTTGCCGGAGCGCCCTGCGACGGGGCCGGGGGCCAACGGGCCGTTCGGCAACACGCCGCCCGCGCGCCCCAAGGGGGTGAACGAGGGTGATGCCAACCCCATGGCGGCGGCCGACTGGAACCCGCGCTTCGTGGGGGGGCGCAACACGAAGGCGTTCGACTTCATCAACAATCAGCGTCGTCGCCTCATGCTCGTGCAGAAGTGGGGCGAGTTCATGAAGGATCTCGACGGCTTCATTGGCAACCCCAACGCCGACGTGGGGCCCAACGCACAGACGGGACACCCGTGCGCCGTGCTGCCGTACAAGTTCGACGTCCCCAACTTCGGTGGCGGTGGACCGCGCGCCGCCGAGAGCACGCCGGCGCCGACGTACAAGGCGCAGCCTATCTGCGGCGTGATCACGGGCAACCTCTACAACGACGACATCATTCTGTCGATCGCGCATCAATTTCAGAAGGCGACGGACTTTCACTCGCGGAAGCCGGTACTGTAGTGGCTGCGGCTCGGCGAAACTGTAGGGCCGTGACAGCGTAGGACCGCAGACGGCAGCCACACAGATGGCAGTTCGCAGGAGCGGCGGTTCTTGCGCTCCTGCCGTCTGAGTGGCTGCCGTCTGCCATCTTGCCGTTCACAAACCCAGCCACGCTATGCACTCCCCCATCGCCCCCGTCCCCCTCTCCAAC
>JAIXTI010000152.1 GCA_027484025.1 bacterium
GGGCGATCATTTCCGGTCTCTGCGCGGTGCACCAGTTTGCGCGTGTGGGACGACACGCGTTCATCGGTGGCTGCTCGCGCGTGTCGCAGGATGTTCCACCGTATGTGCGCGCTGTGGGCAATCCCATCAAGCTGTTCGGGCTCAATTCCGTCGGGCTGCAGCGCAGTGGTTTCGAGGAGTCCGTGCTGCGCGAGTTGAAGAAAGCCTACCGCTTCTGTTTCCGCTCTGATCTCAATCTCTCACAGGGAATCGAGAAGGCCCGTGGCGAGCTCGAGCTCATTCCCGAAGTCCAGCACTTCCTCGATTTCATTGAGGCCAGCCAACGTGGCGTGGGCTTCTGATCGCGTGACCCTTACCAGACACGCATGAACGCCTTTGCCGATCAGCAGCGCTTTTCGCGTTCGACCGCTCCGCGTATCGGTGTGGTTGGTGCGGGCGGACTGGGAATTCATCATGTGCGCATTCTCCGAGATCTGTGTGGAGAGCGCTTCGCCGGTTTTGTTGATGAGCATCCGGGACGTGCGTCCCAGGTGGCCACACAGTACCAGGTGACGGCTTACCCGACTCTCGAGCGACTGCTCGACGATGTGGATGCGGTGTCGATCGTGGTGCCCACGACCGCACACCATGCCGTAGCTTCGGCAGCGCTCGCCCGTGGCAAGCACGTGTTCGTGGAGAAACCCTTCACGGTCACGCTCGCGGAAGCCGATGAGCTGTTGGCAAAGGCGCGCGCCGCCGGGGTCATTCTTCAGGTCGGGCACGTGGAGCGCTTCAATCGCGCCGTGCGCGCCGCGATGCCATTTGTCGATGGGCCCCGCTTCATCGAGAGCGACCGCCTTGCCCCGTTCAATCCGCGTGGGTCGGATGTGGCGGTGGTGCTCGATCTCATGATTCACGATCTGGATCTGGTGCACACGTTAGTGGGCGCCCCGGTCGCTGACGTGCAGGCCATGGGCATTCCGGTACTCACGCCCCAGCTCGACATCGCGAATGCGCGGCTGACATTTGCCAACGGTGCCGTCGCCAACATCACGGCCAGTCGCGTGTCGCGCGAACGACTGCGCAAGCTGCGGATCTTTCAGCGGAGTGGATATCTCTCGCTCGATCTGGCGGCTGGGACGGGAGAGTTCTTCCGATTGCGTGGGGACTTCGACCCGATGATGCTCGCCCGCGCGCCGCGCGCGCTTGAAGAGTTTGTGGAGCGTGTCGTGCTCGATGCCCCGGATGGGGAGCCACTGGTGCTCGAACTGACGCAGTTCATCGGCGCGGTTATGGGAACCAACCCCGTAGCCGTGACCGGCGAAGAAGGTCGTGAAGCGCTCGAAGCGGCATTGCGCATTGTCACGGCCATCGAACAGGCGCACGCCGTGATGAAGGAAAGCGATCGTCAGGCGGGGAGCGCCCGTGCGTGATGTGCTGTTCGTCGTCGGAGAGGCTTCCGGCGATCTGCACGCGGGCAAGGTGGCCGAAGTTCTTCGTGAACTTGCGCCGGCGGTGAAGATGGTGGGCGTGGGCGGTGACCACATGCAGCGCGCCGGCGTCGAGCGTATCGAAGACGTGAAGCGGTTGGCCGTCATGGGCTTCGTCGAGGTCCTGCAGCATATCCCAAAGCACTGGGCATTGCTGCGACGGCTGCGGGCGCGCATCGAAAGCGGACAGATCGGTCTCGTGGTCCTGCTCGACTATCCGGGGTTCAACCTCCGGGTGGCCGAAGTGGCGCGCGCGGCCGGCGTACCCGTGCTGTATTACATCACGCCGCAGGTGTGGGCATGGGGCGCCGATCGACTTCCGAAGATTGCGCGCTTGGTGACGAAGGCGGCGTCCATTCTGCCATTCGAAGAAGCGTTGCTGCGTCAGCATGGGGTGGATGCCACGTTCGTCGGTCATCCGCTCCTCGATCGCGCGCAGTCGTTGCCGTCCGTGGCTGCCGCGCGCGCGCAGCTCGGGCTCGATCCGCAGCGCCCGGTCCTCGCGGTGTTTCCCGGGAGCCGCCGAGCCGAAATCGCACGACACCTGGAACCATTCGTTGCAGCCGCGCGTGAAGTGCAGCACCGCCGGCCGGACGTGCAGATCGTCGTTGGCGTCGCCCCGACGGTAACCATCGATCCCGCCCAGTGCCCATTTCCATTGGTACACGGGGCGTCGTTCGTGGTGCAGCGGGCAGCGACTGCCGGATTGCTCAAGAGTGGTACCAATACGCTCGAAGCCGCAGTGGCCGGATTGCCACACGTCATTGGCTACAAGACCAGTCCCATCACCTACGCCATCGCGAAGCGCGTCGTGAAGATCCCCCACATCGGACTGGTAAACGTGGTGGCGGGTCGCGAGGTCTCGAAAGAGTTCGTGCAGGAACGTTTCGTACCCGGAACGGTTGCCGATGCGTTGCTGCCCTTGCTCGATACCAGGAGTCCGGAGCGCGCACTGGCCGAACAGGGACTCGCCGATGTGCGAAGTCAGTTGGGTACACCGGGTGCATCACGGCGCGTCGCCGAAATGATCGTCGGGATGCTTGGCACATGACGACGCCGGCCGCCGATGACGGGGTGCCCCGTGTTGCGCTCGATTGGAAGACGCGGCTCTCGATCACGCTGGGTGGCTTCCTCATTCAACTGCTCGGCAAGACGTGGCGTGTCACCACGCACGGTCGTGATAATGCGCTGCGTCCCGGCGGTCACGATGGCGCCGTCGTCTACACTCTTTGGCACGGCCAGATGTTGCCGCTGCTGTGGAAACACACGGTACGCACGGGCGTTCTCGTGAGCGAGCATAAGGATGGCGAGATCATCACGCGCATTCTCGAACAGTTCGGCATGTTCGGCGTGCGCGGATCGTCGTCTCGTGGTGGTACGCGCGCGTTGCTCGAGGCCGTGCAGGTGGTCAAGGGTGGCACCAACATGGCGTTCACGCCCGACGGTCCGCGCGGGCCCCGACACAGCTTTGCGCCCGGTGCGCTCATCCTGGCGCATCGGGCCGGCGTGCCGATCGTGACGATCACCGCGCACGTGGATCGTACTTGGCGCTTCGGGAGTTGGGACGCGTTCGAACTTCCCAAACCTTTTGCCAGGATCACGGTGCTGTACGGCGCACCACGGAATGTTGCCGGCGAGGACATTCGTGCCGTCGCTGCGCGCACCGCAGAGTTCGCGGAATACATGCACGAAGATCGGGCGAGAGTGGACGCCCTCGCGACGAGCAGTACTTCCACCACGCGTTCTTCGTACTGACGCGCACCATGTTCACCGATGCGGGACGGCGCTCAGCGGCGGAGTGGGTGTGGTACGCCAACAGCAGGGGGGCAGCGGCATGCCGTACGGCGCTGGCCCCGTTCAGTTGGCTCTTCGCCCGTGGCGTTGCCTGGCGCAATGCCGGGTTCGATCGCAGCGCTGTGCTGGGTCCGCCGATCCCCGCCATGTCGATTGGGAATCTCACGGTCGGTGGCACCGGCAAGACGCCTGTCTCATCCTGGTTTGCCAGCCGGCTGCGCGAGCGCGGGGCGAATCCGGCGTTGGTGTTGCGGGGCTATGGCGACGACGAATGGAAGGTGCATCAGTTGCTCACGCCGGAACTGCGCGTGCTTGTCAATCCCGATCGGGTATCGGCGCTTCGCGAGGCGAAGGCGTCGCAGGCTGATTGTGCCGTGCTCGATGACGCCTTCCAGCATCGCCGTGCGCCGCGCGTGTCGGACATCGTGCTCATCAGCGCGGATCGATTTGACGGTTCGGTGCGGATGCTCCCCGCCGGACCATATCGCGAGAGTCTCACGGCGCTGCGACGCGCCACGGCGCTGATCATTACCGTGAAGGCGGCCAGCGCACGACAGGTCGATGCGGTTTGCGCGGCCGCGTTTGCGGTGCGCGCCGACCTGCCCGTGGCAGTCGTACGCCTCGTACCCGCCGGCGTTCGCCGTGTCGTTTCAGAAAATGGGACGCGCGCGCTTCCCGAGGTCGAGGAACACGGGATGGAATGGGTTCGCGGGCGCGCCATGCTGCTCACGTCCGCCATCGCTGATGCGGATGCGTTCGAGCAGCAGGTCGTCGCGCATGGTGTGCAGTTGGTCCGCCATCTGCGCTTTCCGGACCACCACGCCTTCACCGCGGCGGATGCAGCCCAGCTGTCCCGAGATGCCCGGGGGAGCAGCGGGGTCCTGTGTACGCTGAAAGACGCGGTCAAACTGGGCCCCCTTTGGCCTCGCGAAGCCGTGCCGCTTTGGTATGTTTCTCAGACACTCGTGGTTGATCGAGGCGCCGAGGTCCTGGAGCGTGAATGCGACCGGGTTCTGGTGGCGCGCACGGCCACGGTTCCCACCGCCGGCTAAGTCGGCCCCCCTGAACTCCCCGCCCAATGGCTCTCGACCTCCTCCGACTTCCGACGGACAGTATCGTTCGTCCGGACAAGGATCGGTTCCTCAACGAAGAGAATCCGTTCGAAGCGATGATGTCGCGCTTCGACCGTGCCGCCGAGCTGCTTGACCTCGAGCCCGGTATCTACAAGATCCTCCGCAATCCTGAAAAGCAGCTCATCGTGTCCGTTCCCGTCATGATGGACAACGGTGACGTCGAGGTGTTCACGGGGTATCGCGTGCTGTACAACACGTCGCGCGGTCCCGCGAAGGGCGGCATCCGCTTCGACATGAACGTCACGCTCGAAGAAGTGAAGGCGCTCGCGGCGTGGATGACCTGGAAGTGCGCGGTCGTCAACCTGCCGTTCGGCGGGGCGAAGGGTGGCGTGATCTGCGATCCGTTGTCCATGAGTGTCGGTGAACTCGAACGCGTGACGCGCCGCTACACCAAAGGCATCATCTCATTGCTCGGTCCCGACACCGACGTGCCGGCGCCCGATGTGAACACGAACGAGCGTGTGATGGCGTGGCTCATGGACACGTACTCCATGCACGTGGGGCGGACGGAAAACGCCGTCACGACCGGGAAGCCGGTGGAGATGGGTGGGTCGATGGGGCGCAAGGAAGCGACCGGACGCGGCTGTATGCTCGTGACCAAGGAGGCGCTCGCGCATCTCGGCATGGACATCAACGGAGCGACCGTGGCGGTGCAGGGCTTCGGCAACGTGGGCTCGATTGCCGCGAAGCTCATGGCGCAGCAGGGAGCGAAGGTGGTTGGTATCAGCGACCGTGCCGGCGCGTTCTACAATGCGAAGGGTATCGACGTCGATGCGGCGATCAAGCATGTGCAGCAGCATCGGTCGCTCGAAGGCTTCACCGGTGGCGACATGATCGACGCCGAAGATTTGCTGACGCTCGAAGTCGACGTGCTCGTGCCGGCGGCGCTCGAAAACGTCATCACGACGAAGAACGCCCCGCGCATCCGCGCCAAGGTGATTTGCGAGGGCGCCAACGGTCCGACGACGGCAGCGGCGGATCCGATCCTCGACGAGAAGGGCATCTTCGTGATCCCGGACATTCTCGCCAACGCTGGTGGCGTCACCGTGTCGTATTTCGAATGGGTGCAGGATCGCATGGGCTACTTCTGGAGTGAAGCCATCGTCAACGAGCGCCTCGGCGACATCATGACGCGCAGCTTTGGTGATGTGCTCCAGCTCTCCAAGCAGCACCGTGTGAACATGCGTACGGCTGCCTACATGCTGTCGATCAGCCGCGTGGCGACCGTGCACCGACTGCGCGGCATCTACGCCTGACGGGTCCGCGATGCGCGTTTCCGTGGTGGTTATCGGCCGGCCTCGTCACGCGGGGCTGGCCGATGCCATTCGGGACTACGAGTCCCGGGCCGCCCGCTACTGGCCGCTCGACGTCTTCGAGGTCAAAGAGGAGCCGGGGCGGGGGTTGAGTAGTGATCAGGTGCGCGACAAGGAAGCCGAGCGGCTCTCGGAGCGCCTGACGGGGGACGCCGTGGTCGTGGCCTGCGACCCAGGCGGGGTCGTGATGGATTCGGAGATGTTCGCCAGCTGGTTGCAGGAGCAGCGGGATCGTGCGCGGAGCGTCTCATTCGTGATTGGCGGGGCGCACGGGCTTGGTCCGGCGGTACTTCAGCGCGCCAATCGCCGGCTGTCACTGGCGCCGTGGACGTTGCCGCATGAGCTTGCGCGTTTGGTATTGGGCGAGCAGTTGTATCGAGCTGGCACCATCATGCGTGGGGAGCCTTACCACAAGTGATTTCCTCGGCCGGCCATGACCCGTGACCTTTCGTGATGAGTTGTCCGTGACTGTGAGCCACGTGGATTCACCGACCTATGGCACCGTCGGCACCGACGCTGCGCTACAGATCCGCCCGGTGTCGCTCGGGGGGAGCCGTTTGTCGCGCGCCGTGCAGAGTGGGACGGCCGGGCGCGAATGGTACGCGGAGCGGCCGACATCGGCGGCGCAATGGTCGGCGCACGCCCAGGCCGTCCGGGAGTCGCTGCGCGGCACCGACTGGCTGACGGCGCTGGCTCCGGCCTTCGCGGCGACCGGGTTGGCCGCGGAGCGGCTCGCCAAGGCGGCTGCGGGCGGCGTCGTGGTCACGACCGGACAGCAGCCGGGACTGTTCGGCGGCCCCACGTACACGTGGAGCAAGGCCATGAGCGCGCTGGCGTTCGCCAACGAGCTCGAACAGTCCACCGGGATGCCGGTCGCACCGGTGTTCTGGGCTGCCACCGACGACGCGGATTGGATGGAGGCAGCGGTCACGTATGTCGCCACAGCCAAGGGACTGCTTCGCGCCGCCCTCGCCGGGCCGGCTACCGAAGGGGTCGCCATGGCCGACGTCGCTCTTGGCGACCTGCGGCAGGCGCGGGGCGCCCTCGCGGCAGGCTGCGGCTCTGCGGCCCATCAGTCGGTGCTGGACACTGTCGACGCCGCGTACGTGCCGCACGTGACCATTGGGGCGGCCTACGTGCAGTTGTTGCGCGCCATGCTCGAGCCCATGGGCATCGCGGTCCTTGATGCCGCGCACCCTGCATTGCGTCAGCACGCCGACGGTTTTCTGCGACAGGCGCTCCGGGCAGCGCCGGCGGTGCAGGAGGCGCTCCGCATTCGCGTGCAGGAGATCCAAGCGGCGGGCTTCGCGCCGCAGGTGGAAGTCGTCGAAGGGCTGTCGTTGGTCTTTCATTCGTGGCTCGAGAGCCAGGGTGATGAGGTCAATCGGGTGCGTGAACGCGTGCCGGTCGAAAGTGCGGCCGGCGTTGCGCGTGAGGCCGAAGCGGGATCGCTGGGGGCCAACGTGCTGTTGCGCCCCGTCATGGAGCGCGCGCTGTTGCCCACCGTTTGTTATCTCGCCGGCCCCGGGGAGTACGCGTACTTCGCACAGGTCCTGCCGGTGGCCCGGGCACTGCAGGCGGCCGAACCGGTGGCGGCTCCGCGCTGGGCGTGTGAGTTGGTGGAGACGGACATGCTCGTCCGCCAGGAATCGCTCGGACTCGATGACGCATCGCTCCGCGATCCACATGCCGCCGAGCAACAGGTTGCTCGAGATCATCTCGATGAATCGGTGGCTGATACCATGGAGCGTTTGCGCGTTACCCTCGATACGCAGGTGCGAGCTCTTCGCGAATCGTTGACGGGCGAGAGTGCACCCGTGGCGCAGGAAGTGGTGCAGGGGCTCGCCCGTGATCTTGGGCATCGCCTCGATCGATTCGAACGTCGCCTCGTTGCCGGTGTCAAGCGTCGCGAGACCGACGCGCTGCGCGATGTGGCTGCGCTGCGTGCGGCGTTACGTCCCAACGGGCAATCACCCGAGCGCGTGCTCAACATCGTGCCGTTGCTCGCGAGATACGGCCCCGACCTGCTGTCGGCGATGTGTACGGCGGCTGGGCCACATGCGCGGGCGCTGGTCTCGGGCACTGCGGATCGCGCATGAGTGAGGGAGGAGGCGGACGCTCTGCGTTCGTCGTCGGCGCCGGCATTCTGATCAGCCGACTTGTCGGTTTGTTGCGCAATACGGCGTTCGCCTACTACTTCGGCGCTGGCGCAGCGTCCGACGCGTACAACGCAGCATTCAAGATCCCGAATGCCATGCGGAACCTGCTCGGCGAAGGGACCCTCTCGGCGGCGTTCGTCCCGGTCTACAGCCGACTGCTCGAACGCGGCGACGTGGCTGCGTCGCGCGCGCTCGCCAATGCCGTCCTCGGCATTCTGCTCGTCGGGGTCAGCGCGCTCACACTGATCGGCATCGCGGCCGCGCCGTGGCTCACGGCGGCGCTTGCGCCAGGATTCGACGCCGAGACACTCGCGCTGGCGACGCGTCTCACGCGCGTCCTGTTCCCGATGACCGGTGTCATGGTGCTCAGTGGCTGGTGCCTCGGTGTGCAGAATTCGCATCGGCGGTTCTTCTGGTCGTACGCCAGCGCTGCCCTCTGGTCCGTCGCGCAGATCGTGTTGCTGCTCGTTGGTGGTCCACGCGCGCGCGACATGCAGCAGCTCTCGCTGTGGCTTTCGTGGGCCACTCTGGGCGGTGCCTGCTTGCAGGTGATCGGCCAGCTTCCCGAGGTGTTGCGATTGACGGGTCCGCTGCGCCCGACCCTCGACCGAGCCGCCGAGGGGGTAGCGCAGACACTCCGTAACGTCGTGCCGGTGGTCACGGCGCTTGGGGTCGTGCAGATCTCCGGATTCGTCGATCTGCAGATCGCCTCGTACCTGCCAGCGGGCGCCGCGACGAACATCACGTATGCCAACACGCTGGCGCTGCTCCCGGTCTCGCTGTTCGGCGTGTCCGTCGCGGCGGCCTCGTTGCCGGAGTTTTCGCGCGATTCCGGTGCGCTGGCGCTCGACGCTCTGCGCGAACGGCTGCGCGGCGGCTGGCAGCGCATCCTGTTCTACATCGTGCCGAGCGCGGTCGCCTTCATGGTTGTTGGCGACTATTGCATCGGGCTGTTGTATCGTGCAGGGCGCTTCGGCGCCGCCGAGCAGCGCATCGTGCACACGGTGCTGGCGGGATACGCCGTTGGCCTCGTGAGCTTCGGGTCGGTCAAGTTGTTGGGCTCGGCGTACTACGCATTGCAGGACTACCGGACTCCGTTGCGCGCCTCGCTGGCGAGCATCGTCGTGTCGGCGGTCGCTGCTGTCAGCATTGCCGTCCCACTGCGTGCGTCGCCGTACGCTACCGCCGGGATTGCGCTCGCGTCGGCGCTGGGTTCGTATGTGAATCTGGCGGTGCTCGCCAGTGGACTGCGGCAGCGGTTGGGCACGCTCTACACGCCCGCCATGTGGTACGGCACGCGTCGCATTGTCACCGCGTCTCTCTGCGCAGCCCTCGTTGGTTGGGGAGCACGATTGGTGCACCACAGTGTGCTGAGTGCATGGCATGTGCGGCTCGCCGCATTGCCCGTGTTGGCCGCGTTCGGCGTGACGTATCTGGTGGTAGCGTGGTGGATGGGATCTGCCGAGGCCGCGCGCTGGTTGCGTCGGCCTGTCCGTCCATCTGCGAGAGGTTGAGGGGGACGTATGTCGGATGAACTCGCACCGTCGGCCGACGTTGTCGCCTCGGTCTCGATCGATGCCTTGCCCGTTCCGGATGACGAGTGGACTCGGGCAGCGCTCGATCGGGGGATGCCGCTCGCGGTCGCGAGACGTTTGCCGCATTTGCCGGAATCTCCTGGCGTCTACCTGTGGAAGGACGCCGACGGCGGCGTGCTCTACGTCGGCAAAGCCAAACGGTTGCGCTCGCGCGTCCGGAGTTATTGGGCACACGATCATGACGCGAGCCCGAAGACGCGTGGTTTGTTGCGCAAGGTCCAGGACCTCGACACGATTGTGGTGCCGAGCGAGGCGCACTCGCTTATCCTCGAAGCGACCCTGATCAAGGAATATCGTCCGCGGTTCAACATTGCCCTCCGTGACGACAAGTCGTATCCGTACATCAAGGTCACGGTACAGGAGCCGTTCCCGCGCGTGATCGTCACGCGGCGGCTGCAAGAGGACGGTGCTCGCTACTTCGGTCCGTACACGGATGTCGGCGCGATGCGACGCGCGTTGAATGTGGTGAAGCGGATATTCACCGTCCGGTCGTGTCACTACGCGTTGCCACGCGAGGCGCCGGAACGGCCGTGCCTCGACTACTTCATCAAGCGCTGCAAGGCCCCGTGCGTCGGCTATCAGGGTACCGACGATTATCGTGCGATGATCGACGAAGTGCTCTGGTTCCTCGAGGGGCGTACGGGCGATGTCGTGCGGCATGTGCGCGACCGCATGATGGAGGCGTCGGAACGCCTCGACTTCGAGCGTGCCGGTGAACTGCGCGATGCGCTTCGCCATCTCGAGAAGATGGAAGAGCCGACAGTGGTGCTCGAAGTCGAAGGCGGGGATCGTGATGTCGTGGGGTACGCTCGGGATGGCGCCGATGCGTGCGTCGTCGTCATGCGGATCCGCGGTGGCAAATTGCTGGCCCGCGATCATCGCTTGCTCGAGCACGCCGAAGGTGAGGATGATGGCGCGGTGCTCGGGGCATCGCTGTCACAGTGGTATCGCATGGCCGATGCGCGAGCCGGCGATCTGCTGGTCCCGTTCGATTTCGAGGATCGCGAAATGCTGGAGGCGTCACTCGAAGGGACCAAGGTGCGAGTGCCGCAACGTGGTCCACGCCGTGCGCTCGTTGATCTTGCCGATAAGAACGCGCAGCATTTGCTCGAGGAGTTCAAGCTCGCGTCGCTGGAAGCCGATGAACGCGCCGCCGATCCGGTGTACGAGTTACAGCGCGAGCTGGGACTCCCCAGGCTCCCGCGCTCGTTGGTGTGCTTCGATATCTCCCACGCGCAAGGCACCGATGTGGTGGCGAGCGCGGTCTGGTTCGAGAACGCGCGTCCCAAGCGTGGTGAGTACCGCAAGTTCAAGATTCAGATCTTTGAAGGCAACGACGACTTCAAGTCGATGCACGAAGTGGTGACACGATACTTCCGGCGTCGACTCGAGGAAGAGAAGCCGTTGCCGGACCTGGCCGTCATCGACGGGGGCAAGGGAC
>JAIXTI010000194.1 GCA_027484025.1 bacterium
CCCCGTACCGCGCACGCGCGACTCACGATTGCGCTCACTTGGCACCTGTTGCTCGCGAGTGGCGCTGCCATCTTCGCGTCTGCGCAAGCACAGGCGGCGTTGCCCGCCCGTTTCGTGGTGCAGGCCGAACCGGCCAACGCGCGCTGGTTCAAAGGCAACACCCACACGCATACCACCAACTCGGACGGCGATACCCCACCGGAGCCGGTCGCGCGCTGGTACAAGCAACACAAGTACGATTTTCTCGTGCTGTCGGACCACAATGTCTTTACCGATCCCGCGACGCTGGCCTCGCTCGTCGACTCCTCGTTTCTGCTGATACCCGGGGAGGAGGTCACGACGGCCTTCGGCGCCGCGTCGGTGCACATCAACGCGCTCGACATCACGCGCGTCATTCCCGCGCCAACTGGGAGTTCGCTCCTCGAAACGGTGCAGAAAACCATCGATGCCATTCGCGCCGAGCGCGCGATTCCGCACATCAATCACCCGAACTTCCGCTGGAGCATCGACACCACCGTGCTCTGGCGCATGAAGAACGACCGGCTCATCGAGATTCATAACGGCCACCCCATCGTGCACAACGAGGGGGGCGGCGACAGTCAAGGGATGGAAGATGCGTGGGATGCGCTGCTGACCCGCGGCAAGCGCATCTTCGGCATCGCCGTCGACGACGCCCACAACTTTCAGGGCGAGTTCGCCCCCGATCGCGCCAATCCCGGGCGCGGGTGGGTCGTGGTGCGCACCCCGTCGCTGAACGGACGCGCCATCGTCGAGGCGCTCGACGCCGGGCACTTCTACGCAAGCAGCGGACCGGTCCTGCGGGACGTGCGTGCGACGGAGACGGTGCTCACCATCCAGATTCAGCGCGAAGGCGACTTCAAATACACCACCCAGTTCATCGGCGCCAACGGCCGTCTCCTGGGCACCGACAAGTCGCTTACCCCGACGTACACGCTGCGCGGGGACGAAACGTACGTGCGAGCGCGGATCATCGATTCGGCTGGCCGGGTGGCATGGGTCCAGCCGGTCTTCACGACCCGGTTCGTAGAACGCCAGCCATAAGGGGGCCGAGTCTCAACGGGGCGCGCCGACAAGTAGTATTTAGGGTGTTATCTCACCCTCCGGAGGCTTGCTTCATGTCATTCCCCCACCGCCGCCTCGTCAGTGCCCTGATGCTGCTAGGCGCGGCGACGTCGACCCTCGGCGCGCAGAACAATCCGCAGGCCAGCCAGCCCGACGAAAATCGGGTGGTCAAGGCCAACTGGGCGCTCGCCAACCGCTTCTCGGCGGCCGCGACGCGCAGCATCACCTACACGTTCGGTGTCCAGCCGCGCTTCCTCGGCAAGTCGGACACCATGTACTACAACTGGCGCGACCGAAACGGCTCGCGCTTCATGTTGTACGTGCCGTCGCCGAGCGGCGGCACCAAGCGTCCGCTCTTCGATGTGAGCAAGCTCGCCGAACAGCTCACGCTCCTCAGCAAGAAGCCGTACGACGCGACGAATCTGCCGTTCCAGACGATCACGTTCCTCAAGAACCACAAGGCGTTCCGCTTCACTACCGACAGCACACGGTACGAGTGGACGCTGGCCACCGAGCAGCTCAAGTCGCTCGGTCGTGTGGTGCGCAATGCCCCGCCGCCGGACGACGAAGAGCGTGAGACGGGTGGTGGCTTTGGCGGTGGCGGCGGTGGTGGTGGCGGGTTCGGCGGCGGTGGCGGTCGCGAGTTCCGCAACTTCTCTCCCGACAGCACTGTCTTCGCGTTCGCGCGCGAGCATAACCTGTTCATCGTCGACGTGAAGAAGGGCGACACGACGAAAATCAGCACCGACGGCGTCGAGGACTATTCGTTCGGCGCGCGCGACACGACGGAGAACCGACGTCAGCTCAATGCGCTTGGCGGTGGCGGCGGACAGCAGGGTGAGGGCGACGATGACCAGGAGGACGCCAACAGCCGCGACATGCGGGTGCGGGCGAACGTGATCTGGTCACCCGACTCCAAGAGCTTCGCCTTCGTGCGCCGCGATCAGCGCAAGGTGAAGGACCTGTTCCTCGTGAACGTGCTTGCGAATCCGCGCCCCGTACTGCTGCGCTACAAGTACACGATGCCGGGCGAAGAGAACGTCACGCAGAGTGAACTGTGGGTATATCGTCGCGGCGACGCGGCGGTCAAGCAGATCAACGTGCGCAAGTGGAAGGACCAGTCCATCCAGGATGTGCATTGGCCGATCAGCGGTGACAAGCTGCGCATCGTGCGCCGCGACCGTCCGCAGCGCGCCGTCGACTTCGTCGAAATCGATCTCGCCAGCGGCGGTATCAAGACGCTGCTCGCGGACGCCATCGAAGGCGCCGCGCTCGAGCCCAAGCCCGTCCGCTACCTCAAGAAAGGCGGCGACTTCCTCTGGTGGTCACAGAAGACCGGCTGGGGCATGTTCTACGTGTATGGCTTCGATGGTGGCGAAAAGATGCCGCTCACCACGGGTCAGTGGAACGTGAACTCGCTCGTGAAGATCGACTCCACGACGCAGCAGGTGTGGATCTCCGGTCAGGGCCGCGAGCCCGGTGAGCAGCTGTACCAGACGCACCTGTATCGTGTGAACGGCAACGGCACCGGCCTCACGCTGCTCGACGCCGGCGATGCGCACCACGCGCTCACGCTCGGCGAGAACGGCACCCCCAGTGTGGTGTCGCCGTCGGGACGTTACGTGTACGACACGTACTCCAAGATGGATCAGGCGCCGGTGAGTGTCGTGCGTGATGGCCTTACGGGCCGCGTGCTGACGAAGCTGGAAGAGATGGACCTGTCGAAGCTCAAGGAAGTCGGCTTCAAGTTCGCGAGCACGTTCACCGTGAAGGCGGCGGACGGCGTGACGGAACTGTATGGCAACATGTGGAAGCCGTTCGACTTCGATAGCACCAAGAAGTACCCGGTCATCACCTACGTGTATCCGGGCCCGCAGACGGAAGCGTTCACGACCGGTTTCAGCGTGCGCACGCCGCTCATGCAGCTCGCGCAGCTCGGCTTCATCGTGGTCGAAGTCGGTCACCGTGGCGGTTCGCCGCTGCGCTCGCTGGCATACCACCGCTACGGCTACGGCAACCTTCGCGACTACGCGCTCGCCGACAAGAAGTCGGCGCTCGAACAGCTCGCGGCACGTCATGCGTTCATGGATATCGACAAGGTCGGTATCTTCGGCCACTCGGGTGGTGGCTTCATGACCGCCGCGGCCATGCTGCTGCCGCCGTACAACGAATTCTTCAAGGTGGGCTGGTCGGAATCGGGCAACCACGACAACAACATCTACAACCAGAATTGGAGCGAGTGGAACCACGGTGTGAAGGTCGTGGCCAAGGCCGACAGCGCCCGTGGTGGGGCTGCGCGCGGCGGTGCCGCGGCAGGTGCCGCACAGCGTCGTGGCGGACCAGGTGCCGGCAACGGTGCCACGGCCTCCCGTGAAGTGGTGCAGGACTCGACGAACTACGACAACGTGCGCTTCGAGATCCGCGTCCCGACCAACGATGAGCTGGCCGGCAACCTCAAGGGCAACCTGGCGCTCATCACCGGTGACCTCGACAACAACGTGCACCCGGGCGGCACCATCCGTCTGGCCAACGCGCTGATCAAGGCCAACAAGCGCTTCGACTTCTACGTCTATCCGGGCGAACCCCACGGCTACCGTGGCGCCGTGGGCACGTACAACCAGCGCATGCTCATGGAGTATTTCGCCGAGCACCTGATCGGCGACTACTACCGCGGCAACAGCGACATCAAGTAACGCTCCAGTTTCAAAAAGGGGTCAGAGTCAAAAAAGGGGTCAGCGTCGTTGAACTAACGACGCTGACCCTTTTTTTGCTTTTTGACTCTGACCCCTTTCTACTACTTTTTTGACTCTGACCCCTTTCTACTGACGACTGAAACGTTCGGGCTGCCCGTGGCCCGTCCGACGTTCAGTCGAGCACTGGCAATGCGCGTAGACGACCGCCGGACACATGCACGCCGTCGCGATGCGCGATGAAGACGCCAACCGTGTGTGGCGTTGCGGCATCGACCGCCGCCTGTAAACCCGTGCACAGATAGCTGTTGCAAATGGCGCTGCGCATGTGGCGTGGGAGCGTGCACCCCTGCAGCCCCTGATACACGCACCCGGGATGCAGCGCGCGATCGGGTAGGTATGCGAGATACGCCTGCACGATCTCGTCGTCGCGCAACGTCGGATGCGCCGCCGCAAACTCGCGCATGGTGCGCACACGCAGAAACGCATGCTCCCGTCCCGCGGCGCAACACGCTCCTTTGCAGGCACTGCACACGGCAATCACCACGCGCGTTTCCGCCACAGTCAGCGGCGCCGGCTGCTCGATGAAGCCGTCATCCTGCTCGGGCCCTGTCTGCCGCATGGTGACAAGCAGTTCGCGGATTCGTTGCGCCAGCATCGCATGGCGGCGCGCGGCGGTGCGACGCATGCGGGCGCCATTGCGTGGGACCAACGCCACTGGCACCGTCTCGGCGGTATGCGTCGGTCGTCCGTCGCTGGCCACGGCATGATCGCGGGCCTCGGCAACCGTACGGTGCATCTGCCGCAGCAAATCACGAGCGGCACGATGGCCGGTGGGCAACGAAGTCATTTCTGCAATCTATCCACGATGGCGAGTGCACACGTGAGGCGCAGAAACACAACGGGCCACCAGTCCGAAGACTGGTGGCCCGTTGTGAGTTCGGTGAAGCGGCGGAATTAACCGCGGAGCTTCGTGACCTGCTCGGCCGCGGGGCCCTTCTGGCCCTGCACGATGTCGAATTCGACACGCTCGCCTTCGGCCAGCGTGCGGAAACCGCCGCCCTGGATGGCCGAATGGTGAACGAAGCAATCCTTCGAGCCGTCATCGGGCGTAATGAAGCCAAAGCCCTTGGCGTCGTTGAACCACTTCACCTTGCCGGTCGTACGCATGGCACTACTCCTGTGTGTTACTGGGTGTTCGGAGTCCGGCCCTGCCGTACGCACCGAGCACTCGTGTTGATTCGCGGACCGTTCCCCCGCGCGGGTTAGCAATCGTCGTGCAACGCTTGCCAAGCATCGTTTCGCGATGGACTTCCACGAAAAAGGGACCCGCACTTAGCCAGGTCCCCGAAGTCGCCTGCTCCTGCGTTCCCGCGCCGTGGCGCGCCCATCATGATCTGAGTGCTGCAAGACGTTAGCGCGGACGGATCACACCGTCAATACTGAAATTTCGGGACGACCCGTCACGCTCTCGTCACACTCGCCAGGGGGACGACTGGACGTCTGGAAAGGGCACCGGCAGCTTCAGTCCATGCCCATTCACCACGCGCCATCGTCCTTGCCTGCTTCCGCGAATCGCCCCGGGGTGCGGGCACGATTCACCTGGCTGCCTATCGCGGCCATGCTGGTGTGTGCCTCGGTCGCGGCGGCGCAGCCCCCCGCCGCCAGCCCGCGTCTGCTGCGCGCCGGCGACATCGACACGCTCCCGCTGCAACAGCCCTGGCAACGCATCGCGTACGGCACGGACTCGCTGCAATTCGGTGAACTCCGACTGCCCGCCGACGCCCGCAGCGAGCGCGTACCCATTGCCGTCATTCTGCACGGCGGATGCTGGATTGCACCGTTTGCCACATTGCGAAACACGGCGCCGCTGGCCGACGCGCTGACCGCCCAGGGTATCGCTACGTGGAACGTGGAATACCGCCGCTCTGACAATCCGGGTGGCGGATGGCCCGGCACCTTCCGCGATGCCGCCGACGCCGCCGACTACGTACGCGTGCTCGCGCGCCTTCACCCCATCGATACCACCCGCGTCGTCCTGGTGGGTCACTCCGCTGGCGGACAGCTGGCGCTCTGGCTGGCGGGTCGGCCCTCCTTGCCAGCGGGCAGTGCGCTCGCCGGAGGCGTACCGTTGCCGGTACGCGGTGTCCTTTCGATTGGCGGCGTGGTCGATCTCGAAGAGTTCGCCCAACGGTCCGGGCAAGGCTGCGGCCGCGGCGTCGGCATGCTGCTGGGTGGCCCGCCGGCGACACTCCCCGAACGGGTCCGTGAGGCCTCGCCAATTCGTCGAGTCCCAACGCGCGTCCGCACGGTCCACCTCGCCGGCGCTCAGGACGCCATTGCGCCTGTTGCGGTCCTCGAGAGTTACCGGGCGGCCGCCCAACAGGCGAACGATTCCGCCGCGGTAGTCGTCATCGTACCAGGTGGGCACTTCGAACCGCTGTCGCCACGCACCCCCGCCGGTGACGCCACCATCGGGCTGATCCTCACAGCCGTGGGGCGCTCTCCCAGGCGGCCCCAGCCGCCGGCCACGCCCTCCTTGTTACGAACGTCACCAAACGCGGGCTTTACAGCGCCGCGTTCCGGCGGCAACGTCCAAGGCAGGTCCCCCAGCCAATCAGGAGTCGCGCCATGAAGGACAACCAACTCAAGTCCCTGCTCAAGAAGACGCAGGCCAAGGCCGCACAGGTCAAGAAGCCCACCAAGCAGGCGTACGACCCCACCCTGCAAGCCACGCGCAGTGCCGTCGAAGCCGACGACTCCGACGCCAAGGAAATTTTCAAGGAAATGAAGCGCCGCGAATTCTGATGGAGCCGCGGCACGGTCGCGAAACCTGACCGCGCCCTGTTTCCGTAGAGACCGGCGTGACCGATACGCGCTCCGCCTCCGATCCATCGTTTCTCGCCCTGCAGGCCGCCGTCGCCGGACGCTTTTCTCTCGAAAGCGAACTCGGTCGGGGCGGCATGGGCGTGGTGTATCTCGCGCGCGATGTCATTCTCGAGCGTCCCGTAGCCATCAAGCTGCTGGCACCCGCTCTGGCCAGCCGCGACGACATGCGTCGCCGTTTTCTCCGGGAAGCGCGACTCGCGGCGCAATGCTTTCACCCGCACATCGTGCCCATCCACGAGGTCGCCGAAGACGGCGCGCTTGCGTGGTTCGTCATGGCGTATGTGCACGGCGAAACGCTCGCCGACCGATTGCGACGAGTGGGCACGCTCTCTGCCGAGCAGATCCGACGCATCGGCAGTGAAGTCGGGTGGGCGTTGTCGTACGCGCACGAACGCGGCGTCATTCATCGCGACGTCAAGCCCGAAAACATTCTGCTCGAACATGGCACGGACCGCGCACTCATTGCCGACTTCGGTATTGCCGTGGGCGGTGATATATCGGCGAGTGGCGACGACGTGGCGGGCACGACGCGCTTCATGGCCCCCGAGCAGGCGCTTGGCGAACGTCTCGATGGCCGCGCCGATCTGTACGCGCTTGGTGTAACCCTGTATCTCGCCGCAACCGGCACGTACCCGTACAACGGCGCCAACGCCATCGCCCTCGTGGCGGAGCCGCGCACCACGCCCACGCTGTCGTTGCGCGAGCGCGCCCGCTCGCTGCCGCCGACACTCGCCGACGCGATTGAGCAGTGCCTCGCCGTACGCACCAACGATCGCTACGACAGCGCCGCCGCCTTTGTCGCCGCGCTCACACGCTCTCCGGACGGAGGCGAGCTTCCCATTGAGGCACGGCAAGCACGCGCAGGGGCCGTGAGTACGATGTCGCTGATGGACTGGTTCGTTGCGCTGGCGCTGACCTCGGTCTTTCTGGTAGCCGGTGAGGATGCGCGTACCTTGGGACGGCACATGATGATCGGCCTTGCCCAAGCGGTGCTCACCATGTTCGGTATCGCCATTGCGCTACGTGGCGGCGAAACACTGCTCGCCGCTCGGCGCGCGCTCAAACAGGGCGTTCGCCCCGACGATGTGGCCAACGCGCTTGCCCCTCCGCCTGCCGAACCATTCATGCCGGTGGGTCCGCTCAAAGGGATGGCGCTGTTGGGTACCGGCTTTGCGCTCGCCCTGCTGCAGGCACAAGTGGATACCGTGGGGTTGCCCAGCATGGTCGAGCTGGCGGGAAACCTCCTCACGTGGATAGCCCCGCCGCTTTTGGTTCATCGGGCCATCACCGGCATGCGCAACAGCTCCGGGCAGACCAGCTGGTTCTACGCATTCGTGCGCCAACCGCTGGCCGCGCGTGTGGTTCGGTGGCTCGGCGGCGCCCGTGCGACCGAACGCACGCGGGCCGTGCCCGCCAACGCGCCGACAGAACTGCTCCTCGACCGTGCCGCGCACGACATCTTTGCGCGTCTGCCACGGAGCGTGCAGCACGACCTCGCCGCGGTGCCCGCCGCGGCCGAGGCGCTTGCCGCCGAGGCGGTCGTCCTCCGAACGCGCGCCGACGCATTGTCCGGTGAGCAGCGTGTGCTCCGTCGTGCCCCCAGCGATGACACCGACGCGCAGCGACGCCTCACCGCCCTGCAGGCGGAGCATGCGCAGGTACGCGCGCGCCTCGGCACCACTATCGCCGCACTCGAGGCGATCCGCCTCGACCTGTTGCGGCTCGAGGCGTCGCAGACCGCACCCGGCAATCTCACCGACCATCTGGATGTGGTGCGGGAGCTCCAGCATCGGGTCGACGCCAATGCCGAAGTGCGTCGCCTGTTGCAGCCGCTGCGCCCGGAACCGACGCCGGTCTAGCCCGTACTCGCGCCCCCGCGCGGACACCCCAAGCGCACGCATCGGAAGTAGATTGCAGCATGCTTCCGTATCGTCTACGCACGCGCGCGCTGCGCCGTCTCTGCGCAGTGGCATTCGCGTTGCCAACCCTCGTGGCGTGTGGCCGCGGCGATGAGCAACCCGCCGACGAGAGCAGCGCCGCCACCGTCGCACACGACGCGACGCCAGAGGGCAACGCCGCGCGCCAAGGCACCTGGCAGGATGGCGACGAAAAGATCGCGTGGAGCGCCACTACGTTGGATGGCCGCGTCGCGACCATCACCGAACGCTACACGTTCGGCACCGATGGTCGCGGCGAGCGTACGCTCCGCTATGACGCCACCGCGACACCCGTGCAGATCGATGAGACCAGCACGCAACTCATGCAGTACCCCGACCGAACCCCGGCGCCATCCACCGTACAGATCATGCTGCAGTTCAGCGGCGATTCCGTAGCGTCGCGCCGCAAGCTCGTCGACGGCGCGACCGGCACGGTGCGCGATTACGAGGTCGATCGTCTACGCCGCCACGCGCGCAGCATCGCCGAGTACATCGTAACGCATTGACCGCGACGGTCCGCACGCCCTGTACGACCACCTTCCGATTCTCTCCGCTCTCGCTCCGCCTTTTCCAGGACTGTACCATGTCGGTGACGGACTTCGAAACTCTCGGCGCCTTCTACCTCGGCAAGCGCTATGACATTCCGTCGCGCACGCGCAGCAACGATCTCGTGCTGTACGATGCCAAGGACCTGACGACGCACGCCGTGATCATCGGCATGACCGGCAGTGGCAAGACGGGCTTGGGCGTCGGGCTCATCGAAGAAGCGCTCATCGACAAGGTGCCGGTCATCGCCGTCGATCCGAAGGGCGATCTCGGCAACCTGGCCCTGCGCTTTCCGTCGCTGGTCGCCAACGACTTCCGCCCGTGGGTCGACCCACAGCAGGCCACGAACGCCGGCATGACGGCCGACCAGTTCGCCGAGCAACAGGCATCGCTGTGGAAGAACGGTCTCGAGGGATGGCAGCAGGACGGTGCGCGCATTCAGCGCTATCGCGACGCCGCCGACATCACGATTTACACGCCGGGGAGCACGGCCGGCCGCCCGCTGTCGCTGCTCAAGGCCTTCGACGCGCCGCCGGCCGCGGTACGCGACGACGCCGAAGCGTTGCAGGAGCGGGTGAGTGCGACGGCCACGTCGCTCCTCGCCCTGCTCGGCATCGAGGCCGATCCGCTCTCGAGCCGCGAGCACATTCTGCTCTCGAACCTGCTGCATCACGCGTGGCAGGAGGGGCAGAGCCTCGACCTTGCTGCACTCATTGGCGGCATTCAGAATCCACCGTTCAGCACCGTCGGCGTCATGCCGCTCGATACGGTGTTCCCACCCAAGGATCGCATGGCGTTGGCCATGCAGCTCAACAACCTGCTCGCCTCTCCCGGATTCAAAACGTGGATGCAGGGTGAGGCGCTCGACACGGCCTCACTGTTGTACGAGCCCAGTGGCAAGCCGCGCGGCTCCGTTATCTCGATTGCGCACCTCAACGACGCCGAGCGCATGTTCTTCATGACGCTCCTGCTGGCGGATATCATTGCGTGGGTACGCACCCAGCCCGGCACCGGATCGTTGCGCGCCATCTTGTACATCGACGAATTGTTCGGGTACATGCCACCGGTGGCGAATCCGCCCAGCAAAGTGCTGCTGCTTACGCTGCTCAAGCAGGCGCGCGCGTATGGCCTCGGTGTGGTGCTCGCGACGCAGAATCCCGTCGACTTGGATTATCGTGGGTTGTCCAACACCGGCACGTGGTTCATCGGGCGCCTGCAGACCGAGCGCGACAAGATGCGTGTCATGGAAGGACTCGAGGGCGTCAGCGGAGGGCAGCCCTTCGACAAATCGGCCATGGAACAGACGATCGCCGGACTCGGCAAGCGCGTCTTCCTGCTGCACAGCGTCCACGAACCGGCGCCCGTGACGTTCGAGACCCGGTGGACACTGTCGTATCTCGCTGGCCCCATGACGCGCGATCAGATTCGCAGCGTCACGGCGCAGAGCAGTGCGCCGTCGACATCGGCGGCGGTGTCCGGCAGCAGTGCGCCGCTGGCCGCTGCATCGAGCAACAGCACCGGCGGAAGCCTCGGGGCACTCGACGCCGCCGCGACGCGCGTGCCGGTACTCCCCCACGAGATTGCGCAGTTCTACCTGCCGCCACTGCAGCAGCATCGTGGCCCGTTGCAGTACAATCCCGTCGTCCTGGGACTTGCCGACGTGAGCTTTGCCAATGTCAAGCTGGGGGTCACCGAGCAGCGTCGTGTTTCGCTGCTCGCACCGGTCGAAGACGGACCGATCTCGCTCGAGTGGGACAGCGCCGAACGCGTAGAGATCGAGCCGTCCTTGTTGGAAAAGAGCCCTCGCGATGGGGCGGCCTTCGGTGCCGTCCCGACGGCCGCCACAACCGTGAAGAACTACGCGGTGTGGACGAAGACGCTGCAAAAGTGGATCGTGACCAACGAGCAGATCACGCTGTTCCGCAGCGCCGCCTTCAAGACCACGTCCAACCCCGGCGAAAGCGAAGCACAGTTCCGCATTCGCCTGCAAGTGCTTTCGCACGAAGCTCGTGACGCGAAAATCGAAGTGCTCCGCGGCAAGTACGCGACCAAACTCGCGGCCATGCAGGACAAGCTGCGCCGCGCGGAGCAAACGGTGCAACGCGAGTCGCAACAGGCCTCGCAGGCCAAGATGGACACGGCCATTTCGGTGGGTGGGGCCATTCTTGGCGCCATCTTCGGGCGCGGCAAGGTTGGTGTCGGCACGCTTGGCAAGGTTGCCACTGCCACACGGGGTGCCGGGCGCGCCGCCCAGCAGGCGGGCGATGTCTCGCGAGCGCAGGAATCGCTCGAGGCGCTTCAGCAGCAGTATGCCGAACTCGAAGCCAAGCTGCAGGCCGAGGTGGACGCACTCGGCGCGGCCTACGACGCCCAGCAGGAAACGCTGGAGACGGTGCTCGTGAAGGCAAAGAGCACCGACGTGCTGGTGCAGCTGTGCGGATTGCTCTGGGTGCCGTACGTGAAGGACGCGAACGGCATGGTGACGGCGGCGTGGCGCTGAACGCGCCGACGCCGTCAGCTCACGCGGGCATCATACGGCGTTGACGATGTATGCCACGGTGCACGCCAGCAGAAAGGCGAGGCCACCTTGGGCGATGGTGGCGGTATCCAGACGAAGCGCGCGGGCGAGCGAACGGCGGTCGAACGGCATCGGTAGCTCCTGAGCGGGAGGGAAGGTCGTCTCAGGAGCGACGCGCTAGCGCGACTGAGGTAACGGCCTGGCGTTACCCGGGGTCGGTTTGGTGATCGGTGTCGCGTTCAGCGCCCAATCGTAGGGGCGTGACACCACCAGCACCTTGCCCTCGGCGAGCCGCTTCTTCTGCTCTTCGCCTGGCCGAAGCGTGACATAGGGGGCCACGAATTGCACCAACTCCACCCGTGACGCCGCGAAGTCCTTTTCGTACGCCAGCATTACGGCGTTCACGCCGAGCACGCCGCGCCGATACCAGGTCCACGCGGTATCGGAGAGCAATCGTTTGGTCTGATCTTCCAGCTGCGACTCCAGTCGCGCGCCCGTATACGCTTCACTGCGCAGCGGCGGCGCGCCTTTGGACGCCGGCACCACGGCGAAGTGCATGCGCGGCTCACGGAATTGCTTGCGTAACACCCGATGAAAGACCTCGTCGAGCGTGTACGTTTTGCCCGCCGCATGCACGAGGCGTTCGCTCCATGGCCCCTTGAGCTGCAACACCCCGAGCGAACGGTTGATGTTGCGAATGGAGGTGCGCTCCCCGTGCGACACGATAAGCTGGACCGTGTACGCGTTGTACACATTGATCCAATACGCAAGGCGATCGGGTTCCGACAGCTGCTCCACCTGCACGGTGTCGAGCGACGCGAGATATTGCTTGAACGCCGGAGCGTCGGCGAACCCCTGGTAATTCACGACACCGTCGTGCACATGTGCGCGCAGCAGACTGTCCCACGGGGCGTGCACGCTGCGCTCCACTGACTGCGCCGACGCCGTGGTGCCGAGGGCTAACCACGCTGCCATGCCGACGGCGGGCACGAGCCTGCGCACGAGACGCTGCATCCGCTTGGACGATCCCATTATCGTTCACCCATGTCGACAGACTGGTTGCTGGGCACGTGGCGCCTGATGCGCGCCGACGAACCACTGGATTTTGCGCCCGGAGTGAGGATGGAGTTCCTCACCGGCGGGGTGCTGCGCTATCACGTGGATGTGGGGGGTACCGATCAGACCATCGATCTGGTGTACCGCGTCGACGGGGAGCTGCTGCATACCGATAACCCGGCCGCACCGCACTCGATGTCGGTACGTATGGTGCATGGCGAAGGTGACAGTCTGCTCTTCGATTTTGGTGGGCCACAAGCGCTGCTGATCCGCGAAGCGGCGCTTTCACGAGGCCCGACGCGCTGAGACGCGTTACATCCAGAAGCTGTAGCGGTTGGTGATCAGCACCATCGCCGAGAGCGCCGCGTTCGAGGTCACGTGTACGAGTACCAGATCGCCGAGCGACTTGGTCTTCCACATGTACCAGTTGTACACGAGTCCGCAAAGCAACCCAACGTCCCAGAACGGACCATGTTCGCTGGCGAAGAGCAGCGCGGTACCGACAAAGGCGAGGGTGTTGTACGTGCCCATGGGCACGCGATCCCAATTGTTGTCGACGATCCAGCGCGGCAAGAACCCGCGCCAGAAGAGCTCTTCGAGAAAGGGCACCAGCAAAGCCGCACGCACGATGCGAAGCGTGAGTACGAGCGGGTCGCCCAGATCGCCGCGCGAGATGGAGATCGTCACGCCGCCCGTGATGCTGTTCTGAAAGAGCCAGTGCGACCGATAGCCGTCGATGAGCAGATCGGGAAGCACCCACAGCACCCCCACCGTGGCACCCAGGAGAATGCTGGGGATCCAGTGCTTCACCCGCAGCGCAAAGACAACCGGCCGCGAGACGGTGAGCAGCACCACCAACAGCGAGCCGACGCGTAGGATCGACTCCAGTGGCTGAGAGAGCCCGAGAAAGGGCCCAATGGCCAGCCACACCATGAACGTCGCAAATGGAGCTACCCACGGCGTGGCCGAGGGTTGCGGCAGCATTGGGGAACTGGGAGACGCTGGCATTTACCCAAACTACATCCAACAGGGCCGGGCAACTACGCCCGGCCCCGGGGGATCACGGTCCGTAGACGATGGGCGAGGTGCCCTGACGGATATCGCGGGCGCCAGCCGCGACGCCAGAGCCCACGGCAAACGCGGCGGAGAGGGCGGTGCCTATTCCCAAAACCGGCACGATAGCGACGACCGCTCCGGCCGCCAGAAAGGCAGCACCACCAGCCACCACCGGGGCGAGCGATTTTTGAATCGCATCCACATAGCGGAGACGATTGCGGACGAACCGGCGCGTGGTGCTGTGCAGGGCGATGGCGGCGACAAAAAGCGCCAACGAAAACAGGAGCGAGAACATGGGACCTCCGTAGAGCTGACTGAGCGGCCACCGGGATCCGGCGTCCACCGACGGGACTGACTCTCCTAACGACGCGGCGGGACAGAGGTTTCAGCACCGTCCCGCCGTGTCGGACTGCCACAGACGTGACGACGACGTCACCCGGGAGGGCGGCGGGCGGGAACCGACATCTTGTTGTAGTTGGATGGCACCGAAAACAGGTCGTTGGAGAGTCGCTTCTTCTCTACCGCAATCGCCTCCATCATGACCGTGCCGTCGGGTTGCGTGACCTTGAGCGGAAATCCGTCCCCGATCTGCTTCTGCCACGCCGGAATGGCCCCCGCGCGCATCACCTGCCCCGGATCGACATACCGCCCGAGCTCCGTCGTAATGCACATGTCGGTCGGCGGCGCCTTGCCTTGCGCCACCAGCACGTGCTCACACGACAGGCCAGCGATCGTTTCCTTCTTCCCAGTCCGGGTGACCCTCACATCGGGCTCCGGAATGCTGCTCGCGGCACTGGCCGCCTCGGCCATCGGCACTTCCATGTACGTCTGCTGCGCCGCCATGAGCATGTAGAGCTTTCGCTCCTGCGGCACCGCCAGCATGGCCATCCCACCCATGGGTCCGCCCAGATTCACGCGCACCTTACCGCCGCGCACCTGATACTCGAGCTGCTGAGTAGCAGCGGCGCCGGCCTGCGCTGACGCACGCGCGCCCAGGTTCACGCGCATGGTGACGCTCCCTTCGAACGCCTGCGCCTCGACCGTGAGGGGCATCACGGCGCAGAGCACGAGGCTCGACGGCAGCACGCGTACGAGGAGGCGTGTCACGCACAGCATCAGGAAATTCCTTTGTGAATGGCAGTGAGCACGAGCTCTGCGAACCGGTCGATCTCGTCCAGCGTGGTATACACGTTGGGCGTGACGCGGATCCCCTGGAACTCGGGATGCACGATAGGCGTCTGCACGACCCGATGATTGGCCATGAGCCACCCGCCGAGTTTCGTGGGATCGATCCCATCCACATTGAAGAAGCCCAATCCGCCACCCCACTTGGAGTCGAGTGGTGTGAGCACCTTCACCCGCCCCTGCCCTTCTGCGAGCAGCCGCTTCGCCCAACGGTCGCGCAGATACATCAGCCACGCCGACTTGCGCCCGACGCCGATCGCCCGGTGAAATGCCAGCGACACCGACACCGCGTTGTGATTGGCCGCCGGATGCGTCCCGATCTCTTCGAACTTGCGGATGTCCTTGGTCTGTCCGTCGTTCTCGGCATACAGCGGCCAGATGTCGGCTATGCGATTCCGCCGCACATACAAAAAGCCGGTACCGATGGGCGCGAGCAGCCACTTGTGCAAGCTGGTACCGTAAAAGTCGACACCGAGCTCATCGCGCGTGAACGGAAACTGCGCAAACGCATGCGCGCCGTCGACGAACACGTCGATGTTGCGGGCGCGCGCCATCTGAATGATTTCTTTCACCGGCAAGATCTGTCCGGTGAGATTCGTAATGTGCGTGATCTCGATGACGCGTGTGCGATCGGTGATTCCCGCGGCGAACGCATCGACAATCTGCTGCGGCGTCGTACACGGCACCGGGAAGGAAATCTCCTTCACGACAATACCCTGTCGCCGGGCCCGCTGCTTCCAGCCGTTCATCATGCGGCCGTAATTCTGATTGCTCAGCAACACTTCGTCGCCCGCTTTCAGATCGATGCCGTGAATGAGCGTCAGCAGCGCTTCGGACGCGTTCCGCGTGATCGCCATTTCTTCGGTATCGCAGCCGAACTCGCGCGCGAGTTCACGGCGCACAATCTCAATGCGTGGCTCAAGCGTCCGCCACATCTCGATCACGGGAAGCTCGTTGGAGAAGCGCAGATCGCGCTCGAGCTGCGCCATGACGTGTGAGGGCGCCGGCGAACAGCCACCGTTGTTCAAATTGATCCAGGTGCGGTCCAGATCGAAGGCACGCTGAATCGGCTCCCAGAAGTCTTCATCAGCCGCAAACGCGGCGTCTTCCGCCGCCGTACCGCGCCACGCGATGGCGTCGGGATCGAGCAGGCGGGCACCGCGACTTCTGGCAACGTCGGCCGCATCGATGAGGCGACGAATGGCTCCGCGCGCGAAGCGGGGCGAGGTGACAACCGGCAGCGCAGTAGCTCCGGCCAGCGCAGAGACAAAAAGGCGACGGTCCATGGAGGCCAAACATGCGCCCAAAGCACGCGCCCCGCGAGAGGCCGAAGCTTCTCGCGGGGCGCGCCGATCGTCCGGACCGTCAGCGACTCACAGCCCAGCCATCACCCGACGGGGCGGCGCCGCCTGCAGCTGCGGCTTCGTGACCTGTGTCCGCGAACGGTAGCGCGGCAGAATGATCTCGAAGCGCGCGCCCATGGTCCGGTACTTGTCCAACCGGAGCTGGCCACCGTGCATCTCGACCGCGCGTCGCGCCGACACGAGCCCCATGCCGCTGGCGCCCTCCGCCGAGCGCGTCGTGGTCATGGGCTGGAAGATCCAGTCGTGCCGCTCTTCGGGAACGCCGGGACCGCTGTCTTCCACGGCAATGACCACCGTGTCGTCGGTGTGACGGACTGCCACTCGAATGGCCCCGCCGCTGCGCTGCACGTCCCACGCGTTCATGACCAGCGCCGTGAGCACCTGCTGCAACTGCTGCTCGCTGCCGCGCACCAGCACGTCGTGCGCCCCACCGTCCCACGTAAGGACGACATGATCCGGAAGCATCTGGCGGAACAGCTCCAGATGCGTTTCCACCAGGACCTTGGTGTCGACCAAGGACGCGGGATGCTCCTGCTCGGAGGCGATGGCCTGCAGCGCGTCGAGCAGATGCTCGCTCTGCGCCAGCGTGCCGCGCAGCATCGCGGCGTGCGTGGAGTTTAGTACGAGATCCTGCGATGGACGCACACCGGCCAACGGCGTCATGGATTGCGACACGGTCGACAACAACCCGCGCAAGCGATGCGTGAGATCGAGCGTCTGCTGACGGTCGAGCGCGCGCCACCGACCGGCGTTGAGCACCTGCTCGGCGCGGCGCGGTTCGCGCAAATCGGTAAGCTGCGCCACGACCAAAGGCCCCTGCGCCGAATCGTCGAGGCGCACGAGACGGGCCAAGACGGGAATTCCACGCGCGCTCGAGGTTCCCATGGTGCATTCGCACTCGCTCACCGACCCCGAGGGGGCGTTGAAGAGCGACACGACCGCTTCGGACAGTGCGGCGCGATCGGTGGGCACCAAGAGGTGCACGAGGTCGGCGCCAACCGGAGACATGCGCTGACCGGTCATCTCACGCCACAACGTGTGCAACGCCATGTTCGCATCGCGCACGCGCCCGTCGCGATCGATGAGGGCCACGGCCGTCGGGAGCGTGTCGAGCACGGTCGTACTCGGCGCGATCTCGCGCACGGAGCGACGCGTCGCACTCGTGATGACACGACGCAGCGCGCGAACGGTGGCCAGCACCTGCTCCACGTCGTCCGTGTCGTCGATGACGGCGTCGGCACCGGCGTCGATCAGCTCGGCCGGCGTCCCTTGCAGCATCACCGTGGACTGCCACGCGATGACCGGGACCGGCTCGTGGTGCGCATCGAACTGCGCGCGCACGGCACGAATGAGTTTTCCCCCCAACGCGGTATCGGACGCACTCACGATGACCGCATCCGGATCCATGAGCCGCAGCGCATCCGCCACATCGAACTCGTCGCTCGCCATGATCACCCGCGCCGCGCCGCCACTCGTGAGGTGCGCGCGTCGGCCGGCACGCCGCGTCGTATCCGCATCGACGAGCACCATGGCAAATCCGGGCGCATTGTCGACTGCGCGGCGGGGTGTCGTGGTGTCTGGCGTGTAGCTGCCACCGCGAATCCAGTCGACGTCTTCGACGGGGGTACGGTGGGAAGTAGTGGCGCCTTCAGTATTGGTGAAGGCACTCCGTAAGACGCCAGCGTCGGCGGCTTTCAACGGATTCATAGATGGACCGTGTGGTTGGAGGGATAACGCGACTGTACGGTGTGATGCGGCGGGCTCGTGCGCCAGAGCAGATCTGTGTATATGAAGATAATTTAATGTCAGAAAACCGTTCTCGCCGTTGGACTTACAGTGACCTAGCTCACAGTCTGCCTGAGGTACCTAGCCCCGTCGTCGACCTCCGCGCCCGGCGAAACGGTGGGGTTTGCCATATCGCGCCAAATTGCGCCGCAGGGTATCGTGCCCTCATGCGCAGCTTCCCGCCCCTTTCCGCCGGCCTCCGGCGCCTGCCCCGCTTCGCTTCGGCGGGTCTGGGTGCCCTCGTCGGTCTTCTGTCGGCGTGCGTCCAGCCACTGACCGTGGCCCGCAGCGACGCCGCCACCGTGCTGGCCAACCGCACGATCACGGCGCCCAACCCCGGACTCCCTGGCACGCACAAAGTGGCGCGCCTCTACTACGGCAGCGGCAGGGACAAGCGCCGCCCCGAGTTCCGCGATTCCGTCACGTATCGCACGGGCACCGTCGACGCGTCGGCGTTTGCCCGCACCGAACCCGCCAACGCCAAGTCGCGCAAGAAGTACTGGGGCTACGACAACACGGCCTTTCCGCTCAATGCGCGCGTCTGGTATCCCGAGGGGGACGGCACGTTTCCGGTCGTCCTCGTCGTCCATGGCAATCACAACATGATGGAGTTTTCCGACCCGGGATATCAGTGGCTCGGTGAACTCCTCGCGTCACGCGGCTTCATTCTCGCGTCGATCGACGAAAACTTCCTGAACGGCAACATCCGCGGGGAGAATGACGCCCGCGGTTGGATGCTGCTCAAGCACCTCGAAGTGTTCCGCGCGCTCAACGACAGCGCGGGCAAGCCGCTCTTCGGGAAGATCGACATGAAGCGCATTGCGCTCATGGGGCATTCCCGCGGCGGTGAGGCGGTGGCGATTGCCGGCGCGTTCAATCGCCTTTCGCACTATCCTGACGACGCGACGATCAAGTTCAACTTCAATTTCGACATCAAGGCGCTCGTGGCCATCGCGCCCGTCGACGGGCAATACAAGCCGGCTGAACAGCCCACGCCGGTGAGTGACTACAACTATCTCGTCATTCACGGTTCGCACGATGGCGACGTGTCGAGCTTCATGGGACTCACGCAGTACAACCGTTTTCGCTTCACGCGCCCGGGCACCGAGTTCAAGAGCGCCATCTGGATGCACCGCGCCAACCACGGGCAGTGGAATACCGTCTGGAACAACAAGGACAACGGCAGCTATTCGGTGCGCGCCTTGCAGCTCAAGGCACTCGTTGATGGCGAAGAACAGCGCCGTTTTGGCCGCGTCGTCATCGGCGGCTTTCTCGAGGCGGCGCTGAACGGCCGCACGGAATATCGTGAGCTCTTCCGCGATCATCGCGCGGCCGGTGACTGGCTCCCGCCTGAGATGTATCTCACGCGCTACGCCGATGCGAACACCCGTTGGCTCGCGACCTTCGAAGAGGATGTCGACGTGTCCACCGGCACCGCGCCCGGTGTGCGCATTCAGGCCGATTCGGTGAGCACGTGGAAGGAAAGCGATTCGCCGTCCCGCGCGCGCTCGTCGACCTTCCGCAGCAACATGGCCACGGTTGGCTGGAACAACGCACCAGCGGGCAAAGACACGACAGTGGCACGATGGCCCGCGCGCATTGCGGTGACCGTTCCCGACTCCCTGCGCCAGGCATGGCAACTGTCGTCATCGAGTGCGCTGCTGCTCACCATTGGCAGCACCGACCAAAAGCCCGGACCACGCAAGGTGTCGCGTGACACGACCAAGCGTGACAGCACCACCAAGGCTGCCGCCGTGAAGGCGCCCAAAAAGAAGGCAGCACCCAAACCTAAGACGCCTCCCAAGGACACGGTGGCCCCCGACCTCACGGTGGAGCTCGAGGACGCCAGCGGACGGACGGCGCGTATGCCTCTCAGCGCGTTCGGCGCCGTACGCATGCCCATCGAGAGCTACATCTATCGTCGCAAAGGTCGCGACAAGACGCAGTTCCCGACGCTCTCGGAGCCGGTCATGCAGACGTATGTGATGCCGCTGGCACGTTTCACATCGGCCACCGGTGGCTTCGACGTGGGTAGCCTGCGCACCATTCGCCTGGTGTTCGATCGCAAGCGCAGCGGGGCCATCATGATCGACGACATCGGCATCACCAGGTAATGCCGTTCAGAAGCTGGTGCGCAAACCCAGCGTCAGCGTTCGGCCAGAAATGACGGTGGCATTATCGGGGGCGCCGGTCTGCACGTTGAGCAGATTGTCGCCCCCTACCAGTACCGACAGGTCACCGCGCACGCGGAAACTCGTGCTCGCGCGCACTCTGGTAATGCCGGCGTACGTCATCCAATAGCGTCGCAAATTGGCGCCTTCGAATTCGCGCGGTGAAAGGGCGCTGTCGGCGAGCGCAGTCCCGATGCCGGCACGATCATAGCCAATCCAGTCTGCCGCCCGAATGGCCGTGCCAGCCACGCTCCAACGGCCGCTCGTGTAGGCCGCCGTCAAACTCACCGTATTGGACGGTACATCGAGCATGCGATCACCCACGCGCATGTCGCCGCGATAGCCCGACGCCAACTGCGCCACGCGGCTGTCCACCAGCGCGACCGCGGCCGCCAGCGACAAACGCTGCACGCGCGTCGTAGCCTCGAGCTCCCAGCCGTGGTTGTCGATCGCCCCTACATTTTGCAGCGTATACGTCATGCTGCGAGACAGGCGGCCGCTGCCGCTCACGGTCGTCACGAGCGACGAGACCGGTTGAATGAGCCCCGACGCCCGCTGATCGAAGCGCGTGACATGCAGCGCCGTGCGCGCCCCCAGCAACAGGTCCACGCCAGCCTCGGTACCTGTCTGCCGCTCCGGCTCTAGCGACGAGAGCGACGCGTACTGGCCCGGCCCCAGCCACGACGAACTCCGCGTCAGCGCACGCGCCGGACGGATGCCGGTGCCGAATGCGCCGCGCAGCTTCACGACGACATCGCCCACATCGCGCACGTAGGCGGCGCCGAGCATCGGCAGCAAGGACTGTTGCGTATTGAGCGTAGCGCCGCCGATGCGCTCGGCCCGCACACCGGCCGACGCGAACCAGCGGTCCTGCCACGCCACCTGCGCCTGCGCCGACACACCAGTCGTTCCGTATGTCGTACGCGACTCACGCGGGCGGGCCACGGCGCCGCCCAACAATCCGCCGTTGCCACCTGGACCGTTGGGGCCGCTGCCCGTGACTGCTGTCGCGATGATACCAGCTCCCGAAACCACTTCGTGCGTCAACGCCTGCTCCACCGCGAACGTCGTTGTCAGCAACGTGGCGGGAGCGATGTCGTAGCGCCCCACGCTGCGCCACCGGAGCGACGCGCGATCGGCGGCGCCTTCGCCGCTCCCCGCCTGCGCCGCGTTCGACAATGACTGCGGCCCGGCCAGGGCAAACGCCGAGAATCCTTGCAGGCGATAGCCGTCGACACCGCCAATGAGCGTGTGTGTCCAACGCAGGTTCGGCATGAAGGCGACGCTCCCGCCCACGGTGTACTGCGCGACATGCTGCCCATTGGCGCTGTCGACTCTCACGGCGCCACGCGACGAATCGCGAGGCGTACCACCGCGCATGGTATCGATGGCGCCGGCACTCACCGCCCGGCGTGACGCGTCGTCGTTCAACGCCACCGTCAGTGCAGACGACTGCGCCGAGAACGACGAGAGCCCGTCGGTGCCCTGCAGCAGCGACGTACTCGCGTTGGCGCGCATGAGCGACAGCCGCGCCATGCCGGTAAAGATCGTCTGCTGCCGCGAGAAGCGGGCGTCGGCATCGAGCAACAATCGCCGTTCGGAGGCGCCAGGTACGTACGCCCCGACCGTGCCGACATTGACACCGAGGCCAAGATTGCGCGACGCCGAGCCGCGGCGGTACGAGAGCGAATGCTCCTGGACAAATGGATCACGCGTCGCGTACGCCGTGGCCGAGATACCGGCGCTGGTGGACAGCTGTGCCTGCTGGCGTCCCAGCGGCGCGCCATCATGGCGCGTGAGAATGTTGACCACTCCGCTGATCGCGTCGGCGCCGTACAACGCAGCTCCCTGCGGGCCGCGAATGACCTCCACGCGCGCCACGCGCGAGGGATCCAGTTGCGTGACGAGCAACGAGTTGGCCACCTCGATTCCGTCGAGATAAATCTTCGGGGCGCTCACCCCGAATGAACTGGCGCCTCGGATACTGCCATAGCGCGCGGTCACCGACCCCGCGGCCGCCGTCCACGTCCACACCCCGGGGACAGACAAGTCGAGCGCTTCGCCCAGTGTCCCGACGCCATGCTCGGCGAGCTGCGCGCCATCGACCACGTTGAGCGCGTACGGCGAGCCACGCTGTGCGGCGCCGTCGGGCGATCCGGTAACCACGACGCGATCGAGCACACTCGAACGGCGCGAGATGGGCACCTCGCTGCCAGCACGCGTGGCCGTCACGCGTGACGGCGCGAGCACCACCTGCGTGCTTCCGAGCACGATGGGGCGCAGCGCCGATCCCTCGAGCAGTAGGTCGAGCACCGCGCCAACGGGGACGCGATCGAGCGCCAGACAAACGCGACGATCGGCCGGCAGGAGATCGGCGCTGTACGACAGCTCGAGACGCGCGACGCTCGCCAGCCGATCGACGGCATCGCGCACGGACACGTCGGTCACACGCAGCGTAACCACGCGATCGAGCGGCGGTGCCCAGAGCGATGCGCGGTCTGCAGAAGGGACCGACTGCGTGCACGCCGGTTCGACCGTCGACGACGGGGCGCCAAACGCAGAAGCGGGCAGCAACAGCCCCGCTACCAGCGAGGCCGCTGCGCCCGCGAGACGCCCAGGGCGTCGCGAGTCGAACGATGCGGGCATGCGCGAGAGCGCCTCGATCAGGGCGTCGGCGTGGGGACGGATCCTTGCGGCTGCAACGTCACCGTATCGCCCTGCTGCACGACGTCGGCACCGAGCGCGAGCGCAATCACGCGTACCACCTGCGCGGCCGAGTCGCCACGGAACGACGCCGTGAGGGTACGCCGCGCGAGCGCGCTATCCACCACGCGCAAATCGAGGCCGTACCAACGGAGCAGATCTGCGCGCACTTCGGAGAGTGACGCATCGCGGTACGACAGCACGCCGCGCGTCCACGCCACATCGTCGGCGGTGACGGTTCCACGGGAGACGGTCACGGCCTGCCGGACCACGACCCCGCGGTCGCCGGCACGCAGTTCCGTTGGGGCCTCGGCTACGGCCCGCGCGCTGAGCGCCACGATGCCGTGCGTCACGTCGACGGCGACTTCCCCGTTGCCGCTCGTCTTCACCGAGAACGCCGTCCCGATATCGCGAATATCGGCGTCGGCGGTGTGCACGGTGAATGGACGTGTGGCGTCGTGCTGCACATCGAAGTACGCGGCACCATCGAGCGTGACCTCGCGGGTGGTTGCCCCAAAACCGGCCGCCACCGTGAGGCGACTGCCAGGCGCCAGCACGACGGTGCTGCCGTCGGGCAGCCGCACCGAATCGCGCTGCCCCACGCGCGTCTGGTATTCCTGCGGGACCTGCCCCACGTCCGGGCCAGTGCTCCGGAACTGACTGAGCGCCGCGACGGCGGCCAGCCCGGCGGCGGCCGCAAAGCCCACCATACGCCAGGTACGGCGCGCTGTTGCCGCGGGGGCCGTACGCGGTGCCCCGCCCCGCTCCACGCGCAGCGGAGCCTCGGCCGCAGGTGCTCCGGTCGCGTCTTCTTGGGCCATGCGGGCTCGCACTGCCGCCAGCGCATGCTCCGTGTCGACCGACACATCCGCCCGCTGCTCCATACGCCCCGAACGCGCCTTGATGATCGCGTCGAAGCTGGCGTCCTGCGGATGCGCATCGAGCCACGCCCGGACGCCCGCAGCCTCCGCCGGGGTGCTCTCGTCCGCCAGATAGCGGGCAAGCGCGTCCCAGTGGGCGTCAGGCGCCTGGTCGGATGCGGGCAGAAGCTCGTCGGAACGGTCGGACATACCAGGGGAACACGGGAGTCAGGCGCTACCCTACGTGCTGGGTGCCGCACGATCAGCACACGTAGGTTCACACGAATCGTGTGTGTTGTAGTGTACAATACCATGCGCGGCGGTGCCGCATCCATTTGCGGGCGCACCGCGCGCCGCGTCCTGTCCACCGTAACTCCGCCCCCGCCCCGCTCCTCGTGACCGACTCCGACCTGCTGCGACGGCTCCGTCAGGGTGATCACACGGCGTTCGATGCGCTGTTCCGGCAGTGGTACGAGCCGGTCGTGCGCTCCGCCAACCGGGTGCTGCACGAGCCGCAGGTGGCCGAGGAATTGGCTCAGGACGTTTTTCTCGAACTGTGGCGCCGACGCGATCAGCTTCCGGATGGGAGCAGCCTGCCTGGCTATCTCATGCAGGCCGCCCGGAATCGGGCGCTCAATCATCTGCGACATCTGCAAGTACAGAAGAAGTCGCAAGTGTACGTCGAAGCGCTCAGCGAACCGGCCGAGCACGCCGACGCCGACGCGCAGGCCAACGAGCTCGAACAAGCGATCGGCGGCGCCATTGCCGACCTCCCGCCCCGCACGCGTGAGGTCTTCCTCATGAGCCGTGAACGCAATCTCAAGTACAGCGAGATCGCCGAGCTCCTCGGCATCAGTGTCAAGGCGGTCGAGGCAAACATGAGCCGCGCGCTGCGCCAATTGCGGGAGAAACTTTCGCCGTTTTTGCAGCGGCACGGCGACGGCGACGGGTAGCGCGTAGGGTCGGCCTGCGGTCGCGTGTCAGGAGGATGTCCGTCTACTGGATCGTCGGCGATACTCGCCGGCTCCCACGAACCCCGCACTCCGGATCCTCTACTATGTCACGCACGATTTTCCGCACCATGGCCGTGGGCACCGCGCTCGTCAGCGCGACCGCGTGCTCGCTGGACGGCTTCGGTGGCCCGAGAGACACCATGCAGTTCGATACGGCCTTTGAAAGTGCACCGGCCGGTATGGATGCCGCGTCGAGCAGCTTCGCAGCCGACGCAGAAGGCGCGTGGGGCGGCCCGCGCCGCGGCCGCGGGCCCGGCGGCCCCGGCATGATGGGCCTCATGGGCGGAGGACTCGGCGCGGAGTTCATGGGCGACGGTGGCATGGGCCGCGGCGCCGGTCGTGGCCCGTTCAGGGTGCAGATCGATGCCAACTGCACGGTGGCCGGTGGCAACGTCACCTGCGTGCGCACAACCAACGGTCTCACCGCGACGACGATCTACACGCTGCAGAACGCAGCCGGTGCCACGCAGACGGCTCTCGATACGATCACCACGAACACGGTGCGCACGCGCACCACGGTGACCGGCACCACGACCCGCGGCCGTGATGGCGCGTCCGTGACCGCGACGGTGAACAACAGCAGTGATCGCACGGTCACCGGCCTGGCCGCGACGAGCACGCAGCGCACGGTGAACGGCACGTCGGCAGGGAGCGAAAACACCACCGGGACCAATCGCGACGGACAGGCCTTCACATCGGTACGCGTCTCCTTCGACACCACGGCGGGACTCATCATTCCGGTGTCGGCCACCACGCAGACGTATCCGACGGCCGGCAAGGTCATTCGCCGCATGAAGGTCACCACGACTGTGGCTGGCAGCACCGCAACGGTGCGCGAGCGGCGTGAAGAAGTCGCCTACGACGGCTCAGCGACGGCCAAGGTGACGATCACCGCCGATGGCACGACGAAGAACTGTACGATGGCCTTGCCGCGCGGGCGCCCCAACTGCGGCTGATTGCACGCGCCTGCACGAAAAACCGCCCGGCATCGCGATGATGCCGGGCGGTTTCTGTTTGCGCGCTGCATACGCGCCGATTACTTGACGCGAATGCCGACGCGGTGCGAAACCGGACGACCACCGCGTACGGGATCGAATGCGTAGTCGAACGAGAAGCGATCCACCGTGACGCCGAATCCGCCCGTGACGAGCGATTCATCGCGCTCGCGCGGCATGCGAACGCCCTGACGGATGATGAACGAGACGCCTTCGACCGGGACGTAACCCAACTCGACGCCACCGGCGGGACGCACGAATCCGTCTCGCTCGACGCTCAGTTGCGACTGCATCCCGATGTCGAAGCGCTCCCAGATCGGAAAGAGTCCGCCGCCGTAGCCTATGGTCACGCGCGTTGGCAGCGACCCGTCGATTCCGCCGATCTGTGGGCCGGCCCCGATATTCTGCACGCTCACGCCGATGGTGGCTGGCCCGAGGGGACGATTCATGCCGACATCGAGCGCCGCCACGCCATCCCGAGAGCCGCCGAGTCGCTCTTCGGCGTATTTCACATTCGCCCCCAACCGGAACCCCTTGATGGTCCGCGCCGCGCCCAGTACGAACACGTTGCTCGAGGCCGCAATGGGGCCACCGTCGGACAACCGTGGCGCGCCGGTGCGCACCGCGGCCTCGAGGCCGCCCGCTGCGGGTGCGCCGTAGTCGAGCGTCTGCGCTCCCACGCCAATAGTAAAGGCGCCCAGCGCTTGCACGCTGCCAAACGATCCGCTGGTCGCCTGTGCCCCGAATCGCTGCACCGACACCGCCATACCGCGTGCCTGCGCCAACATCCCCGGGTTGTAGAAGATGACGTCGGCGTCGTTCCCGGAGACCCCGGCGTTGGCCAGGGCGGCGTAGCGGGCGCTGGCCGGCACGCGGAGCACCAGGGGCGCCTCGGGACGCCCCGAGTTCTGGGCGGCGAGTGGCTGCGACGGCAGAGCGGCGCCGACGCCGGTAGCGGCGAGCAGCGAAAACACCAGCGATCTGACGCGGTGTGCCGAACTCGGAGAATTCGCGAAATTGGCCGACGGGCACATCCGTCCCTTGCGAAGCAAATGGGTCATGCGTTCAAATGAACGCCATGTCGCAACCCCTCGCCAGTTGGCAGCTCGGCCCAAACGCACCTCAGTCCCACCACCCGTGGCTTCGGGCCTTGGGGCTGTTCATCCTGCGCCGCGCCGGCTGGGATTTTTCCGGACAGATGCCGGACATCCCGAAATTCGTAGCCATCGTGGCGCCGCACACCTCCAACTGGGACTTTCCCATTGGGCTCGCGGCCAAGTGGGCCCTAGGGTTCGACGCTCACTGGTGGGGGAAGCATTCGCTCTTCTACCCACCCATGGGATGGTTCATGCGCGCCAACGGGGGCATCCCCGTGGTGCGCTCCAACAAGAACAACGCCGTCGAACGCACGGTGGAGCTGGCGCGCTCCAGTGAGCGCTTCGCACTCGCGCTGGCTCCCGAAGGCACGCGACGCAAAGTCCAGGAGTGGCGCTCGGGGTTCTGGCACGTGGCCAAGGGCGCAGACATTCCCATCTGCTGCGTCGCGCTCGACTGGGAGCACAAGCTCGTGCGATTGGGCCCCACCGTAACGGCCGACGAAGACGATCCCGCCGAAGGGATTGCCCGCATTCGCGCGCTCTACCGCGGCATTCAGGGCTACGACCGCTCGCAACAATTGTAGGCGGCTGGCCGTAGCTGCGGTGTGTCCCTCCCCACCCGCCGTTTCGCCTGCCGGTCCGCGTTAGCCACTCTGGTGGTGGCATGCGCCACGTTCATCGGTGCGACGTCGGCTGGCGCACAGTCGGCTGGCGCACCGTCGGCTGGCACCGCCGTACCCGTTCCCACCACGACCGCCCGCGCCATTCGCGCCGAACGCGCCCCTGACATCGACGGGCGTGGCGATGATGCCGTGTGGACGCGCGCGCCGTTCATGCGCGGATTCCGACAGTTCGATCCGGGCGAAGATCTTCCCCCGACCTTCGAGACCGAAGCGCAGGCCGCGTACGACGACCGCTATCTCTACGTCCTCGTGCGCGCCTTCGACCCGCATCCCGACAGCATCAACACGTTGCTCTCGCGCCGCGATGTGAAGACCGCGAGTGATCAGCTCAAGATCATCATCGACGCGTACAAGGATCGTCGCAGCGGTGTCGAGCTCGCCGTCAATCCTGCAGGGGTCAAACGGGATTACTCCATCTACAGCGATGTGGTCGAGGATCCCACGTGGGATGGTGTGTGGGATGTCGCCACGCGCATCGACAGTGTCGGCTGGGTAGCCGAGTTCCGCGTCCCGTTCAGCCAACTGCGATTCACGGCGCGCGACGTGCACGAATTCGGCTTCGGGGTGTGGCGCGATGTCGCCCGGCTCAACGAACGCAGTGCGTGGCCCGCGTACCGGCAATCGCGTCGCACGCTCATGACGCAGATGGGGACGCTGGGTGGTATTGAAGGCATCGGTACGCCACGACGGCTCGAACTCATGCCGTACAGCGTCACGCGGAGCGTCCCCAATCCCGCGACCCGTGTGCCCGGCCAACACGGCGAGCTCGCCGGCGGCCTCGATCTCAAGGCAGGACTTGGCAGCCACTTCACGGTCGACGCCACCATCAATCCGGACTTCGGACAAGTCGAGGCGGATCCGGCAGTCCTCAATCTCAGCGCGTTCGAAATCCGCTTCGACGAACGGCGTCCGTTTTTTCAGGAGGGCGCCGGGCTGTACAAGTGCGGAGGATCGTGCGAAGGCGTGTTCTACACGCGACGCATCGGACGAACGCCGCAGTTGCGTCGCTCCGGCGGCGATCCGCTCTTCACCAACATCACGGCCGCCGCAAAGCTCACCGGCCGGTTCGACAACGGCATCGCCGTCGGCCTGGTGAATGCCAGCACCGAACATGTGCGCGGCGCGGGCGGGGTCACGGCGGAACCAGGCACCAATTATCTCGTGCTGCGTGCGCTCCGGGAAATGCGGGGCGGACGCTCACAGGTGGGGATGCTCCTCACCGATGTGCGACGCTCGCTCGACGACGATACCGACCCGTTCCTCCGTCGCTCGGCGTCGACGCTGCTACTGCAAGGCTTTCACCGCTTCGCACGCGATCGATGGGAACTCGTGGCGTACACCGGCCTGAATGACGTGCGAGGGTCGGCCAACGCCATTGCACTCACGCAGCGCAACAGTGTGCACTTCTTTCAGCGCCCCGACCACGAGATGCGCTACGATTCCACGCGTACCTCGCTGGGCGGTGCCGTCACCTCCGTGGGGGTACGGCAGATTGGCGGGCGATTCCGCTACGATGGCGTGGCGCGCTATGCCACCGCCGGAGTGGAGATGAACGACCTCGGGTTCGTGAATCTCGTGAACGATGTGCAGATGAAGCATCAAGTCGAGCATCGTCTGCTGCGCCCCAACCGGGTATTCCGACAGGCATTTTCACTCGTGTCGTCCGACATGCACTGGACGACCGGTGGACTCTTTTCGGGGCAGAATCTCGTCGTGCACAGCAGCGCCAACCTGCTCAACAATTGGGGCGGCGCCCTCACGGGCACCATCAGCGATGCTGGCTCGGCACACTGCGTGAGCTGTGCCCGCGGCGGCCCGGCGGTACGACAGAGTGCGAAGTACGGCATCCGCTTCGATGTGAGCGGCGACCCGCGTCCAACGGTCGTTCCGCGCGCGGCCTATCGCATGGGCACCAGCGACGAAGGCCGCAGCTGGTATCGCGGTGCCGATGCCGGCACGGAGTTTCGCGTCGCCAGCCGCTTTTCGGCGTCGATGATGGTGGGGTACGACGAAGTGACGAACGACCAGCAGTGGATTGGCAACTACGGCGCCCTCCTCAGCGACACCACGCATTACACCTTCGCGCGGCTGCACCAGCACATCTTTGCGCTGACGGCGCGCGCCAACTGGACCGCCACCCGCACGCTCTCGCTGCAGCTCTACGCCCAACCGTTCGTCACCACGGGTCAGTACAGCGCGTGGCGCGAGCTCGATGCCCCGCGCGCCGCCGAATACGACGCGCGTTACGCCCCATGGCGCAGCACACCGCCATCCGGCTTCAATGTGAAGCAGTTCAACTCCAACGCCGTGGTGCGCTGGGAGTACCGGCCGGCGAGCACGCTCTTCGTGGTGTGGCAGCAGGGGCGCGCGCAGGAACTGGGCGGACGCGGCACCTTCGTCCCCGGGCGGGACGTCCGGGATCTCTTTGGGGCGCGCCCGCTCAACACGCTGCTGCTCAAACTCAGCTACTGGTACAACCCGTAGCCGGCGGGGCGCCAAACATGACGGCGGCGTCGTGTTTTTGCGTCCGCCCCCTTCCGCCCGGACGGTTCCGCATGGATGTTTTCCGCATCCCTTACGGAGAGAGTCTGAATGCGTGTGACGACCGTCGGCGTGGTGGGCGCCGGCGCCATGGGAAGCGGCATCGCCGCTCTCGCGGCGTCGGCGGGCTGCCGCGTCGTACTCCTCGATATCCCGGGCGACGCGGATCCGGCGTCGCCCAATCGGAGTGCGCCGGCCAGGAACGGCCTCGCCAAGGCCGCCAAGAGTAAACCCGCGTCGTTCATGGAAGCCGCGGCCGTAGCCCGCGTGCGCGTGGGCAACACCGAAGATCACCTCGAGTGGCTCGCCGACTGCGATTGGATCTGCGAAGCGATCATCGAACTGGCCGAGCCCAAGCAGCAGCTATTCGCGCGCATCGAAGCGCTCATGAAGCCCACGGCGATCGTGTCCTCGAACACGTCGGGCATTCCGATGGCGACGTTGCTCGAAGGGCGCACCGAGAAGTTCCGACGCCGTTTCCTCGGCACGCACTTCTTCAATCCGCCGCGGTACATGCACCTCCTCGAGGTGATCCCTACCCCGGAAACGGATCCGGCGGTGATTGGCGCCATGAACGGATTCGCCGAACGCACGCTGGGTAAGGGAATCGTCATTGCGAAGGACGTGCCGGGCTTCATCGCCAATCGCCTTGGCGTGTATGGCATGGTCGCCACGATGCGGCGCATGGAG
>JAIXTI010000032.1 GCA_027484025.1 bacterium
CGCCCCCGCCCCAGCCCCCCCCCGACCCCGACACCGCGACAGCGGCCACGACCACGACAAGGCGACTACGCGACGACACCGACGGATAGTCGTGGTCGGGGTCTCTGTCACGGGGTCGTGGGTGCCCTCCCGTTTTCCCCCTCCCGTCGTTCCCCTCGCGTTTTTCCCCTCGCGTAGTTCCCCTACCGTAGTGAACCCAAACCGCAGTTCCCAAAGGATTTACGCGTCTTCGCCCCTGTGTTTGAAGGCAAGTTTCGGGTAGATTTCTCAGGTTGCAGGCCGACCTGTCCGACCCCACTTCCCGCCGTCTCATGACCGCTCCGAACGCCCGCGAACGCATCCTGCCGCGCCTCATCGATGAGGAGATCAAGGAGTCGTTCATCAACTACTCCATGAGCGTCATCGTCTCGCGCGCGCTGCCCGACGTGCGTGACGGGCTCAAGCCCGTGCATCGCCGCGTGCTGTACGCGATGAACGAGCTCGGATTGTTGCCGGGACGGCCGTTCAAGAAGTCGGCGACGGTCGTCGGCGATGTGCTCGGCAAGTATCACCCGCACGGCGACAGCAGCGTCTACGATGCGCTCGTGCGTATGGTGCAGACGTTCTCGCTGCGGTACCCGCTCGTGGACGGGCAGGGCAACTTCGGCTCGATGGACGGCGACGGCGCGGCCGCGTATCGCTACACCGAAGCGCGCCTCACGCGTATGTCGGTCGAAATGCTCACCGACATCGACAAGAACACCGTCGACTTCGCGCCCAATTTCGATGACCGGCTCGAAGAGCCGCGCGTGTTGCCGTCGGGCTTTCCCAACCTGCTGGTCAACGGCTCGTCGGGTATTGCCGTCGGTATGGCGACGAACATTCCGCCGCACAATCTCAAGGAAGTCATCGAGGCGGTCGTCACCATCATCGACAATCCGGACATCGAGCCGCAGGCGCTGCGTCGGATCATCAAGGGGCCCGACTTCCCCACCGGTGGCTACATCTACGGCCGCGCCGGCATTGCCGATTATCAGGACACGGGGCGCGGCCGCATCATCATGCGCGCGCGCGCCGTCATCGAAGAGAAGGAATCGAGCGGCAAGTCGCAGATCGTCGTGACCGAGCTGCCGTATCAGGTGAACAAGGCCAAGCTCGTCGCCGACATCGCCGAACTGGTGCGTGAGCAGAAGCTCACCGGTATCAGTGCGCTGCGCGACGAATCCGACCGCGACGGCATGCGTGTGGTCATCGAGCTCAAGCGCGATGCCATTCCGCGCGTGGTGCTCAACCAGCTGTACAAGCACACGGCCATGCAGAGCACCTTCGGCGTGATCATGCTGGCCCTCGTGCCCGATGTGAACACCCGCCAGCTCGTGCCCAAGGTGCTCACGCTCAAGCAGTGCCTCGAGCATTACATCACGCACCGGCACGAAGTCATCGTGCGCCGTACGCAATTCGATCTCGACAAGGCGCTCGAACGCGAGCATATCCTCGAAGGGCTCAAGATCGCCGTCGACAACATCGACGAGGTCATCCGGCTCATTCGGGCCGCCCCCGATACGCCGACGGCGAGCGGGCAGCTGCAGACGACGTTCGGGCTGTCGGAGCGTCAGGCCGAGGCCATTCTCAACATGCGTCTGGCCAAGCTCACCGGACTCGAGCGCGACAAGCTCGAAGAAGAGCTGGCCGAAGTGCGCGCGTTCATCACCGAGATGCGCAGCATTCTCGAGTCGAAAGAGCGCCGCATGGAAATCCTCAAGGGCGAACTGCTCAAGCTGGCGGAAACGTACGGCGACGAGCGTCGCTCGGAGATCGTCAGCGACGAAGGCGAATTCTCCATCGAAGATCTGATCGCCGAAGAGGAGATGGTCGTGACCATCACTCACGGCGGTTACATCAAGCGCACCCCGCTGTCGCTGTACAACCGGCAGGGTCGTGGCGGTCGCGGCAAGGCCAGCGCCGATCTCAAGGAAAACGACTTCATCGAGCGCTTCTACGTGGCGAGTACGCACACGTACATGCTCATCTTCACCGATGACGGTCGCTGCTTCTGGCTCAAGGTGCACGAGCTGCCGCAGGCCGGCCGCAACACGCGCGGCAAGCCTATCGTCAATCTCATCAACGTCACCCCCGACACGCGTATTCAGGCGATCGTGGTGACGAAGGAATTCTCCGACACCGAATTCCTGCTCTTCGGCACCAAGAACGGTACGGTCAAGAAGACCGCGCTGTCGCAGTACTCCAACCCGCGCGCCAACGGCATCAAGGCGATCAAGATCGAGGAAGGGGACGAGCTCATCGAAGTCGCGGTGACGAGTGGCTCCAACGACGTCGTGCTCGCCACGCGGAACGGCCTGTCGCTGCGCTTCCACGAAAGCGATGTGCGGGAGATGGGTCGCGACACTACGGGGGTGAAGGGCATTGAGTTGGCGCTCAATGACTTTGTGGTCGGCATGGTGGTCATCAAGCGTGAGGCCACGCTCCTCGTCGTCACCGAGCGCGGCATGGGCAAGTGCAGCGAAGTCAGCGAGTATCGCGTGCAGAGGCGCGGTGGCAAGGGCATCAAGACGCTCGACCTCACCCTGAAGACCGGCCACGTCGTCGCGCTCATGGAAGTCGTGCCGGAAGATGAACTCATGCTCATGACGAAGATGGGCATCGCCATCCGCCTGAAGGTGAGCGAAATCCGCGTCACCGGACGCATCGCGCAGGGCGTGAAGCTCGTGGCGCTCGACGATCAGGATGTGGTGTCGGCAGTGGCGCGTGTCATTCCGGAAGACTCCGGTGACGAAGCCGTTGAAGGCGCTGAGGGCGCCGTCGAAGGGGGCGAAAGCGCGGGCGACGAGCCTTCGGCTGGTGGCACCGACCTGTTCGGCGGTGACGGCGAGTAAGCGCAATCGTCGTTGAAGGTCGGAATCCGTGGAGTGCCGGAATGTTCATGCTGAACGTTCCGGTCTCCGCACTCCCGTTCGTGTGTAGGTCGGCGCACCCGGCGCCGGCCCTGTCCTCTTGGGGTGGTAATGGCGACGTCGCGCATCCTGGTAGCTGATGACGACGAGGCGGTCCTCGAATCCGTGACCTGGTTGCTCCAGGAGAACGGCTACGACGTCGTGCCCGCCAACGGCGGCAACGCCTGCCTCGAACAGCTCGAAAAGCGCTCGCCAGACCTGCTCCTGCTCGACATCCTGATGCCCGACGCCGACGGCTGTCAGCTGCTCGAGCGCATCAAAGGCGAAGAGCGCTGGCGCGACCTGCCCGTGCTCATGCTGTCGGCGCAGCCCCCCGAAGAGGCCTCCGTGCGCTCGCTCGGACTCGGCGCGGCCGACTTCATCCGCAAGCCATATCGCCCCAAGGAGCTGCTGGCCCGCGTCCAGGCGCAGCTGCGCATGGGGGCGCTCCTGCGCTCGACCCGCGCCGCGCTGCTGCGCACCGAAGAACAGTTGCAGCGCGCGCAGCACGACGCCGACAGCCGCCGCAAGCTCGTCGACATTCTGCACGAGGTCACCGGCGACCTGTCGGTCTCCGAGCTGTTCCACCTGCTCGTGCGCCGCGCCGCGCGTGCACTCGGCGTGTCGCACTGCTCCGTCGTACTCGCGCGTCCCGGTGAGGCGCACGCCACGGTTGTGGCCGCGTTCGAAAATCCCGGACTGCAGCAGCTGGTCGTTCAGCTCGAGCGGTACCCCGAGCTTCGCTCGGCGCTCGAAAGTGGCCAGCCCGTGCTCGTCGAAGACCTCGATACGCACCCGCTGTACGAAGGCGTGCGCCACGTGTGGGGCATCGAAGGGATCGAGGTTCCCATCCGCTCCGTCATCGCGCTGCCGTTCTCGATCGATCGCGGTCAGTACGGCGTGTTCCTGGTGCGCCGCACCCGCGATCAGGATCGCTTCGGCCCCGCCGATCTCGAGTTTGCGCAAGCCGTCATCACCGCGGCCGTGGCCGTGATTCAGCGTGCGCAAATGGTGGAAAGCACCATGGCCGACAACGCACGTCTCGAGCAGCTCGCGCAAACCGATCCGCTCACGCAGCTGCTCAATCGTCGGGCACTCACCGAGCGCATTACCGCCGAAATGGAGCGCGCGCTCCGGTACGACAGCACGCTCGCGCTGCTCATGATCGACCTCGATCACTTCAAGAAAGTGAACGACACGTACGGCCACCTCGTCGGCGACGACGTGCTGCGCGACGTGGGCCAGCTGCTCAGCGATACCATTCGCGGCAGCGATATCGTCGCGCGCTACGGCGGTGAGGAGTTCCTCGTCCTGCTCCCCGAAACCGATGACGATGGCGCGGAGAAGTTCGCCAATCGCATCCGTGAAGCGGTCGAAGAGCACCTCTTTGCCCGCGAGTCGCTGGCGGAGCCGCTCCGGCTCACCGCATCGATTGGCGTTGCGGTGTACCCCGCCGCGCGTATCGAGAGCGTCGAAGATCTGTTCGCGCGCGCCGACGCTGCGCTGTACCGTGCGAAGGCCGACGGCCGGAACCGCGTACGACTCTGAGCGCGCCGCCTACCGGCGGATGCGGTCCAGCTCCACTTTCACGCAACGGTCCTGCACGACATCGATGCCGGCGCGTGCGAGCTGCTCGGCGACCTCATCGTGTCGAATGCCAAGCTGCATCCACACCACACCCGGCTTATGCGCGAGAATCTCGTCCAGATGGCGCGGAATGTCATTGGGACGACGGAAGAGCTGCACCATGTCCACCGGTGGAGAGATACTCTCCAATGAGCGATGCACCGGTGCCCCGAGAATCTCCGTGATCTCCGCGTAGTACACCGGGACCGGGACGATCTCGTACCCCGCCTGTTGCATCCGTTGCGGAACGTAGAATGCGGGTCCGCCGACGATTTCCGGCTTGATGCCGATAACGGCGACACGCTGCACCCGTTCGAGCACCCGCAATACATCTGGTGTGCTCTCCAGCAGATGCGCGCGCCACGGTGCCGTGGCCTCCGTTAAGTTGTCTTGCACGTTCTCCCTCCCCGGAAATCCCACTGGAGTACTCCTGATGCGTATGCTGGTGCTCGGGGCGGGGCTGCAAGGCTCCGCTTGCGCGTTTGATTTGCTGCAGGAACCCGCCGTCACCCAAGTGCTGCTCGCCGACATGCACGTGGACGTGCTTGCGCCGTTCTTGCGGCAGCGCGCCGACGCACGTCTGGTGCCGATGGTGCTCGATGTGCGTGATGCAGATGCGGTGCGGGCGGCATTCGCCCGTTGTGATGCGGTGCTGAGTGCCATTCCGTACTACTTCAACGAACCACTGGCGCGGCTCGCTGTCGAGGCCGGTGTGCACTTTGCCGATCTTGGCGGTAACACCGAGATCGTCCAGCAGCAAAAGCAACTGCACGATGCCGCGTGTGCCAAGGGCGTCAGCGTGATTCCTGACACCGGACTCGCCCCGGGCATGGTGAACATCATCGCGCAACACGGCATCGATCAGTTCGACACGGTCGAGTCCGTCAAGCTGTTCGTCGGTGGCCTGCCTCAGGAGCCCGAGCCGCCACTCGGCTACCAGATCGCCTACTCCATCGAGGGCATGGTCGACTACTACACCACCCCGTCACTGGTCGTTCGCCATGGCGCGCCGGCCACCGTCGACGCGTTGTCCGAGACGGAGTCGGTGGTCTTCGCCGACGGTGTGGGCACGCTCGAGGCGTTTCACACGGCCGGCGGCCTCTCGACGATGGTGTATCGCTACGCGGGCCGCATTCCCGTGATGGAGTACAAAACCCTTCGCTATCCCGGACACGCCGCGATCATGCGTGCCATCCGCGATCTCGGACTGCTCGGCACCACACCCGTCGACATCAAGGGACAGCTCGTCGCGCCACGCGACGTCTTTGTGAAGGTCGCCGGCGCAGCACTGCGCAAAGGCAAGCCCGATCTGGTGGCGCTACGCGTGGTGGTGACGGGTGCGAAAGACGGCAAGACGTCGCAGCGCGCCTGGGAAGTTGTCGATCGCTACGACAGCGAGCGAGGCATCACGGCGATGATGCGCACGACCGGCTACACGTTGTCCATTACCGGTCAGCTGCAGGCATCGGGAGCCATTCCGCCCGGTGTGCACACGCCCGACGAGTGCATCCCGGCCGAACGCTATTTCGCGATGCTCGCAACGCGCGGCGTGATAGTGCGCGAAGTCCAGTAGCGTCGTTCCTGCGCCCCTGCCATCTGTAGTTTCTGCCGTCCGCCGTCTCGGCGCGATCCCGCCGCATCGCGCCGAGACGGCGGACGGCAGGGCTCTAGACAGCAGGGGCGCAGTGTCTACACCCGGAACTCCGTAATCAGCCCACGTACGCGCAAGCTCGCCGTTTGCAGCATCTCGGCGGTGGCGCTGACTTCCTGTGCGGAGGCGGAGGTCTGCTCGGTGCTGGCGGCCACCTGTTCGGCGGCGGCGGCATGGCCTTCCGCCGTGTCGCGTGCCGAGGTGAGCGATCGCTGCACCTGGCCCAGTGACTGACGGTTGGTGTCGACGGCGTGCGACACGCGCGCGGTGGCGCCATCGACCTGCGCGACCGCGTGCTCGATGCGGGCAAGGGCACTGCCAACGGCCTCGGCCACCGTTTCGACGTCGCGCAGCCGCGTCGCGCCCGATTCGACGGCGGTCGACGCGCTCGCAATGCGCGAGCGGAACAGCTTCACGTTCTGCGTGACTTCGTTGGCCGCGTTGGCGCTCTGTTCGGCCAGCGCGCGCACTTCCTGCGCAACGACGGCAAAGCCGCGTCCAGCGCTGCCCGCGCGTGCCGCTTCGATTGCGGCATTCAGGGCCAGCAGGTTGGTCTGCGTGGCGATCTCGGAAATGACGCTCACGAAGTCGTCGATGACGCTCGTGGAGTCGCGAAGTGCTGTCATCTCCTGTCGGGAGGCGGTGACCACTTCACGCGCACCGAGCAACGTGTCGATGGCGACCTGCACCTGATCACGGGCGCTGTTCGTGGTGGTGCGGATGTCCCGACCCACCCGACCGGTTTCGTCGGCCGCTTCTCCGATCGTCGCGCCGGCTTCGGCCAATTCCTTTACGGTTTCGCCAGCGTGCTTGAGCGCCGACAGCTGTACGCCTGCGCCGTGCGAAATGTCCATCACGGCCGTGGTGACATGCTGCGACGACGCTGCCGCCGATGACGCTGACGCCGACAGTTCGCTGGCGGCGAGCGTGACCTGATCGGCTTCTTCCTGCACGCGCGACAGCAGCATGCGCAGGCGTTCGCGCGCCTGTTGCATGGAGTCGATGAGTTCGGCGTACTCCTGAGCAACGCCGCCGTAGCGGAGGTCGACGGCAGGGTCGCGCAGATCGCCGGCGCCAATGGCCATCATCTCGTCGCGCAGCTGCACCAGCGGATCGGTGACGGCTCGCGAGGTGGACAGGCTGAAGAACGCCGCAACACCGAAGGCGAGTGCGACGACCAGGGCGAGACTGGCTTCGGCTTTGAACAGACCATCGCGCATGGAATCCATGGAGGCGGTGGCGCTGCTGCGTGCGCCGTCGCGCAACGATTGCAATTCCCGTTCGATGGCTTCCATGTCGCGCGTGGTGAGCGCGAGCACGCGGTCGGCGTTCGCGTTCTCGCCGGCGACCTGCCACGCGCGGGTTACGGCAATGCGGACTTCGAGGGCGGCCTGCAGGCGGCCGATCACCTCGAGGTGCCGACGTTCAGCCGCGCTGAGCGCCGCGCGCGTGAGCGCATCGTTACGCAGTTCTTCTGCCTGTGTGACGAGCGAGCGGTATTCCTTTTCGTCGCTGGCCTGGCCGGTGCTGAGGTAGCGAAGGCCGGCGACGAGTTCGCGCAGTACGGTGTTGGTGGTACGTTCGATGAACTCCGAACGATCGGCGAGGCCGCGCACGGTCGCCTCGGCGTCGCGATTGCTGCGCGTGAGCCCGTACCAGCCCAGCAGCCCCGCGGCGAGCAGGAGCGTGATGGACATGCCGAAGCCGGCTAGCAGTCGCGCGCGAATGGTGGTGAGACGCCAGATTCTCACGGCTGCGCTCCCGACGCATTGGCGTTAACGGGGGCGACCGTTCCCGGGACGCGCGTGATGACGACGGTGCGTCCCTTGATGTCGTGATTCTTTTCGAACGCGATGCGTCCGGCGACCCCGTCGACGGAGGGAGCGCCATTGCCGACGCGTTCGAGCGCAAGCCGCAGCGCGCTCCGCGTGCGTGCTCCGTTGATGACGGTGCGTCCCACGACGATGGCGGCGTCGTAGGAGAGCGCTGCGAACATGTCGGGAGCTCGCTGGAAGCGCGCGCGGTAGGTGGGCAGGAAGTATTGCGCTTCCTTGCTCGATGCACGCTGTTCTTCGAAAAACGAGACGTAGCGCGCGCCGGCCGCTTCGGTATGCTGTTTCATCGTTTCCGTCCCATCGCCGCCGATGAACGGAATACTTATGCCCCGGGCGCGCAGCGCCTGCATGAGCGCCAGCGCATCATCACCGTCGCCGGGGAAGAGCAGGACGTCTGGGCGCAGCGTCGCGAGGTGTGAGGCGTAGGCGTCCCACTCGACGACGCCAGTGAGATACGGGTCGCGCATGACGACGGCGCCGCCTCCACGCACGAACACGTCACCGAACGTGCGGGCCCAATCCCGGCCGTACGAATCGTTGCGATACACGATGGCCGCCCGCGATGCGCCGAGTGAGTCGAGGACCCACTGTGCCGTCACACGCGCGGCGTCGGCGTCGGAGGGGGACACGCGGAAGAACCACGGGCTGATGCCGCTGAGGCGTGGTGACGACGACGTGGGAGAAATGGCGACGACCCCATCGAGGCCGTCGTGTTCGGCGTCGGCGTAGATGGGAATCGCTTCGAGCGTATTGCCGCTCTCGGGGTGCCCGACGACGGCAATGACACCGGGGTCGTCGCGCAGCAGCTGCGCCACGCGGACGGCACTGCGCGCCGACGAATCGGGGAGCTGCACCCGGAAGCGGAGGCCGCCCGTCTGCTCGTTGAGGCGGGCGACGGCCATTTCGACCCCTTCGACCACCTGGGCATAGTTGGGGGACCCGGGAATCGCGCCGACGCCAATGGCAACGACGCCGTCGATGGCCCCCTCGGTCCGGCCACGGCATCCGAGGGCAACGACTGCGAGCGCTGCCGCAAGCCGGCGCCAATGGCGAGCTGAGCCTTGGCGGCCAAGGCGCACGAGTTGCGGGGTTTCGCCTAGGGGGGCGGGGCGGAGAGGAGTCGGAACGGAGGGCTTCACGTTCCTAAAGACGATTACGGGCGTCAGCGGAAACGGCAGCGGAAGGTGCGGTATTGGCGCGTTTCCGACCGGGCCATTAGGACCGCGTTAGGACTCAAAAACCTCTGAAAAGTCCAGTAGAAGGTTACGCAGTCAAGAAAAGTCGGACAAACCCCGAAAACTCGTAGGGTGTTGCTTGCGAGCCTTCGAAACGCCGGTTTAGCTTCGCATCAGCAGTCCCACCACCCCTCCTTCTGCCTCGTGCCGGTCGTCACCGACCGTGCACGAGGTGGAGGGATCCCACACTCCCTCAGGAACAGGCATGGTTGGCACGTTCCGCCCGCGGCGATTGGCTTCTGCTGCGCTGCTGGGCGCTCTGGCCCTCGGGCTCGCAGCCTGCGGCGGCGAGTATCCGAACTCGACGTTCAATCACAACACCGACTTCAACGCGGACATCGACGCGTTGTGGGACAAGCTGCTCTTCTGGGGCACGATTGTCTTTGTCGGCGTTGAGGCTGCACTCGTCTATACGATTTTCCGCTTCCGTCGCCGCCCGGGTGCGCCGACGCCGAAGCAGGTACACGGGAATACGGTTCTGGAGATCACGTGGACGGCCATTCCGGCCGTCATTCTGATCTTCATCGCCATCCCCACCGTGCGCACGATCTTCAAGACGCAGGCGAAGGCGGCGCCGGATGCCCTGCAGGTCGAAGTCATCGGGCATCAGTGGTGGTGGGAGTTCAAGTATCCCCAGCTTGGCATCACGACGGCCAACGAGTTGTACCTGCCCAATGGGCGGACGGTCAACTTCCAGCTCAAGACGATCGACGTGCTGCACTCCTTCTGGATTCCCCAGATGGGTGGCAAGCGCGATCTGATCTCCAATCGCACCAACTACCTCTGGTTCACGCCGAACAAGGACCTGCCGTCGTCGGCATGGAACGGGTTCTGCGCCGAGTTCTGCGGCCCGTCGCATGCGAACATGAAGTTCCGCGTGTACACGGTGACGCCGCAGGAATTCGAGCAGTGGTCGGCACACCAGAAGCAGGGTGCGATTTTCCCGTTGGCGGTGGCCGCTCCGGCGCCGGCAGCTGGTGCCGCCGCGGTGGCCCCGGTCCCGACGGGCACGGGCGCAACGCCCGTCGTACTCGCCTCGACGCAGGCGGCGCAGGCGCCGACGGACAGTGCCGCGCCCGTTGCGGCGCCGGCGACGGTCCCGGTGTGGGCGTTCCCGCGTGAACGGCTCGAGAAGGAATTCAAGTACACGGTTCCGACGGCCAAACTCCCCGTCACGGTCACCTTCGACGAGTCGTTGCTCGCCAAGGGCGACGCGGAAAAGGGACGTCAGCTCTACAGCAAGTCGAGCTGCATCGGCTGTCACGCCATCGTGGGGACGCCGTTCAACATGGCGAACGTCGGACCGAACCTGACGCACGTCGGGACGCGCTACACGATCGCGGGTGGTCTCTATCCGAACGACGCGAAGCATCTCGCGTACTGGATCAAGAACGCTCCCGCGCTCAAGCCGGGCAGCTTGATGCCCACGCTCGGCGCCGGGCTCACCGATCCGAAGACGAAGATGGTCGTGAAGATGGGCGGTCTGAGCGACGCCGACATCGCGGACATCGTGGCGTACCTGCAGGCGCTCAAGTAAGACGCCGTCACCGACTCACGCTTACCTGACTCTCGACACGATGGCAACCATCGCTGCCGCGCCCCCATACACCCAAGCCAAGGCCGCACCCGTTGATACCGGGCTGTGGTCGTGGCTCACGACGGTGGATCACAAGCGCATCGGGGCGCTCTATCTCATCACGGGTTTGTTCTTCTTCGTCGTCGGTGGCCTCGAGGCCGCCGTCATCCGTGCCCAGCTGGCCGTACCCAACGGCACTCTCGTTTCTGCCGAGATGTACAACCAGCTGTTCACGATGCACGGCACGACGATGATCTTCCTTGCCGTCATGCCTCTGTCGGCGGCGTTCTTCAATTTCCTCATTCCGCTGCAGGTCGGCGCGCGTGACGTCGCGTTCCCGCGACTCAATGCGTTCTCGTACTGGATCTATCTGCTCGGCGGCATCTTCATCACGGTGCCGATCTTCTTCTCGGTGGCACCGGACGGCGGCTGGTTCGGTTACGCGCCGCTGAGCACGAAGGCGTACTCGCCGCAGATCAACATGGATTTCTGGGTCATCGGCCTGCAGATCCTGGGTATCTCGTCGCTCGCCGCCGGCTTCAACTTCATCACGACGATCATCAACATGCGGGCGCCGGGCATGACGCTCATGCGCATGCCGATCTTCACGTGGATGTCGTTCGTCGTGCAGTTCCTCGTGGTGCTGGCCTTCCCGGTCATCACCGTCGCGCTCGTGTTCCTGCAGTTCGACCGCTTCTTCGGCACGAACTTCTACACGGTCGCCAAGGGCGCCGACCCGCTGCTCTGGCAGCACCTGTTCTGGGTGTTCGGCCACCCCGAGGTGTACATCCTCATTCTGCCCGCCTTCGGCCTCGTGTCCGAAGTGCTCCCCACGTTCTCCCGCAAGCCGCTCTTCGGCTACCCGGTCATGGTGTACTCGGGTATCCTCATCGGCTTCCTCGGCTTCGGCGTGTGGGCGCACCATATGTTCTCGGTGGGCATGGGTCCGATCGCCGACTCCGTCTTCTCGCTCGCGACGATGCTCATCGCGATCCCGACGGGTGTGAAGATCTTCAACTGGATGGCCACGATGTGGGGCGGACAGATCCGCTTCACGGTCGCCATGAAGTTCGCCGTCGCGCTCGTCGCGCTGTTCACGGTGGGTGGTATCTCGGGCGTCATGCACTCCTCGCCCCCGGCCGACCTGCAGCAGACGGACACCTACTTCATCGTCGCGCACTTCCACTACGTGCTCTACGGCGGCTCGGTGTTCGGCATCTTCGCCGGTACGTACTACTATTTCCCGAAGATCACGGGCCGCTTCCTCTCGGAAAAGCTCGGCAACTGGCACTTCTGGATCTCGCTCGTCGGCATGAACCTCACGTTCTTCCCGATGCACTTCAGCGGGCTCCTGGGTATGCCGCGTCGCTACTACCAGTACGACGCCGGCCAGGGCTTCGAGATCTTCAACCTGATGTCGTCAGTCGGCACGCTGATCCTCATGATCGGCACGCTCTTCGGCCTGATCAACATCTGGAAGAGTTGGAAGGGTGGTGCGATGGCGTCGAGCAACCCGTGGGGTGCGGCCACCATCGAGTGGGCCATCCCGTCGCCGCCGCCCGATTACAACTTCGCCGAACTGCCCCAGATCAAGTCGCGCTATCCGTTGTGGAACACCAAGGAAGGCGCTGAGCTGGTGCACGAGACCACGTACGAAGAGGAAAAGGGACGTCGCATTCCCACGTCGCAGGAGTTGGGCATCACGATGCCGAACCCGTCGATCTGGCCCCTGATCACGGCAGCCGGCATCATCACGATGTTCTGCGGCCTTCTCTTCCTGGAAAAGAGCACCGCGACGGGCGTGGCCATCATGCTGACCGGTACGGTCTGGTGGGTGGGCTCGCTCTACAAGTGGCTGCTGACGCCGCTCGAGGATCATCACTGAGATGAGTGCTACTACTGCTCCTGCAGCCCACGGGGATGGCCACGCGCACGCGGGCGGCCATCACACCTCGCTGGGTCTCGACAACCGCAAGATCGCCATCTGGGCCTTCATCGGCTCGGAGTGCATGCTCTTCGCTTCGCTGATTTCGACGTACCTCATTTACAAGGGACGCAGCCCGCAAGGGCCGTATCCTCATGAGGCGTGGACGAACCCGTCCACGGGCGAAGTCATGAAGCCCATCCTCGACATCCCGGTCACGTCGGCCTCGACGTTCGTCCTGCTCATGTCGTCGGTGGCGATGGTGATGGCGCTCAACGCCGTACAGACGAAGCACCAGCCCAAGGTCACCACCTGGGACAAGATCAAGGGTTCTTCCAAGCTGTGGCTCTGGATGACGGCCGCCCTCGGCACCGTCTTCCTCGGCTTCCAGGCGTACGAGTTCACGTCGTTCATCAACGAAGGACTCACGATCCGCACGAACCTGTTCGGCTCGAGCTTCTTCACGCTGACCGGCTTCCACGGCGCGCACGTGACCGTGGGTGTGCTCTGGCTCTTCACGCTGCTCGCCATCGACTACAAGCGTGGTCTGCAGCCCAAGGACGAACTGCTCGTCGACATCGCCGCGCTCTACTGGCACTTCGTCGACGTGGTGTGGATCGTCATCTTCCCGCTCATCTACCTGATCAAGTGAGGCGCTGATGTCCGGTCACTCCGAAGCACACGCGCACCCCTCGGTCTCCACGTACGGGAAGATTGCGCTCGCCCTCACGGTCATCACGATCTTCGAGGTCTCCGCGTACTACATCCCCGCGTGGGAAACGAGCGCGATCTACGTGCCGAGTATGCTCAGCATGTCGGCCGTCAAGTTCTTCCTCGTCGTCGCGTACTACATGCACCTCAAGTACGACCACAAGCTGTTCCGGGCGCTCTTCACCGGGCCCTTCATGGTCGCGAGCCTGACGCTGATCGGGTTGCTGTTCCTGTTCAGCAAGTTGGTGATCAGACTGGGGCTGCTCTCCTAACTGAGAGCTGAGAACTGAGAGCTCAGAGTTCAGAACTCAGCCTTTGATAGGGGTGAGAGTCGAGCAACGCAGATGCGAGAAGTGAGAAGGCGCACCCCATATGGGGTGCGCCTTCGTCGTTCCTCGCTTCTCGCCCCTGCGTTGCTGAACTCTCACGCCTATCAAAGGCTGAGCTCCGAGCTCTGAGTTCGGAGGTCTCAGTCTTCAGTCTGAGCACTCAGTTCTCAGTTGAAGTTCTTCCCCGCTAGATTCAGGGGATGTTGCTCCATCCCGTCGCCCGTCTTTCGCTGTCGGAGTTCTCGGTCCACCCGAGCACGACCATCGGCATTTCGCTCTTTGCGGCCGCGTACATCTGGCGCGTGCGTCAGGGCCCTTCGGCTCAGGATCGCTTTCCCGCGGGCGTGACGGCGGAGACGGCGACGCCCGATCAGCTCGATGCGGCGGCGGCGTTGGCGGGGCCGAGTGCGGGGCAGAAGCTGGCGTATTTCTCGTCGCTGCTGTTGCTCTTCTTCACGTTGAACGGACCGCTGCACGACCTCAGCGATTTCTATCTGTTCAGCGGGCACATGGTGCAGCACCTCATTCTCACGTTGGTGGTGCCACCGCTCATGATTGCGGGCACGCCCGGGTGGATGCTGCGACCCTTGCTGCGTCAGGCGACGCTCGGTTCGATGGCGCGACGTCTCACGACGACGGCGTCATGCTTCGTGATTTTCAACGTGGTCCTCTCGCTGTGGCATCTGCCGCCCATGTACAACCTGGCGCTGGCGAATCACGGCGTGCACATCGGACAGCACCTGATGTTCATCGCGGCGTCGGTGCTCATGTGGTGGCCGCTCATGTCGCCGCTGCCGGAGCTTCCGCGCGCCGCGTATCCGGCACAGATGCTGTACTGCTTCCTCATGGTCATTCCGATGTCGATCATCTCGATCTACATCGCGATGGCAGATAGCCTCCTGTATCCCGCGTATGCCGTGGCGCCCCGTATTCTGGGCATCACGCCCATGCAGGATCAGCAGTACGGCGGGCTCATCATGTGGATACCCGGCGGTGTGTTCTTCTACGCGGTCATGACGGTGGTGTTCTTCAAGTGGTCGGCCCGCGGCGAAGACAGCGAAGCGAGTGCGCAGGTGGGCTGGGTGCCCCGGGCGCAGTCATGAAGCGACCCGCCAAGGGAGCCAAGGGTGGGAAGGGGCGTAAGCCGCAGGACGCCGCCGAGGAAAGCGCGCCGCGCGAGTTCCGCGCCGGTACGCAGGCGGGCTATCAGCCTCCGACCCGCAAGAGTCATCGCAAGGGCATGCCGAAGCGCATCGTCGCCGCCGACGCCGCGTGGGCCGCGGCCAAGGCCGAGCGAGAGGCCGCCATGCCACCGCAGCCGGTGACCCCCGCGCCGCCCCCCGCACAGGCCGCACAGCCCGCGCCAAAGCCTGTTGTGAAGCCCGAGGTGCGGCCAGCCGCCAAACCCGCCGCCAAACCATCAGCCAAACCCGCCGCCAAACCCACGGCACGCCACGCCGCGAAGCCCGTGGCCAAGCCCGTCGGCAAGTCCCGGCCAGAGGCGCCCGCCAAGGCCGCCCCTGCCAAGCCGTTCACGCCGCGCCCCCGACCCGCGCCCGTCGAGCCGACGATTCCCGAGGGACCCGACAGCGGCCTCATCGTGCGGCTCTCGCGTGTCCTCAACGTGCCCGCGAGCGCGATCTTTCGCGCCATCAACGACCCTGAACGCCGCGGGTGGGCCCCCGAGTCGCTCTTCCGCATCATGAGCGTCCTCGCGCCGCGCTTCATCCGTCTCGCCTTCCCCGACGGCACCAACGTCGCCATCTCCGTCGCCCGCCAAGGCAACGCCCGGGCCCTCGTGGCCCTCGAGATCACCAAGCTCCCCGTGGGCACCGACGAGCGCGACGTGAAGAACCGGTGGGACGAGGCACTGTCGGCGCTACAAGAACAGCTCGACACGAGCTGGGACTGAGTAACTGAGATCTGGGTTCTCCAAGCTCAGGACTCAGAACTCCGAGCTCAGAACCCAGCCTTGGATAGGCGTGAGAGTCGAGCAACGCAGGGGTGAGCGGCGAGGACCCGCGGTAGGGGAAACCGCCACCGCAGGTCCTGGCTTCTCACTGCTGCGTTCCTGGACTCTCACGCCTATCCAGAACTCAGTTCTGAGCTCTCAGTTCTGAGCTCTGAGTGCCGAGCTCTCAGTACTCAGCTCTCAGTGGTTCACTCCGGCGAGCCCGCGAGCGCCATGTCCACCCGCCCCACCAACCCCGGGTGCTGGCGAAACAGGTAGTAGCCCATCACGCCCGCGGCGATCAGGTTCGCCAGAAACACCTGCAGCCACGAGAGTTCGCCGTAGCTCCCTTCAGCGAGGACGGCGGTCCAGCCCAGCCAGCCGATCTCGAACACGATGAACAGGCCCGCGAACCCGATGAACGCCGAGGGGGTGCGCTCGGAGGCGTTCACGACCCACGCGAAGAGCAGCCCGACGCCGGCGAACGCCGCCACGTGAAAGACCGTGTAGAGCAGGAAGGCGCCCGCGCGGCTCGGAAGTTCACCCGGTTGCAGGAAGATCGAGATGAGCGAGTTGCCGAGCATGACCGGCGTGCCGAGGATGTCTCCTCGAATGACGTCGAGGACCATGAACCAGAGAGCGATGGTGAACGCGCCGATCAGTCCGGCGGTCACGCCTTCACGGAACACCTGGGGTCGCATCAAAGCCTCCTTGCCTATGCCGTCGTACGGGACGGCGCCCGTTCGGCCCCTCGACAAATTCCGTCGGTGTGGCCACACTCAGAGATGACGCCTACTCGACCGTTCCTCGCTGCGTCTCTGACGCTGACGGTACCACTCGCGTTGTTATTCGCTGCCTGCGGCGATGGCACGCCATCGAAAGATCCTGCCAGTGGCAACAAGCAAGCCGCCACAGGCCCTACGTGTGTGTCCCTCGACACCACGCCAGTCGGGCTCGCGGTGCTGGACTACATTACCACCGCCGATCCACATCCGCAGCGCTTCCTCAGCGCCGTCGGCACCGATTCGGCGCTCCCCGACGACGGCTTCAAGACGCTGCAGGACAAGGGGCCTACTTACTTCTACACCAGCGACCCGAAAGGGCAAGCACAGGTGAAAGCCAAGCTCGAGTCGGCGGGGCCCTACGCCTCCCTGCTCGTGGTGTACAAGGGCAAGACGGAGACGGAAAACGGCAACGCGGTCACCGTCACCCTCGGTGGTCACTATGTGGGCGGCGAGCACGAAGGGAAAGACGCGCCGGTGCGCCAGATCACGGTGCGCTGTGATTCCACCGGATGGCGCCTGCCGAAGCCGATCACGCCGCCCGCCAAGCCAGCGGCGCCCGCAACGGCGGACAGCGCCGGGAAGAAGTGACCACAGCCCCGAAGGCGGAGCGTTTACTCTCGCTCGACGTCTTCCGCGGTATGACCGTCGCCGGCATGCTGCTGGTGAACAATCCGGGAACCTGGTCGGCGATCTATCCGCCCCTCGAGCACGCGGCGTGGCACGGGTGGACGCCGACCGATCTCATCTTTCCGTTCTTTCTGTTCATCGTCGGGATCACGACCGAACTCTCGCTGCGCGTGCGTCGCGCGCGCGGCGATGACGACGGCGCCATTCTGCGGCAGATCATCCGCCGCGGCGCGCTGATTTTCCTCTTCGGGTTTCTGCTCTCCGGCTTCCCGTTCTTCACGTGGCCGCCAGCGCTCGAAGGTGCCACGTTCGTCGAGCGCGTGGTGCATCGCGTCGAGCATTGGCGCGTGATGGGCGTGTTGCAGCGCATCGGTGTGGCGTATTTGCTCGCGGGGCTGCTCACATGGCGCACCACGGTCAAACAACAGCTCGCCATTCTGGCCACGCTGCTCTTCGGCTACTGGGCGCTGATGACGCTCGTGCCGGTGCCAGACACCGGCGTGCCAGGTCGCTTCGTACTCGACAAGCCCGACCAGCTGCTCAGCGCGTGGTTCGATCGACTCATCTTGGGGACCGACCACCTGTGGGTGGGCGGCAAGACCTGGGACCCCGAAGGATTACTGAGTACGCTGCCGGCGGTCGGCACCGTGATCTGCGGCACGTTCGCCGGGAAGTGGATTGGACAGCAGCAGCGCGCGCTCACCGAACGCTTGGCGGGCTTGTTTGCGGTGGGCGCACTCGCGATGATGGTGGGACTGATGTGGCACTGGGTCTTTCCCATCAACAAGAGCATCTGGACGAGTTCGTACGTCGTCTTCACAGCCGGGATCGGCGCGGTGTCGCTCGCAACCTGCATGTGGATCATCGATGTGCAGCAGATCCGTCGCTGGACGTGGCCGTTCGCGATTTACGGCACGAATCCCATGCTCGCGTTTCTCGGCTCCGGCCTGATGGCGCGCGGGATCGCGTCCCTTTGGACATGGGACGTGGGAAACGGAACGCGGATGTCTGCACAGGGGTTTGTATTTCAGTCGTTCTATGCGTCATGGCTTCCGCCGCGGGAAGCGTCGCTCGCCTACGCCGTCAGCTTCGTGGCCCTCTGGTTTGGCATTCTCTGGGTGGCCTTCAAGCGCGGATTCGTACTCAAGGTCTGACGTCATGATCCGTTGCATTCGCTGGTTCGCACGATCCGTAGTCGTGAAGACGTGTGGACTCGCGTTGGCGGCCATGGTGGCCGTTCCTGCTGCCCCCGGCACCGCTCTCGCGGCGGTTGGCACCACGTCCGTGCAGCAGGCGCGCAAGCGGCCACCAGCGCGCACGTCGAGCAAGAAAAAGAAGCCGACCAAGCGGAGCACGCGCGCCACCAAGGCGCGCGTGCGCACGCCCGTCGTGCCCGTGCTGCGCTACACCACGCCACGCGGCGCCTCCGCGCTCGAGTCCGACCTGGGGACGCTGCTGGGGAGCCGCACCAAGAACGGCGATTGGGGCGCGATGGTGGTGAGCATTACGCGCGGCGATACGCTCTTTGCGCAGGGCGCCGGCGCGAAGCTGGTGCCCGCGAGCACGATGAAGCTGTTCACGTCGGCCATCGCCCTCGAGAAGTTGGGCCCGGAACACACCTTCAGCACCGACGTGCTGCGTGATGGGACCGTGGAGCCCGACGGCACGCTCAAGGGCAATCTCGTGCTGCGCGGCGATGGCGATCCGTCACTGTCCCCCCGCTTCGTGCGCGGTGGCCCCGGTGCCTCCATGGCGCTGCTGGCGCAGTTCGTCGCCGGCGCAGGTATCAAGCGGGTTACCGGCGACATCATTGCCGACGCGAGCGGCTTCGAGAGTCGTCGCATCCCCGAGGGATGGCTCACGCGCTACGCCGGTGCCGGCTATGCGGCCCCATTCTCGGCGCTGTCGCTCAACGAAAACATCGTCATCGTGGGCATCGCCCCAGGTGGCTCCGGCGGGGCCGCGAAGGTGTTTCTGGAGCCAGCTACCGAGGGGCTCACGATTACCAACACCGTCCGCACGGTCGCCGGCGGTGGCACGCGCATCAGTGCGCGACGCATCGGCGATGATCGCGTAGTGGTGTCGGGCACCATCGGAGCGCGGGCCGGTACGGCGCGCTATCAGCTGGTCGTTGGTGATCCTGTCACGTTCACCGCCGGCGCCTTCAAGTCGGCGCTCGAAGCGCAGGGCATTACCGTTTCCGGCGACATCAAGGTGGGCCGTACGCCACAGAACGCGCCTCTCGTCACGAGTCTGCCGTCGCCGCCGCTCGCGCGATTGGTGAGCGTGATGAACCGCGAAAGCATCAACATCTTCGCCGAGCTGCTCTTTCGGAACGCAGCGCGCGGCCTCGATCACAAGACGGTGGGGTCGGCAGAGAATGCGGCACAAACGCTGCAGCAGTTTCTCACCAAGGAGGTCGGCGCCTCCGCCGACGCCGTCAGCGTAACCGACGGCAGTGGCCTCTCCGTGCTCGATCGGGTCACCCCGCGCGCTCTCGTCCAGCTGTTGGGACACGCGCACCGCGCCCCGTGGGGAAGCGCATTCCATGCCAGCTTGCCGGTCGCCGGCGAATCGGAGTTGCTGCGCAACCGCATGCGGGCCACGCCAGCGCAAGGCAACCTGCACGCCAAGACCGGTACCACCAACGACGTGATCGGCCTCTCGGGGTACGTGACCGCGGAGAACGGTGAGATTCTCGCCTTTGCGTTCCTCTACAACGGCCGAGACAGGTGGCACGCCCGCGAAACCATCGACGCGATGGGCCCGACGTTGGCGGCGTTCTCGCGGGACTGACGCCGCGCGTACACTGCGTCCCTGCAGTCTGTGTGGCTGCCGTCTGCCCAACTCGGCGCGATGCGGCGGGTTCGCGCCGAGACGGCAGAACGCAGGGTTCTAGACGGCAGGGGCGGAGTACGGCCGCGGTTGCTGCGTGCCTGCCGTCTGTGGTGCCTGCCGTCTGCCCAACTCGGCGCGATCCCGCGGGTTCGCGCCGAGACGGCAGACGGCAGAGTTCTAGACGGCAGGAGCGGAGGCCACGCGGTTCTTCATTCAGCGTCCCTTGCGATGATCGCGCGCCTTGCCCTCGGGGAGTGGGCCGCGCACCAGCTTCGCGCCGACCTGCGGATCGAGATCCACGTTGCGCGCTGCGACGAGCGCACGATAGCCCGACACCACCATCCCGCCTGAGCTCGTCGCTGCGACGAGCGTACTGTTGAAGCCCACGGCGAAGCCCGCGCCGTTGCCTGACGGGGCGCCAGACACCGACCAGAGCTGGTCGGTCGTGCCACTCGACATGCTGCTCCAGCTCGTGCCGTTCCAGCGCAGGATGGTGCCGTTGTCACCGGTGGCGTAGACGTCGTTGGGGTTCGCGCCCCACACCGAAGTGAGGAACGTGCTCGTGGGGAGCGACAGGGACGTCCACCCCGCGCCGGTGTTGCGGAACGCAATGCCGCTCGAGCCGGATGCCGCCGCACCGACTGTCAGGAGATTCGACGCGCCCGCCGACCAGAGGCCGGCGATCGTGCCGGCGGTCGACACGTTCAGCGTGGTCCAGCTGGTGCCGTTGAAGCGCAGTACCGTCCCGTTCTCGCCCGTCGCGTACACATCGTTGGCGGCAGAGCCGAACACGGACCAGAGCGCATTCGATTGCGTCGTCACGCTGCTCCAGCTCGTGCCGTTGAAGCGCAGCACTTCGCCGGTCGACATGCTCGCGAAGACATTGCTGGCGCTGCTTCCCCAGAGGCCGTACACACTGCCGCTGCTGGGAATCGTCATCGCCGTCCAGCTCGATCCATTCCAGCGCAGCATGGTGCCATTCTCACCGCCGGCGAACGCCTCGGTGCTGCTCGCGCCCCACACCGCGTTCAGCGTGGCGGTTGTCGGCGTGTTCTGCCGCACCCACGACGAACCGTTCCAGCGATACACGAAGCCGAACTCACCCACCGCCCACGCATTCGTGGTCGACGTGCTCCAGACATCGATCAGATCGGGCGCAATGTTCTGGGTATCCCACAGCCCGTTCGACAGGCGTTGGACGATGCCGCGCTGCCCGCTCACCCAGACGGTGCCCGACGGGTCGATCGACGCAGCACTCAGTCGCGGCGCGAATGGCGTGGTCACTCGCGCCACCGTGCCGCCATCCACCGCATAGACCCCTTCGTCGCCAGCCACCCAATACCGGTTGGCGTTGGCGGTACTGCCGACAATCCCGTACAGATCGTCGGTGATACCGCCGCCGCTCACGGCGCTCCACGTGGTGCCATTCCAACGGCGTACCGTACCGAAGCTGCCCACCGCCATGATGTCGGTGGGGCTGATGCCGAACACGCCATTCAGTGTCTGCGTCGTGCCAGAGCTCTGCCGGGTCCACGTGCTGCCGTTCCAGCGCAGCAGTTCCCCGTTGGCCCCCACGGCTACCGCCGTGCTCCCTGAGACCCACACGCCATTGAGCGTCTGTGTTGACGTGCTGTTGGTGCTGCTCCATGCGCCGCTGCTGAAGCGAAGCGCCACGCCTCCAGCGCCGACGGCGAACCCGGACTGCGGACCGTCGAGGAACACGCCGTTCAGCGACTGGGTGACCCCGCTGCTCATCGCGCTCCACGTCGATCCATCCCAGCGTACGATGACACCGTTGGTGCCGACCGCGATGGCGTTGCTTACGCCGGTCGCGCTGACCGCCAGGAACTGGGTGCTGTGCGTCGCGCCGCGCGTGGCCAGACTCCACACACCACCGGACAAGCGATACACATCGCCTCGCGAGTTCACGGCAAACGCCGAGTTGGCGTCGATCCCGTCGAATGACACCACCGCCTCATGCAACGCACCGCTGAGGCGCGTGCTCGTCCAGCTTGTCGCGAGCTGCGTCGCGGCGGGGGCGACAGTCACCGCGACGGTGGCCGAGATATTCGGGTTGACTGTCGACGCTACCGTGATCGCGGCCGTCCCGTTCGACAGCGCGGTCACGAGCCCCGCGAAGTTCACCGACGCGACCGCCGGGTTACTGCTGCTGAACGTCACCGCGGCCGACGCCCCGCCGCGCGTTTGCACCGACGGAACGAGCTGCGCCGATTGTCCGCTCGCGAGCGCGACGGCCGACGGACTCACCGCGACGGACAACACGGCGGGGACCACGGCGACGGTCACCGTCGCGTTGGCCCGTCGCGTGGTATCGGCAACGGAGATCGCGGTAATCGTCGTCGTGCCGTTGGCCACGGCGGACACGATACCGGCCGCGGAGACGGTCGCCACGCCGTTGTTCGCGCTGCGCCAGATCAGATCGGTCGTAACGCCGGGGTCTGCCTGCACGGTTGCCGACAGCACGCGGCTCTCGCCCGGTTCGAGCGAGAACGTGGACGGCGTGAGCGCCACGGTGGGCGCGTTGCGCACCGTGATCTGTGACGTCGAGCGGCGCGTGGTATCGGCGACCGCTACGGCGGTGATCGTCGTGGTACCCGCCGCCAGCGCCGTTACCAGACCATTCGCGCTGACACTCGCGACGGTCGGGTTGCTGTTGCGGTACGTGACGCTCGTTGGCGCGCCACCCTTGGCGTCGACCGTGGTCGACAGTTGCAGCGCCTGACTGCCGACGATGACCGCCGCCGACGGCGACACACTCACCGAGCGCACACCGGGCAAAATGGTGACCGTGATCGTCGCCGTGGCTCGCCGCGTGGTATCGGCAACCGAGATGGCGGTGACGGTCGTCGTGCCCACCGACGCCCCCGTGACGACACCCGCGTTGGAGACCGACGCGACCTGTGCGTTTGCCGTGCGCCAGATGAGCGCCCGGTTCACCTCGGGGTCGGCCGTGACGGTGGCGGTAAGCGTTTCGGATTCACCGGGTTCGATGGTCAGCGCCGTCGGCGTCATGGTGACCGTCGGGATGCTGCGCACGGTGACGAGCGCGGTGGACTGTCGCGTGGTATCGGCGAGCGACACCGCCGTGATGATGGCCGTACCGGCGCGGACGCCGGTGACCAGGCCGGTCGCACTCACCGTCGCGACCGACGGATTGCCCGAACGCCACTGCACGTCCTGCACGGCGCCGGCGTCAGCCGTGACGGACACGGCGAGTTGCCGCGTGTCTCCGGTGGCCACCGTGAGCGCCGAGGGCTGCACGTCGACGTCACGCACCAGCGGCACGATCGTGATGGTCGCGCTGCCGCGACGCGTCGTATCGGCGCTCAAGACCGCGGTAATCGTCGCCGTTCCCTGTGCGAGACCGGTGACCATGCCGTTCGAGGCCACCATCGCCACGGTGGGATTATCCGAACGCCACGTGAGCGCGGTGCTGAAGCCGTCTTCGGCCTGCACCTGCGCGCTCAACTGACGCGTCTGGCCAGGGCCGAACGTCGCGGACGACGGGGTGAGCGTGACCGATCGCGGGAAGCGGACCGCCAGAACCACCGAGTCCTTCATGCCGACGAACGTCGTCGACTGCACGCGAATGACGGCCGTGCCGAGCCCGGTGGCAATCACTCGGCCACCACTGGTGACCGAGGCGACGGTGGGGTTGGCACTGCTCCACTCCAAAGCCTGCGACTCATTCGCGTCGACATCTACCGTGGCCGCGAACTGCTGCGCGTCGCCGATGAACATTTCACGCGGTGCGTTCGCAATGCTCACGCTGCGCGGGCGGGTCACGGTCAGCTGGGTCACCGCCGACACGCGCGGATCACCAATGGCGCTGACGCGAATGGTGGTGCTGCCCACGCTCACGCCCGTCACCACGCCGCCCGACACCGTGGCGATCATGGGGTCGGTGCTTTCCCAGCGAAGCTGCGTCGTTGCGCCCTGTTCGGCGTCGATCACCGGCGCGAGCGTGAGGCTGCTACCCGCGCGAACCTGCGTGGCCGCATCGAGCGCAATGCTGCGCACGACGTTCACCGTAATGGGGATTTCCTGCGTCACTGCGCCGGCGGTGACGCGAATCGTGGTGCGTCCGGGCGCGCGCGCGGTCACGGTGGCGCTGGAGCCGCTGCCGGAGACATCGGCAATCGTGATGTCGGCGCTCGACCACGAGATCGATGCGGAGGGGATCATCACGCCGTTGGCGTCTCGCACGAAGGCGGAGATGTTTTCCGACGCGCCAATGGCGCCAAGACCGACAGCGGCCACCGAGAGATCAATGCGCGCCGCGACTGCCGGCCGGGTGTTGTTGTTCCCCGTCGCAGGCGCGGTGATGTCGCCGGCTCCAGCGCACGCCGCGAGCAATGCCCAGGAGCACACGGCAACGCGGCGCGCGACGGTACGAGTCAATGCGCGCCATGAGGACGGCGACGCGGAATTGGACGAGCGGGTGACGGACGAATTCGAGAGCATAGCAGCGGCCAATGGGAGACACCATACCTGCACGTCACTATGACGAGTCAGTTATGCCCATGGCACGGGGCGACGCTTCACGGCGTGATAGCTGTCACGCGAATGATGTGCATTGTTACACAGCCGGCAATCAAGTGCGTTGTCGCGTGCGCGGGGAACGGCCGTCGCCCTGCGTTCCTGCGGACTGTGTGGCTGCCGTCTGCGAGACTCGGTGCGATGCCTCAGGATTGCGCCGAGACGGCGGACGGCAGGAGCCCAGACGGCAGGGGCGGAGGCACAGCCGTTGCTCTGCGTTCCTGCTGTCTGTGTGGCTGCCGTCTGCGAAACTCGGCGCGATGCCTGAGGATTGCGCCGAGACGGCGGACGGCAGGAGCCCAGACGGCAGGGGCGGGGGAACTGCTGTTGGCCTGCGCCCCTGCTGTCTGTGTGGCTGCCGTCTGCGAAACTCGGCGCAGTGCGGCGGGTTCACGCCGAGACGGCGGACGGCAGGAGCCCAGACCGCAGGCGCGGGGGAACTGCCGTCGCCCCGTGTCCCTGCTCAGCGCCGCCGCTGCCGTGCAATCCCCGTTGGGAGCGCGCCGCGCCGCCACTGGGCGCCGGTGCCAGGCTCGAAGGAGCGCGTGGCCTCGCTGGTTGCGGCACTAAGACTCGCGCGCAGGGCACTGTTGGTACCGGCGACGACGGTGCCGTTCTGCCCCACCGCGAAGGCGGCGCCGTTGGCGGTCGGTGCGGCCGACAGACTCCAGAGCAGATCCGTCGTCCCCGTGGGAATCGTGCTCCACGTGTTGCCGTTGAACCGCAGGAGGGACCCGTTGGCGCCGGTCACGTACAGGTCGTTGTTGCTTGGGCCCCAGACTGAGGTCAGCACGCTGGTGGTGCCCACCTGCAACGACGACCACGACGTGCCGTTGAAGAGCGACGCGGTACCCGCGGTGCCACTGACGTTGCCGCCCACCGCGTAGACGTTGCTGACTCCGGTGAGCCATGCGCCCGACAGTGTTCCGGTGCCGGCGGGCGACGCGATCGGGGCGAAGGTGGTGCCATTGAAGCGCAGCACGGCGCCGTTTTCACCGGTGGCGATGATCTCGCCCGGCGACGCCCCGAAGATGGCCCAGAGCGGGGTGCTCGTGGTTTGCACGAGTGCCCAGGTGGTCCCGTTCCACCGCAGAATCTCGCCACCTCTGGTGGTGGCGAAGACGTTTAAGGCACCGCTTCCCCAGATCGCGTACACGCTGCTGATGCTGGGGAAGGTCATGGGCAGCCACTGGGTGCCGTTCCAGCGCAGCATGGTGCCATTCTCGCCGCCCGCGAACGCGTCGGTCGGCGAGACCGCCCACACGGTATTGAGATGCGCGGTGGTCGGCGTCGTGAGCCGGTTCCAGTTGGTGCCATCCCATCGCCACGCAAACCCGTATTCGCCCACCGCAAACGAGCTGGTGGGCGACGGGCTCCACACGTCGAGAATATCCGGCGCGAGGTTGTTGGTCGTCCACGGTGCGCCGCTACGCAGCACAGCCCCGCGCTGTCCTGTCGCCCATACGCTGCCGGTACCATCGACGGTGATGCCGAACAACCTGGGCGCGTACGGCGTACTGACCGCCGTCACCGTGTTCACGTCGAGCTGCGCCACGCCGCCGTCGCCGGCGATGAAGCGCCGCCCTCCGTTGGCAGGGCTCCCCGACACCGCATAGAAGCTGCCCGCAATCCCCGCCGGCGGTACGAGTACCCACGCGGTGCCGTTGAACCGCACAATCGTGCCGGAGGCGCCCACCGCGACCACATCGGAGGCCGTCACGCCGTGCACCCCGAAAAGATCTTCCCCGGTGGGAAGCGCGACGGTGTTCCAGGCTCCGGCGGTGCGACGAAGCATGGTCCCATCGTTGCCGACGGCGTACACGACATTGTCGCCCGCCCAGAGCGCGTTGAGCGCGAGCGTGGAACCGGAGGTTTCACTGCTCCACGCCGTGCCGTTCCAGCGGAGCAGTGTCCCGTTGGCGCCGGCGGCGTACGCGAGATTCGCGTTCTCCATCCAGACGGCGAAGAGATTGCGCGTCGTGCCCGAGGTCATGGCACTCCACGTGGTCCCGTCGAAGCGGGCGATCACGCCGTTGCTGCCCACGGCCATCACGCTGGTGGGCGACACCGCGTGCACGGCATAGAAAATCGTGCCGAAGCTGCTGCCGCGCGCACTCGATGCCCACGACGTGCCGTTCCACCGGAACACATCGCCGACGGAGTTCACGGCGAAGGTGCTGGTGGCCGCCGGCGAGACAATGGACACGACGTCTTCGAAGAGCGCGCCGGTGAGTCGGGCGGCGTTCCAGTTGGCCGCGAGTCGCGGCACGACCGTGACCGTGAGGGTGTCGCGGCGTGCGGCGTCGGCCGTCAGCGACGCCGTGATGAGGGTGCTCCCGAGCGCGAGACCGGTTACGACACCCTGCGCATTCACCGACGCGACCTGCGGCGCACTCGACGTCCACGAGAGCGCGGTGTTCACCCCCGGGTCGGCCACGACGGTAGCGGTGAGCGTGGCGCTGGTCCCTGGATTGAGAGCCACGCCGCGTTGGTTCATCGTGACCGTCGTCGTCCGCGGGGCGACCGTAATGGTGCTCGTCGCGCGGCGATTGGTGTCGGCAGTGGCGAGTGCCGTGATCGTCGACGTGCCCACGCCGAGCGCCGTCACGAGCCCGCTGTTGCTGACCGACGCGACGGCGGGGTTCGATGAACGCCACGAGGTCGTGGTCGCGAGGCCGGCGTCCGCGGTGACGGTGGCCGCGAGCTGCTGCGTGAGGTTGATATTCAGCGTGGCGGTCGTCGGGGTCACCGCCACCGCGCGCACCACTTGAATGATGTTCACCGTCGCCGTCGCGCGGAGCGTCGTGTCGACGGTGGAGAGGACGGTCACTTGGGTGCTGCCCTGCGTGACGCCGGTGACGACGCCGGTGGCCGACACCGTCGCGACGTTCGGGGCGCTGCTACGCCAGGTGACCGTGGTGGCGAGCCCCGGATCGATTTGCAGCGTGGGGGTCAGCGTGGCCGTCTGTCCGGTGCCGATGTTCACCACCGTCGGCGCCACGGCCAGACTGCGCGCCGGCTGAATGACGATCAGCGCGGTCCCGCTCACGGCACTGTTGGCCGTTGATGTCGCCCGAATCGTGGCGGTGCCGGTGCCCACCCCGGTGACGACGCCGCTGCTGTTCACGCTGGCGAGCGTGGGCGCCTCAGACGTCCAGGTCACGGTGGTCGCGGCGCCAGCGGCGGCATCGACGAGCGCGCTCAGCGACTGCGTTTCCCCCACGCGCACGGTCGCCGAACTCGGGGTCACCGTGACGCTGCGCACCTGGGGCGGTGCCGGCGGCGGCGTGGGTCCGCTATCGCCGCCACCGCCACACGCGGTGAGCGCGACGGCCAGCAGGAGCCGCCCGCCAAGGGTGGGGAGCAGGCCCGCGACGTCGCGTGGCGTGGGTGCAGCGGAACGGCGTGCCCAACGGAACCGGAGGGGGAGCGGAACCATGATCGGACCAGATGATGTGGGGGTCGCCGAGGCCGTGGCACCCGTGGCATCACGAGTGCTCCGGCCCCGGCGCGTTGTCGTCAGACGAGTGGGGACACCGTCGAAAACTCCTGCGTCACGTTACGTGGCGCTGTCATGGCGGCCGGATTGAGGATCGCATCGAGTTGATCGCGCGTCAGCAGCCCGCGCTCCAACACGATCTCGAACACCCCGCGTCCACTCGCCAACGCCGTGCGCGCCACGTCTGTTGCCTGTTCATAACCGATAACGGGCACGAGGGCCGTCACAATCCCGATGGAGTGCTCCACAAAGTGACGCATCCGATCGGCGTTGGCGGTGATCCCCGTTACACAGCGCTCGCGCAACACCAGGCACGCGCTGCGTAACATGTCGATGCCGCGCAGCAACCGATAGGCTATCACGGGCTCGAACGCGTTGAGCTGCAACTGCCCCGCTTCGGCCGCCATGGTGACGGTGACATCGCCGCCGATCACTTCGAAGCAAACCTGATTAACTACCTCGGGAATGACCGGGTTGACCTTGCCCGGCATGATCGACGAGCCGGGTTGCATGGCGGGCAGGTTGATCTCGCCGAAGCCGGCGCGCGGTCCCGACGAGAGCAGCCGCAGATCATTGCAGATCTTGGAGAGCTTGGTGGCCGTCCGCTTCATCACGCCACTGAGCTGCACGAAGGCGCCGGTATCGCTCGTCGCTTCCACCAGGTCGGGGGCGGTGAGCACGGGCACGCCCGAAATCTCGGTGAGACGCACGGCGACCAGCTCCGCGTACCCCGGCGGGGCATTGATCCCGGTGCCGATCGCCGTCGCGCCCAAATTGATTTCGCGAATGAGCAGCTGCGCTTCCGCGAGACGGTCGACGTCTTCGCGCAACGTATTCGCGAACGCCATGAACTCCTGCCCGAGCGTCATCGGCACGGCGTCCTGCATCTGCGTGCGCCCCATCTTGATGAGCGGCGCGAACTCGATCCCCTTGACTCCGAAGGCATCCGCCAGACGCGCGAGTTCATCGCGGAACGTCGCGAGGCTCTTGTGCAGCGCCACACGCACCGCGGTCGGATAGACGTCGTTCGTCGACTGACTGAGGTTGACGTGATCGTTGGGATTGATGACGTCGTACGAGCCACGTGCCGCGTTGCACAACTCGAGTGCACGATTGGCGATGACTTCGTTGGCATTCATGTTCGTGCTCGTGCCGGCCCCGCCCTGAATCATGTCCACCAGGAAGTGCTCGTGATGACGGCCGGCGCGAATTTCCCGCGCGGCGCGCACGATGGCATCGGCCTTGTCTTTCTCGAGCAGGCCGAGCTCATGATTCGTCACCGCCGCTGCCTCCTTCACTGCCGCCAGCGACTCGATGAGCACGGGGAATTCGCGGAGCGGAATCCCCGTAATGGGGAAGTTCTCAAGCGCCCGCAGCGTCTGCACGCCGTACAGCGCCTCGAAGGGGACGTCACGCTCGCCGAGGAGGTCGTGTTCGGTGCGGGTGCGATTGCCGCCAAAGCCCAACGTGCGGCCACGTCCCACGAGGGTGGCATCGGCGCGTCGCAGGCGGGCCGAAATGGCGCGCGCCGCCTTGGCCACGAGCGCCGCATACAGCTGCGGGGCTTCGCGGGTGATGTCATCGAGCTGGGCGCGCGTGAGCACGACGCACTGGCCGGGCATGATGACCCGTGCCGTGGTGCCATGCTTGCTGTCGTCGAGCAGCAGCCCTTCGCCGACCGCCTCACCGGGACCGAGCGTCACCAAGCGCGTGGAGCGCCCGTCGGACGACTTTTCAATGGCCACGGCGCCGCTGAGCAGGATTGCAAAACGCTGGCGCGCTTCCCCTTCGGCGAAGATCGTGCTGTCGGCCTCGAGTTCGTGCAGCGTGACGTGACGGGCGAGTTTCCAGAGGTGCGCGTCGGTGAAGCCTTCGAGGAAGGCGGTGTCGCGCAATTGATCGGCGAGTTGAGCCGGAGTGGTCATCAGCAGGGAAGTGGTGGGGCGGGGTACGGCGGGCGGGCCATGCAACGAGCAACGGCAACCGCTGCAAGATGGCGTAGGGCGACGTGCTTGGCGCCTCGTCCGAAGAGCCATGTCTGTATATGGACGGTCATCTCGGCCTCTCGCCACAGCGGTCATTTTCGAGTAACCTCGAAGCTGTCATATCCCATGAAGGGCCTTCACTGTTCCGGAGTCCGCCGTATGTCCTTGTCCCGCCGCGAGTTTCTCGAGCGATCGGCCGCCATTTCCGCTGCGGGATTCATGCCGCGCCTCCCCGACGCGTGGCCGGTGGCCGCCGAACCGGTTCCGGCGGGATTTCGGGGACGGCCGTGCGTGGTGTCGTCGTCGAACGGCATCCGCGGGGTGAAGGTGGCGTACGACAAGATCGTCGCCGGTGAGGACCCCCTCGACGCCGCGATCGCCGGCGTGAACATCCAGGAGCTCGACCCCAACGATCAGTCCGTCGGGCTCGGCGGGCTCCCCAACGAGGAAGGGGTGGTCCAGCTCGACGCCTCCTGCATGCACGGCCCGACGCGTCGGGCGGGGGCGGTGGGGTGCATCGAGGGGATCGCGACCCCGTCGCTCGTGGCCAAGGCGGTCATGGACTACACCGACCACGTGATGCTGGTGGGCGAAGGGGCGACGCGATTTGCGAAGGCCATGGGCTTCAAGGAGCAGAACCTCCTCACCGAGAAGTCGCGCCAGGACTGGATGCGCTGGAAGTCGCGCCTCAATGCCAACGACGCGTGGCTCGATCACAACGACGACATCAAGATCAAGTTCACGACGGGCACGATCAACATGAACGCGGTCACGGCCAGCGGCGATCTGGGGTCGGTGACGACCACGAGCGGCATGGCGTGGAAGGTGCCCGGGCGCATCGGCGACTCGCCCATCGTGGGGGCGGGGCAGTACTGCGACAACACCGTGGGCGCGGCGGGGAGCACGGGGCGGGGCGAGGCGAACATCAAGACCTGCGCCTCTTTCCTCATCGTGGAGTTCATGCGGCAGGGGATGGCGCCGCAGGCGGCCTGTCTGAAGGCCCTCGAACGAGTGGTGGCCATGACCGAAGCCCGGCTCATGGGGCCCGGCGGCCGCCCGAAGTTCGATCTCGAGTTCTACGCACTCGCCAAGAACGGCGACTTTGGCGGCGCGACGCTGTACTCGGGCGGAAAGTTCGCCGTGTGCGACGAGCGGGGAGCTCGGCTCGAGCCGGCGGCTTTCTTGTATCAGCGCTGACGGTTGATGCGGGTGTTGGTGCGGGTGTTGATGCGGAGATCGGTGTGAGCGTCGGCCGGCCGTGTCCCCGGCCTGGGCGCCACTTCGGGGGTGGCCGTGCGCCTTGGCTCGCGTGGCTCGCCGGCGCCGGCGCCACCCCCTCAGACGCGCCCAGTCCGGGGACACGGCCGGCCTCCTGACCACAGCCCGCGACAGGGCAGGGCCGATGGGAGACGTGAACGGCCGGCACGACGTGTACTCGCGACGCGAGCCTAGGCGCACGGCCGCCCCCGAAGTGGCGCGCTGCCCCGGGTCCCCCGACGCGCCCGCGCCGCCGAGCCGCGATGCCAGCCAGTCGCAGCGTACAGGTCGCAGCGTACAGATCGATTAAATTGCGGGATGTCCGAAACCGACGTCCCGACTCCTTACGTTCCCGCCTCCGTCGAGCCCAAGTGGCAGTCGCGCTGGGCCGAACGTGGCACCAATACCGCGAAGCTCGACGCGCCTACCAAGCCGTTCTACGCGCTCATGATGTTCCCCTATCCGAGCGCCGAAGGGCTGCACGTGGGGAACCTCTTTGCCTTCACCGGCAGCGATATCTCCGCGCGCTTCCACCGGCTGCTTGGACACGATGTGTTCCAGCCGCTCGGTTTTGACGCCTTCGGCATCCACTCCGAGAACTACGCGCTCAAGGTCGGCGCGCATCCCATGGAACTCACGCCCAAGAACGTCGCGAACTTCACGCGACAGCTGGGACGGGCGGGCTTCATGGTCGACTGGAATCAGAAGGTCGACACCTCGCGCGCCGACTACTACAAGTGGACGCAGTGGGTCTTTCTGCAGCTCCACAAGCAGGGGCTCGCGTACAAGAAAGCGGCGGCGGTGAACTGGTGCCCCACCGACAAGACGGTGCTCGCCAACGAACAGGTCGAGAACGGACTCTGCGAGCGGTGCGGAACGGCGGTCGAACAACGCTTCCTCGAGCAGTGGTTCTTCCGCATCTCCGATTACGCGCCGCGACTGCTCGCCAATCTCGACTGGCTCGATTGGTCGCCCGTCACGCGGCAGGCGCAGCGCAACTGGATCGGCAAGTCGGAAGGGGCGGAACTCACCTTCGATATTGCCGCGCACGATGCAAGCGTCACCGTGTTCACGACGCGCGCCGACACCATTTACGGCGCCACGTATCTCGTGCTCGCCCCCGAGCATCCGCTCGTAGGCGCGCTCACCACCGATGCGCAGCGCGACGCGGTCACGCAATACGTCGACGCGACCAAGAAGCAGGATCTCATTTCGCGGAAGAGCAGCAAGGAGAAGACTGGCGTCTTCACCGGCTCGTACGCCGTGAATCCGGCCACCGGTGCGCAGATCCCCGTGTGGATCGCCGACTACGTGCTCATGGAGTACGGCACCGGTGCCATCATGGCTGTGCCGGGACACGACGAGCGCGACTTCGAGTTTGCGCAGGTCTTCAACCTGCCCATCGTGCGCGTGGTGGCTGGTCCCGATGACCACGCCGACACGCCGCTCGGCGATGCCGCATTCACCGACGACGATCATGGTCGGTTGGTGAACTCGGGCCAGTTCGACGGTCTCGCGGTGCAGGAGGCCAAGCGCACCGTCACCACGTGGCTCGAAGGCAAACAGCACGCGAAGGCGGTCACGAACTACCGTCTGCACGACTGGTGCATTTCGCGGCAGCGCTACTGGGGGCCGCCCATTCCCATCATCTACTGCGACGACTGTGGCGCCGTGCCGGTGCCCGAATCGCAGCTGCCGGTGGAGCTCCCGTTCATCTCCGACTTCAAGCCCGACGACAGCGGGATCTCGCCGCTGGCGCGTCATGAAGAGTGGTATCGCGTGCCGTGCCCCACGTGCAGCAAGCCGGCGCGCCGCGAAACCGATGTGAGCGACACGTTCCTCGACAGCGCGTGGTATTTCCTGCGCTATCCGAGTGCGAACCACGCCGACGTGCCCTTCGATGCAGCACGTACGAAGACGTGGTTGCCGGTGAATTCGTACATCGGCGGCAACGAACATGCGGTGTTGCACCTGCTGTACTCGCGCTTCATCACCATGGTGCTGAAGGACGGCGGCTTCATCGACTTCGAAGAGCCGTTCACGCGCTTCCGCGCGCACGGCATGATCATCCGCGAAGGCGCGAAGATGTCGAAGTCGAAGGGCAACGTCATCAACCCCGATGTGTACATGGAAGAGTGGGGCGCCGACGCGTTCCGCATGTATCTCATGTTCCTCGGTCCGTACGAAGAGGGCGGCGACTTCCGCGATCAGGGCATCAGCGGCGTGCGTCGCTTCCTCGACCGGTTGTGGTCGTCGGTGCGCGATGCGAGCACCGAGGGTGCGCCCGACGCCGAGGTGCTGCGCAAAATGCATCGCACCATCAAGAAGGTCGGTGAAGACACCGCCAACCTGGCCTACAACACGGCCATCGCGGCGATGATGGAGTACATGAACGCGGTGCGTCGCGGTGAGCGCGCACCGCATCGTGACGAGCTGTTGCCGTTGGTACAGCTGGTGGCGCCCTTTGCGCCGCACCTGGCCGAAGAGTGCTGGGAGCAGCTCGGGCACAGCGGCAGTGTGTTCGACGCCGGGTGGCCGGTGTTCGATGCCGCGATGCTGGTGGACAACACCGTCGATCTGGTGGTACAGGTGAACGGGAAGGTGCGCAGCAAGCTGCACGTACCCGTCGACATCACGCAGGACGCGGCGCTGGCCCTCGCGATGCAGGAAGAGGGCGTAGCGAAGTTCGTGACGGGCGAGCCGAAGAAGGTGATCTTCGTGCCGAAACGGTTGCTGAACATCGTGGTGTGATTCATCCCGCTGCAGGAGCCGGCGTTCGATGAACATCATGTTCATCGTGGCGGTAGTCAGCCTCACCTTGCAGGTGGGGATGACCGCTGCGCTCCTGATTCTGGGGCAGGCCCCGCGCTGGCGCCGAGTGCGCTGGTTCGGGGCCGTCGCGTGTACGGCCGCGTGCTACAGCGCCGTCGACACCGTCGCGGCGCTCCGGGCGCCGGGCACTCCGGACGTCAGTTGGAGTCTGCGACTCAACTTGTTCATCGCGACGCTGCACGGTGCGTCGTGGATGCTCTTCACCTTCGCGGGCCGCGAGGGTGGGTGGAGCTCGGTGCCCGTGTGGGTGCGACGGGTCATAATCGTCGCCGTGCTCGTAGCGGGCGCCGGCAGTCTGAGTGGGCTGGTGGCCGCTCCGCAACGTGAGATGCTCGAGGTCCCATCGCTGGGGATCTCCTACGAACGGCCCGTGCTCAGCCCCTTGGGCAACGCGCTCGGGGTGGTGCCGTTCCTGTTGTTGCTGATCAGCATGATCGGCGTCTGGCAGGACCGCCGTCGTGGGGTGCAAGGCACCACGCCCGTCCTCATCGGGTTCGTGCTTTTTCTCGCCGCTGCGGTCGAGGAACTGCTGGTCGCCTCCGGCGTCGTGCAGTTCATCTTTTTGGGTGATCTCGGCTATGTGTGCGTGGTCGTGCCGGTCACGTTGCAGATTTTCAGTCGGTTCCGCGACGATGCCAACCAGCTCGACCAGATCACGGATCAGCTGGCCGAAGAAGTGCAGCGACGTACCGACGAACGTGACCGCGCGCGCGAGCAGGTGGTGGAAGAGCAACGCTTGGCCGCGTTGGGGCGACTTGCCGCCGGTGTCGGACATGAAATCAATAACCCGCTGCAGTATCTGCGCTTCTCACTCGAAGAGCTGCGGGAGCTGGCGCAGCGCGCCAAGGATGCCGACGCGCTCGACATGATCGACCGCTCGTTCGAAGGCGTCGAGCGCATCCGGCAAGTGGTTGAAGATTTGCGCACGTACGTACGCCCGCGTGCCGTGGAGATGGTCCCGGTGGATCTGCGGGAGGTCGTGGGGGCTGCGCTTCGCGTGAGCCGCCCGCAGGCGCGCCAAGGCCTCACCGTGATCACCGAACTCAACGACGTTCCCATGGTGCTCGGCCACGAAGGCCGACTGGTGCAAGTGGTGCTCAACCCGCTGGTGAACGCCATGCAGAGCATGCCGCACGCCGCGAACGAACCATCGGCGCCGTTGACCGTGCGCACGCGTACGACGCCGCGGGGATGGGCACAGGTGGAGATCATCGATGGGGGACCCGGCTTTCCCCCCGACGTGATTTCGCGGCTCGGCGAACCGTACGTCACCACGCGCTCGGAGCAGGGTGGGACGGGGCTCGGCTTGTTCGTCTCGCGCGGTATCGTCGAGGCACACGGCGGCACGATGTACTTCGAGAACAATGCCGGTGGCGGGGCCACGGTGCGCATCGAGTTGCCCAATGCTGATGCCGCCAGTGTCGCCTTCAGCACACCACCAGCGGGTCACCTCGTGGCGCCAGTGCCCACGGATGGAGCACTCCGTGTGCTACTCGTCGAAGACGATGTCGATGCCATGCGTGCGCTGCTGCGTGGGCTGCAAGCCGAACAGATCGTCGCCACCGGCTTCACCAAAGGGCAGGAGGCAATCGCGTGGCTCGAACACAACGCGGTCGACGTGGTCGTGACCGATCTCATGATGCCCGGCATGTCCGGATGGGAGTTCGCCGCCGAGTTGGCGCAGCGTCATCCGCAGCTGCGGCAAACGCTGGTCGTGCTCACGGGTGGCGCGTCGACGCCTGAGGCCGAGGCCTTTGCGGCGTCGGGGACGGTGCTGGTGCTCGACAAGCCGGTCGGGCGGAAGCAGCTCAGCGCTGCCCTGCGGCTGCGCGCGTTGCCGAACACGTCGTCCACCACCTGAGGGGGCGCGCGGAGGGCAGGAAACCCTGTGTCGGATTCGCCGTGTCGTATGGCCGAACACTTCACGAGGTTTCCCATGATTCTGTTTGTTCCGCGCTCGCGCCGTTTGCTGAGTACCGTCCTGATGACCGGTGCCGCTCTCACACTCGGCGGCGTGGCGTCTCCCTGCCGCGCTCAGCTCCCCGAAGAGCGTGACGTCCGGGTTTTTCGCGCACCTGGTGCGTTGATGACTCGTCGTCTCGCAACCGCTAACCGCGCCGTGCTCGGCGTCATGCTTGGCGAAGGATCGCGCGCCGATACCGCCGGCGTAAAGCTCGAGTCCATCGACGAGAACGGTCCGGCGGCCAAGGCCGGGCTCAAGGCCGGTGATGTCATCACGAGCATCAACGGCGTGAGTCTCAAGGTGGCCAAGGAAGACGCCGAAGATCTCGCGTTGGCCGGCCTCGCGCAGCGTCGCCTGCAGCGGGTCATGGGCAAGGTGAACCCGGGTGACGACGTCTCGCTGCAAGTCACGAGCGGCGGCCGCTCGCGCGCGGTGATGGTCAAGGCTGTCTCACCGCAATCACTCGAAGCCAGTGAGCCGCGTGTCATCGAGCGCGTTATCATGCGTGGGCCCGATGGCACCGTGACAGAGCGCCGCGTTGGTGCTCCGCGCGCGATGGTCGGCGTGACGGTAGGGGCGGCCGGCAATCTGCGCGATACGTTGGGGCTCTTCGTCAGCAGCGTGGTGAGCGGTGGCCCCGCCGAGAAGGCCGGCGTGATTGAGGGAGAGCGGATCGCGACGGTGAATGGCATCGATGTGCGCGTACCGCGCGAGGACGCAGACGACCAGCAGGTGGTGTCGGCGCGTGTCGATCGGTTCGTACGCGAGGTGCAGAAGGCCGAGCCGGGCAAGACGATCACGCTCCGGGTGTACGGGAACGGACGGTATCGCGATGTCACGGTGACGGCGGCTGTTCGATGAGATCTGAGTTCTCAGAGCTCAGAACCCGAGCTCAGAGCTCAGAACTGAGTTCTGGATGGGCGTGAGAATTCAGGAACGCAGGGGCGAGAGGCCAGGACCCGCGGTTGGGGAAACCGCCACCGCGGGTCCTGGCGTCTCGCTGCTGCGTTCCTCGACTCTCACGCCTATCCAGGGCTGAGTTCTGAGATCTGGCCTCGGCAAGCTCAGCTCTCAGAGCTCCCATCTGACGTCTGATGGGGCCGGGATGTACGGTTGGTCCCTGTGGGACAACGCTGGGCGGCAGGCTGGCGTAGACTTCTTAGTCCATATCACGGAAATCCCGCGTTCGGGAGGTCCGCGCCTACAGCCCTGCGTTCGCCCCGCGAATGACCCCGATTGCCTCCCCGACGATGGTTTCCCGTCGGTTCTCCATACAGCTCCCTCCCGCCGCTACCTCGTTCCTGTTCGTGCTCGCGCTTGGCGCCTGCAAGGACAAGCCAACGCCGCAGCGCCCTACGCCGACCGTGTCGGTCATCACCGTTGCCAAGGCGCCGCTGCCGTACATCATCAGCGCCAACGGACAGGTCGAGCCCAACCGCACGGTGGCGGTCCAGTCGCTCGTGTCCGGGCAGCTCACGCGCGTCGCCATCTCCGAAGGCGATGAGGTGCGCGAGGGGCAGGTGCTCTTCCAGATCGACCCGCGTCCCTTCCGTGCGGAAGTCGAGCGCGCTCAGGCGACGCTTGCCCGCGATGAGGCGACCCTGACCCGCGCGCGTGGCGACTCGGTGCGCTTCGCGTCGCTCGCGAAGGACGGCTACGTCACCAAGCAGCAGCTCGATCAAGCCTTTGCCGAAGCGTCCGCGCTGGCGGCCACGGTGTCGGCGGGGCGTGCGACGTTGCAGCGCGCTCGGCTCGATCTCGAGAACACGACGGTGAAGGCGCCGATTTCCGGGCGCACGGGCCAGCTGTTGTACAAGGCCGGCTCGCTGGTGCGCGCCTCGGCCGATCAGCTCGTGACGATCAACGAAGTACGCCCGGTGCTCGTCCGCTTCCCTGTCCCCGAGCGCGATTTCGAGGAGATGCGCACGCGCGCCGGACTCGACAAGGCGCTCAAGGTGAAGGTGTTGCCCGGGCCCGATACCACCAAGGTCATTACGGGGGTACTCACCTTCGTCGACAATCAGGTGGATCGTGCCACGGGCTCGGTGCTCCTCAAGGCACGAGTGGCCAATGAGGACCGCTTGCTGTGGCCTGGCCAGTTCGTGAGCGTCGCGTTGCAGCTCAGCGTCGACGAAGACGCCATCACCATTCCGTCGGAAGCGGTGGTGACGTCGGGTACGAGCAGCTTCGTGTACACGATGGAAGACGGTAAGGCCAAGCGTATGCCGGTAAAGGTGGGTCGCCCCGCAGGAACGCGCGTCAAGATCGACAGCGGACTCGTTGGCGGTGAGCAGGTGATTACCGAAGGACAGGCGCGCCTGCGCGACGGGGCGAAGGTACAGCTGCGCAAGCCGGCTGGCGCTCGTGCAGGACGCGGCGGACGCAATGGAGCAGGCGGTGGTCGGGCTCCGGGAGGCGGCGCGCCGGGCGGTGAGGCCACTGGCGGTCAGGCCTCGGGCGCGCAGGCTCCGGGCGGAAAGGCGGGCGAAGGCCGTGGAGGCCAGGGAGGGTCCAACCGATGAACCAGAAGGCACCACCGCAGCTCCCGGCCAACGATGTGCCGCCGGAAGTGACTGGCAACAGCAATCTCAGCGAAATCTGGATTCGCCGGCCCATCATGACCACGCTGGTCATGACCGCCATTCTGATTTTCGGCGCTGTGGCGTACAACCGCCTCGCCGTGAGCGATCTGCCCACGATCGACTACCCGACCATTACGGTGTCGGCCGGCTTGCCGGGCGCGAGTCCGGAAGTCATGGCGTCGTCGGTGGCAACGCCGCTCGAGCAGCAGTTCGCGACCATCTCCGGTATCGACAACATCACGTCGTCGAGCTCGCAGGGAAATACGAACGTCACCATCCAGTTCAATCTGGACCGTGACATCGACAAGGCGGCGGCCGACGTGCAGTCGGCCATCTCGAAAACGCTGCGCCAGTTGCCGCAGGGCATCAACCCGCCCTCATACAACAAGGCCAACGCTGCCGACTCGCCCATCATGATGTTCTCGCTCACCTCCGACGTCATGTCGCGCGCGGAGTTGAACGAGTACGCCGAAACCTTCATCGGGCAGAAGCTCAGCACCGTCACCGGCGTCGCGCAGGTGCAGATATACGGATCGGCCAAGTACGCCGTGCGCGTGCAGCTCGATCCGAGTGCGCTCGCGCAACGCGGCATCGGCATCGATGAAGTGCAGCAGGCCATCAATCAGGGGAATTCCAACTCCCCCGCCGGCGTGCTCATGGGGCCCAACCAGTCGTTCACGCTGCAGGCCACCGGCCAGCTCAAGAACGCGGCCGAGTTCCGTCAGCTTGTGGTGGCCAACCGCAACGGCCTGCCCGTGCGTCTCGGTGATCTTGGCAACGTGTACGATGGGCTGCAGAGCCTGCGCGGCTTCAGCGAGATCAACGGTGTCAGCAACATCTCGCTGGCCATCATCCGTCAGCCCGGCGTGAACACCGTGGCCACGGCGAAAGCGGTGGAACACGAAATGGAGCAGCTCACAGAGCAGCTCCCGCCGGGCGTGAAGGCGTACACGGTATTCAACCGTGCCGAGAGCATCGAAGAAGCCGTCAACGATGTGCAGTTCACGTTGGCGCTCACCGTGGCGCTGGTCGTCATGGTGATCTTCCTGTTCCTGCGGAACGCGCGCGCCACGCTCATTCCGTCGCTGGCGTTGCCGTTCTCCATCATCGGCACCTGCATCGTCATGTGGGCGCTCGACTACAGCCTCAATAACCTCACGCTCATGGCGCTCACGCTCGCCGTGGGCTTCGTGGTCGACGATGCCATCGTGATGCTCGAGAACATCGTGCGTCACATGGAAATGGGGAAGTCGCCCATGCGGGCGGCGCTCGACGGCTCCAAAGAGATCAGCTTCACGATTCTCTCCATGACGCTGTCGCTGGTGGCCGTATTCATTCCGCTGCTGTTCATGCCGGGCATCGTCGGGCGTCTGTTCCGCGAGTTCGCCGTCACGATCGGTGTGTCCATTCTCGTGTCGGGTTTCGTGTCGCTCACGCTTACGCCCATGCTTGCCGCCAAGTTCCTCAAGGGTGGGGAAGGGCACGCGGAGCCCAAGGGAGCGTGGCGGTCGGTCGAGCGTGTTTATCAGGCCTCCGAGCGCGCGTATGTGTCGTCGCTCAACTGGGTCATGCGGCATCGTGGACTCACCATGCTCTTCAGCGCCTTCACGCTGGCGGCCACGGTGGTGCTCTTCATGATCATCCCCAAGGGCTTCCTGCCGTCGGAAGACACGGGACGCCTGCAGGGATCCGTCGAAGGGCCGGAAGGCATCGGCTACGAAGCGCTCGCCGCCAAAGGACGCGAAGTCGGCAAGATCATTCAGGAGAGCCCGTACGTCGAACGCGTGAGCGTGTCCATTGGTGGTGGACCGGGTGGTGGCAGCAACAGCGCCCGTCTCATGCTCACGCTGAAGCCGCGCAAGAATCGCCCGCACGTCGATCAGGTGATGCGCGAGATCACGCGGGCCACCTCGAACGTGCCGGGTGTCCAGGTGTTCTTGCGCAACCCGCCGCCGATCAACATCGGTGGCCGTCGCGGCAACAGCGCGTATCAGGTCTCACTGCAGGGCGCCGATATCGCCGAACTGTACACCAGTGCGCGCGCGCTCGAAGCGCGCATGCGTGAACTCCCCGAACTCGAAAACATCTCGAGCGATCTGCAGGTGGGGAACCCGCAGGTGGGTATCGTCATCGATCGGGAGCGCGCATCGGCACTAGGCGTCAGCGCCAGTCAGATCGAAAACGCGCTCTACAATGCGTACGGCTCGCGACAGGTCTCGACCATCTACACGCAGGTCAATCAGTACCAGGTCATTCTGGAGCTCAAAGAAGATTTCCAGAAGGATCCGGCGGCGCTGAGTCAGCTCTTCATTCGCTCCAACACCGGCAGTCTCGTGGCGCTTGGCTCGGTGGCCACGTTCACCAAGGGCGTCGGGCCGGTGTCGGTGCAGCACAATGGACAGCAGCCCGCGGTGTCCATCTCGTTCAACACGCGCCCCAACGTCGCCCTCGGTACGGCGGTCGACGCGGTGCAGCGTGAGGCAGCGGCGGTGCTCCCCGTGGGCGTGACGAGTGCCCTCAGCGGCGATACGCAGGCGTTCGCGCAGGCGCAAAGCGGACTGCTCGCGCTGCTCGTCGTCGCGATCTTCGTGATTTACGTGGTGCTCGGCATTCTGTACGAAAGCTATATCCACCCCATCACGATTCTCTCAGGACTCCCGTTCGCTGCCGTGGGGGCACTCGCCACCCTCATGATCTTCGGCAAGGATCTGAGCGTATACGCGTACGTTGGCGTCATCATGCTTATCGGGCTCGTGAAGAAGAACGCGATCATGATGATCGACTTCGCCACGGAAGCCGAACGGAAAGAAGGGATGTCGCCGCGTGATGCCATTCTCGAGGCGGCGCGCGTGCGCTTCCGCCCCATCATGATGACCACCATGGCCGCGCTCATGGGCACGCTCCCCATCGCGATCGGCTTTGGCGCTGGCGCCGAATCGCGTCAGCCGCTTGGTCTCGCCGTGGTGGGCGGGCTCGCGTTTTCGCAGCTGATCACGCTGTACGTCACCCCGGTGGTGTACACGCTGCTCGATCAGCTCGTGAACAGCCGCAAGGCCAAGAAGGCGGCCGCCGCCCAGCAGAGCGGCGCCTTCGATCCCATGCCCGTCGCCGGCGATTGATTGGCGGGGCGGGAGGCATCGGCCGCACTAGCGGCGGTCGATGCCCAACACCTCTCGCACCGCCTCGTACAGTTCGTCGGCGGTAAAAGGCTTCTGCACGAATGCCACGGATGGCCCGACATCGCGTTTGACATCCGTCTCGTTGTAGCCGCTCATCATGAGCACCGGCACATCGGGCCTCAGCGCGCGGAGTGCCTGCAACGTACGGTCACCGCCCTGTACGGGCATCGTCAGGTCGAGCAGCACCAAGGCGAAGTCGCGTGGGGACACCGCGAAGCGCTCCACGGCGTCGGCACCATCGACCGCTTCGGTAACGCGCATGCCGCGCCGGCGCAGCAGCGATGACGCGACCGCGCGTACGCTCGATTCATCATCGACCACCAGCACGCGCCCGTCGTGTCGCCACTCGGCGGCCGCCATCACCGGCGACGGCTCCGTTCGCGCGGGGAAGAGCAGTTTGACGGTGGTGCCGTTCCCCCGTTCGCTGTACACCCGGATCGCTCCCTGATGCGCACGCATGATCCCCATCGTGGCGGCCAGGCCGAGTCCGCGTCCCATGAACTTGGTCGAAAAGAACGGTTCGAACATGCGGCGCAGCGTCGTGGCGTCCATCCCGCTGCCGGTGTCGCGCACTTCGACGAACACATGCGGGCCCGGCGACGAGACCGTGCCGGGAACGCAGCTCGCGAGATACTCGGCGGACACATCCTGCCGACCGGTGATGATGCGCACGGTCCCATACTTTCCGTCAAGCGCGTCGGAGGCGTTGGTCACCAGTGTCATGACGACCTGTCGGAACTGATTGAGGTCGACTTCGATAGGCGGCAGCGTCGGGGCGAGCACGAACTCGATGGAAGTGGATTTCGCAGTGGCACTGCGTAGCAGCGCACTCATCTCCTGAATGGACTGCGTTACGTCGGCCGCTTCGATGACGTAACGCCCCTTGCCGGCATAGGCCAGCAGCTGGCGGGTGAGTTCGGCGGCACGCTGCGCTGCGGCCTCTACTTCGTTGAGGCACTCGCGGGCGACGGCGTTTCCCTCCATTTCGAGGAGGGCGAGCGACGTATTGCCAAGAATGCCGACCAGCAAGTTGTTGAAGTCGTGCGCAATTCCGCCGGCGAGCACGCCCAGTGATTCGAGCTTCTGTGCCTGCTGCATTTGCGCATCGATGCGCTGTCTCTCTTCGTCTGCCGCTCGCTGCTCGGTGGTATCGAGCGAGGTCCCTACCACACGCGCCGGACGTCCGGATTCATCGCGCACCAGCATGATGCTGGTGAACAGGTGACGCACGGCGCCGTCGGCTCGACGGATCCGATGATGGAGCGTCTGGGTTTCGCCGGTTTCGATGGCGCGACGCCATGCAGCACGCAGTGCGCTGGAATCCTCGGGGTGTACGAAGTTGAGCCGCGGTTCGCGGCGAATGCGCGCCTGGTCGAACGTGGCCGGATCGAGTCCGCAAATGCGGATGAGTTGATCGGACCAGTGCGCTTCACCGGTGCGCAAGTCGCGGTAGAAGCTGCCGATATTGGCGGCTTCCTGCGCCAGTCGCAGGGTTTCTTCGCTTTCTCGAAGGCGATCGGTGTTGCGCCGTTGCTCGGTGATGTCTTCGAGCACGGCAATGACGCCACCGTCGGAGGGGTACGCGTACACCGACTGCCACCGGTCGCCTTCGTGATCGTGTCGCTCGAAACGTGCGGGCTCGCCAGTGAGTATCACCCGCTCGTACGCCTGCTGAAAAATCGATCCACGCAACGCCGGATACGCGTCCCACACGTTCTGCCCAATGAGCGTGTCGCGGTCGACGTTGGCGTACACCGTCGTGGCCTTGTTCACGAATCGCACGCGGAACTGTGCATCGAGTACGAGCTTCGGGTTGGGACTCAACTCGAGGATCGCGATCTGCTCCGGAGTCAGCGGCCGGAACGGCGGGAGCTCCGCCGGTGATGAGGCGCTCATTGAACCATCGGTCATGACATACTCAGCAAGAATACCACGGTGCGGAGACCGCCCGGGGCGATGTCGTTCTGGTCTGCGTCCGTCGTCGGACCTCTGACCATTTCCGGCGTGACACCGCACAATAGTAAGAAGCGCCCGCCACCGGTGCCAAGTTAAGTCGCGGTGAAGATACGCTCACGCAAAAGGGTGCAGCACGGTGGCTGCACCCTCTGGTGGAAACTTCGTGACCCGAAGCACAGGGCTACATCAGAATTCGATTTGCGTTCCCAGTTCCACGACGCGGTTGGGCGGAATGCAGAAGAACTCCGTCGCCGAGCGGGCGTTGCGCGACAAGATCGCGAAAATGACTTTGCGCCACCGGGGGAGCGTGATCTTGTCGCCCGGCCGGGGACCAACCGGAATGAGACGTTCACGCCCCAGGAAGTAGCTCGTTTCCATGGGCTTGCAGCGGATGCCCATCTGGTCGACTACTTCGAGCACGTTCGGCACATTGGGCGTCTGCATGAAGCCGTACGACGCCACCACCCGCCAGAAGCCGTGCCCAAGCGACGTCACGCGTACCCGTTCGCTCGCATTGGTTTCGGGAATGTCGGCCGTCTTCACCGACACGAGCAGCACGCGCTCGTGCAGCACCTTGTTGTGCTTGAGGTGATGCAGCAGCACGGGCGGAACGCCGTCGTCGCTGCCGGTCATGAAGACCGCGGTGCCGGCCACCCGGTGCACCTTCGACTTCTCCACGCCGTCGAGGAAGAGGGCAATGGGCATCGTGCCGTCGGCGAGTCGCTGTGCGAGCAGCAGGCGTCCACGCTTCCAGGTGAGCATGAGCATGAACAACGCCAACGCGAGCACCAGCGGCACCCAGCCACCGCTCCGGATCTTGACGAGGTTGGCGCCCAGAAACGCCGCATCGACGATGAGGAACGCCGTCGTGAGCATCGTCACGTGCCAGCCCTCCCACCGGAAGCGCATGCGTGCCACCACGTCGAAGAGCAGCGTCGTGATGAACATGGTACCGGTGACGGCAATGCCGTACGCCGCGCCGAGGTTGGAGGTGTTCTGGAACGCCACCACCACCAGCAGACAGCCGATGGCGATGAACCAATTCACTTCGGGAATGTAGATCTGCCCTTCTTCCGTTTGGCTCGTGTGACGGATCTCGAGGCGCGGGATATATCCGAGCTGAATGCCCTGGCGCGTGATGGAGAACGCGCCCGAGATGAGCGCCTGCGACGCCACGATGGCGGCGAGCGTCGCGATCACCAGCAACGGAATGAGCAGCGGCTTGGGCGCGAGCAGGAAGAAGGGGTTCGATGCGGCTTCCGGTGAGCGGAGCAGCAGGGCGCCCTGGCCGAAATAATTCAGCAACAGCGCCGGGAAGACGAGCCACAGCCAGGCCGCCCGAATGGGCTTGGCCCCGAAGTGCCCCATGTCCGCGTAGAGCGCTTCGCCACCGGTGACCACGAGGACGACGGAGCCGAGCACCAGGAACGCCATCGTGCCGTGCACCTTCGCAAACGCAAAGGCATACATCGGATTCACCGCGGCGACGATTGAGAAGTCATGCGACACCGAGTTGATGCCCAAGGCGGCAATGACCACGAACCAGAGCAACATGATCGGCCCGAACGCCTTGCCCACCCGGTCGGTCCCGACGCGCTGCAACGCGAACAGCACCGACAGAATGAGGACCGAAATCGGCACGATGAACCGCGACAGCGTCGGCGTGGCGACCTCGATCCCTTCCATGGCACCCAGCACGCTCATGGCGGGGGTGATGATGCCGTCGCCGTACAGCAAGGCGGTGCCGAAGAGCGCCAGGGCGACGAGATACTTGCCTTTCGCCATGGGGGTGTCTGGCGAGCGCCGGGGGAAGATCAATGCCAGCAGGGCAAACGTCCCGCCCTCTCCCCGATTGTCGGCCTTGAGTACGAAGCTCACGTACTTGATCGTCACGACCAGCGTGAGCGCCCAGACAATGAGCGAGAGGATGCCGAAGATATTCTCGCGCGTGGGCTGGAGTCCGTAATGCGGACTGAAGCACTCTTTGAGCGCGTACAGCGGACTGGTGCCAATGTCGCCGTATACGACGCCCAACGCGGTCAGCGTCAGGATAGCGAGGCGGCGCCCTTTGGGGTCGCGCTCGAGGGAATGGCCGCCGGCATGTGTCTGCACCGGAAACATCCCGGTGTTGGCGCGAAGTTCGTCGCCGGGCTGCGCCTCGGCCGCGCTGATCTGGCTCGGTGTCGCTGCCGCACCGGTCGGGTGGCGGAGCGGCTCATCGGCCGTAGAGGGCGGCTCTTCAGCCGCCTGTGGCTCAGCGCTACTATGGGAATCGGACTCGGCGTCGGAGGCCGCGACCGGAGGTTTCGGTTCGTCTGACATAGAGTTGTTACGGGAAGTAGAAATCTACATCAGGGACGAATCAAAACGCACAAGGGTCTGCCGATACCGCTGACCTCCGTCAACGCTCGTTTTTGTGGATTTTTTACGCCTTGGCGAGCGTACGGGACTCGACAAACCGGTAATCTTGATGGTATGAACGCGCCGCGCATTCTGGTGATCGACGACGAAACCGCCATCCGCAGCATTGTCCGCGCGGCCGTCGAAAGCGAGGGCGGGACCGCTCTCGAAGCCGCCAACGCGCGAACCGGACTCGAACTCGCCCGCAGGGAGCGACCGTCCTTGGTGGTCCTCGACCTCGGACTTCCCGATGAGGATGGCGCGACCGTTTGTAGCGCGCTGCGCAGTTGGAGTGCCGTCCCCATTCTGGTGCTGTCGGCGCGCCACTCCGATACCGAGAAAGCCAAGCTTCTCGACGCTGGCGCCGACGACTATCTCACCAAGCCCTTTTCCACGTTGGAGCTGCAGGCCCGCATGCGAGCCCAGCTGCGCCGGGCAGGGATGGGGCCCGTTCCTGGCGGCGACCGTCCTGTGGAGCTGGGCAACGTGGTAGTCAACCTTGCCGATCGTGCGGTTACCCGCGATGGACTGCCCGTGCACCTCACCCCCACCGAGTGGGAGCTGCTACGGGTACTGGTGGCAAACGCCGGACGCACCATGACGCACCAGCAGCTCTTTGATGCGGTGTGGGGGCGACACCACGGCGATGCCCAGCAATACCTGCGGGTGTATATCGCGCATCTGCGGCGCAAGCTGGAAACCGACGCCATTCGGCCGCAGCTCATCCTCACCGAGGGTGGCGTAGGCTACCGCTTTGTCGACGTCCGATAAGTCCGCTTTTGGCTGGCGCCCGTGGGTCTTGGGGCCAGCGGGATTGGGGGCGGCCTTGCTTGCCCTGTATTCGGTCCGGGCGTCGCTCGACAAAGCCCATGTGGTCCTGGTCCTGTTGCTGGTGGTCCTGCTCGGCAGTGCCGCCGGTGGCCGAATCCTCGGACTGGTGTTGGCGGTTGGAGGATTTCTCGCCTTCGATTTCTGGTTCCTGCCCCCGTACAACACCTTCGTTGTCGCCGATCCACTCGATTGGCTCGTGCTGCTGTCGTTTCTCGCCACGGGGATCGTGGCGGCCCAGCTGTTGGCCCGTGCTCAGCGGGAAGCGGCGCGTGCCAACACACGGGCGCAGGAAGTCGATCGGCTGGCCTCGCTAGGATCTGAGACCCTCAGCGTGGCCCGCGCCGATGAGGCGCTCTTGGCCATTACACGGGTCATGGCGAACACGCTCGAAGTGTCGAAATGCCATCTCTTTCCCGTGCGGTCTCCTGAACGAACGGTGAGTGACGCCATTCCTTCGGGAGCCCAATCTGATGACTTGGCCACATGGGTGGCCTTGAATGGCGGGACAGCATGGACGCTCATGGATGGCACCACCCGGACCGAAGCGCCCAGTGGCTCCCCCGCCAACGTCCCCGCGGTGGCCCGTGCGCTGTACGTCCCGATGCGCGTCCGTGATCGCACCGTTGGCGTGCTGTATCTGGCCGACGACGCCGGGATCTCTCTCGATCCTACCCGTCAGCGCTACCTCGACGCCTTGGCCCATTACGCTGCGCTCGGACTCGAACGCCTGCGACTCACGGGCGAAGCCGAACATGCGGAAGCACTGCGTGCAGCGGATCGCCTGAAAGACGCCCTCATGGCGACGGTCTCTCACGATTTGCGCACGCCCCTTACCACCATCCGGGGGCTGGCCCACGATATCGCCAGCGAGGGCGACGAGCGCGCCTACGTGATCGAAGACGAAGTCATTCGGCTCAACGCACTCGTGACCGACCTGCTGGACCTCTCACGGCTGAATGCGGGGGGAATACCACTCACCCTCGCCTACAACACCGCCGACGAACTGATGGGCGCCGCGTTGCAAATGGTCGGTGGCGCGGCGGCGCAGCGGGAGATCCGTGCGTCGATTGATCCGGCCGACCCGCTGCTGGTTGGACGGTTCGATCTGGCGCATTCAGTCCGTATCATCGGCAACCTGTTGGAGAACGCCATCAAGTATTCACCCATCGATCAGCCTATCGACTTCACGGTACGGCGCGACGGGGCCATGCTGGTGTTCGACGTGGCCGATCGCGGCCGCGGGGTGCCGGAGTCGGAGCGGGAACGCATCTTTGCCCCCTTCCACCGGGCGCCCTCACAACGCCCCGACGTGGGCGGTACCGGGTTGGGGCTGGCGATTGCCAAAGGGCTTGCCGACGCACAGCAGGGCACGCTCACATGTACAACCCGAGACGGTGGTGGCTCCGTTTTCACGCTGCGTCTCCCAGCGGCTGATCTGTCCACGGATTTTGCGTGAGGCTGCCAATCTTTGTGTCTTCTTTGTGGACACGCGCGCGCATGTTTGTGCGCCCTTAATGGCTCTTGCCGCATCCTGAAGCGTCGCCCCTTGGGTGACCGTCGTACGAGATAGGTCCGTGGTGGGTACGACGACTTCTGCTTCGAGGGTCGCATGCGCGATCTGTGGTTTCTGCTTCTGACGGCTGTCTGCTTTGCAGGGCTGTTGGCCTACGTGAAGGGCTGTGAGGCGCTTGGGAAAAGCGCCATCGATGACGGAGAGCGGCCATGAGCACCTTCGACATCATTGGCCTGATATGCGCCGCCGCCGTGTTGGCGTATCTCGTCTACACGTTGGTGCGGCCGGAGCGCTTCTGAAATGACGACGAACGGCTGGATCCAAATTGCCCTGTTCGCCGTGGCCGTCGTACTCGTCACGAAACCCATGGGGCTGTACCTCACCGCTGTCTTCGAGGGACGCGTGCGGTGGTTGGCCCCCATCGAGAACGTGCTGTACACGATGGCCGGTGTCACACCAGACGAAGACCAGCACTGGACCCGCTACGCCGGGTCACTGCTGGTCTTTTCCGTTGTGAGCATGCTGCTCACCTATGCCGTCCTGCGCTTGCAGGCGAGCCTGCCGCTCAACCCCACCGGCCTCGCCAATGTGCCGGACCGCCAGGCGTTCGAAACAGCCGCATCGTTCTTGACCAACACCAACTGGCAAAGCTACGCGGGCGAGAGCACCATGTCGTACTTCTCGCAAATGACGCAGCTGGCGTTTCACAACTTCGTGTCGGCGGCGGTTGGACTTGGCGTGGCGGTTGCCTTCGTGCGCGGTCTCGCCAAACGCGGTGACGGCACCGGACGTATTGGCAACTTCTGGAGTGATCTCGTTCGCGGCACGCTGTACGTGCTGCTGCCACTGTCGCTCGTGCTCGCACTCATTTTCGTGCAGCAAGGCGTGCCGCAAACGTTCGAGGGCCCGGTGAGTGCCACGACCCTTGAAGGGGCCACCCAGCTCATTGCGCGCGGGCCCGTGGCCAGTCAGGAAGCCATCAAGCAGATCGGCACCAACGGTGGCGGATTCTTCAACGCCAACTCCGCACACCCATTCGAGAACCCCACACCGTTCTCCAATTGGTGGTCGATGTTTGCCATCTTCCTCATTCCCGCAGGCGTCGTGTGGATGTTCGGACGCATGGTGGGCAACATCCGCCACGGTTGGGCGGTACTCAGCGCGATGTTCGTGCTTTTCATTGCCGGTACGGGAATCGTGTACTGGGCAGAAGCGCGCGGAAACCCCATGCATGCGGCGGCGGGCGTCGATGTCGCCGGCGTTGTGGCGGGACACAGTGGCGGCAACATGGAAGGCAAGGAAGTGCGCTTCGGAATCGCGAACTCCGCGCTCTACGCCGTGGTCACCACCGACGCCTCCTGCGGCGCCGTGAACTCCATGCACGACTCGTTCACCGCCATCGGCGGCATGATTCCGCTCGTGAATATGCAGCTCGGGGAGCTCATTTTCGGCGGGGTCGGCGCCGGTCTGTACGGCATGCTCATCATGGTCGTGCTCACGGTGTTCATCGCCGGCCTCATGGTTGGCCGAACGCCAGAGTATCTCGGCAAGCGCATTCAGCAGCGCGAAATCCAGATGGCGATGCTGTATATCCTGGCCTTCCCAGCAGTGGTGCTGCTGCTCACGGCCCTGTCGGTGGTACTGCCCGCCGGACTCGCCGGATTGAACAACCGTGGACCGCATGGCCTTTCCGAAATTCTCTACGCCTTTACTTCCACCGCAGCAAACAACGGCAGTGCCTTCGCCGGTCTCACCGGCGGCACCGACTACTACAACACGCTCTTTGGCGTGTCCATGATTCTCGGCCGCTTTGCGCTCATCGTGCCGGTACTCGCTCTGGCGGGCTTCCTGGCAGAGCGCAAACCCGCACCGGCCACCGCCGGCACCTTCCCGGTTACGGGTCCGCTGTTCGTCGCGCTGCTGCTGGGCGTCATTCTCATCGTTGGGGCACTCACCTTCTTCCCCGTGCTGGCGCTCGGTCCCATTGTGGAACAGCTGCAGATGCTCAGCGGGAGGGTCTTCGCATGACCACGCAGGCACAACCGCTCTTCTCGGGCCCGTTGGTAAAACGCGCCATTGGCGATGCCATCCGCAAGCTCGACCCGCGCCATATGGTGCGTAATCCCGTCATGTTCGTGGTGCTCTTGGGGAGCGTGCTCACCACCATCGTTTTCATTCGCGATATCGCCACGGGGCAACCCGGGTTGGCCTTCACGGGCCAACTCACCGTGTGGCTCTGGTTCACGGTGCTCTTTGCCAACTTCGCCGAAGCCATCGCCGAAGGTCGAGGTAAGGCGCAAGCCGACACGCTGCGTGCGGCACGCTCACTGACGCAAGCCAAGCTACTCGACCTCGCAAACGATGGACGGTACGCCATCGAAGCGTTCGAAGTGGTGGGTGCTCCCGCGCTCCGCAAAGGCCATCTCGTCGTATGCTTCCCCAACGACATCATTCCGGGTGACGGCGAAGTCATCGAGGGTGTCGCCTCGGTCGACGAATCGGCCATCACCGGCGAGAGCGCGCCCGTCATTCGCGAAAGTGGTGGTGATCGTTCGGCGGTCACGGGTGGCACCAAGGTGCTGTCGGACTATCTCGTCATTCGCATCAGCGCCAATCCTGGCGAAACGTTCATTGACCGCATGATCGCGCTAGTAGAAGGAGCGCAGCGCCAGAAAACGCCCAACGAGATTGCCCTCACGATTCTGTTGTCGGGGCTTACCATCATCTTCCTCTTGGCGGTCGTAACGCTGCAGCCGTTCGCCCGGTACAGCGGCACGTCGGTGTCCGTGCCCGTGCTGGTGGCGTTGCTGGTGTGTCTCATTCCCACCACCATTGGCGGGTTGCTCTCGGCCATCGGCATCGCCGGTATGGACCGGCTCATTCAGCAAAATGTGATTGCCATGAGCGGCCGCGCCGTGGAAGCGGCCGGTGATGTGAACACGCTGTTGCTGGACAAAACCGGGACCATCACGCTGGGCAATCGACAGGCGTGGGCGTTTCTGCCGGTGAATGGTGTCACCGAACGTGAACTCGCCGAGCGCGCGCAGCTGTCGTCGCTGGCGGATGAAACGCCAGAGGGGCGCAGCATTGTGGTGCTGGCCAAGGAACGCTTCGACATTCGGGCGCACGAACTTCCGGACGCGCAGTTTGTCCCGTTCTCGGCGAGTACGCGCATGAGTGGCGTGGACGCGCCGTCCACGATGCTGCGCAAGGGCGCCGGTGACACCGTGTCGCGCTGGGTCGTGGAGCAAGGCGGCATCGTTCCCGCGGAACTCGAGCAGCTGGTGTCGACGGTTGCCCGCGCTGGCGGCACGCCGCTGGTGGTTGGCGAATTGGCGAACGGCACCGCGCGAGCAATGGGAGTGGTGCACCTCAAGGATGTCGTGAAGGGCGGCATGCGCGAGCGGTTCGACAGACTCCGTGCGATGGGCATTCGCACCGTGATGATCACGGGTGACAATCCGCTGACTGCCGCGGCCATCGCTGCCGAAGCCGGCGTCGATGATTTTCTGGCCGAAGCAAAGCCGGAAGACAAGATGGCACTCATCAAGCGTGAGCAGAGTGGTGGCCGTTTGGTGGCGATGACGGGCGACGGCACCAACGATGCGCCCGCGCTGGCGCAGGCCGATGTGGGTGTGGCCATGAACACCGGCACCCAGGCGGCGAAGGAAGCAGGCAACATGATCGATCTCGACTCGAACCCCACCAAGCTCATCGAGGTTGTGGAGATCGGGAAGCAGTTGCTCATGACCCGCGGCGCGCTCACCACCTTCTCCATCGCGAACGATGTGGCCAAGTACTTCGCCATCATCCCAGCCATGTTCCTGGTGGCGTTTCCGGCGTTGGCTGCGCTCAACATCATGCGGCTGCATTCACCGGAGAGCGCCATTCTGTCCAGCGTGATCTTCAACGCGCTGGTGATCGTGGCGCTCATTCCCCTCGCGCTGCGCGGCGTCACCTATCGCCCGGCTGCCGCAGGCATCGTGCTGCGTCGCAATCTTCTGGTGTACGGGCTGGGTGGCCTCGCCGTGCCATTCGTCGGCATCAAGCTGCTCGACGTGCTGCTCGTGTCGCTTCATCTCGTCTGATCAACCGGACTTCATCCTATGCTGAAATCACAAGTGCGTCCCGCGCTGGTCATGACTCTCGTGCTGTGCGTGATCACGGGCGTGGTGTATCCCGGCGCGGTCACCGGTGTCGCGCAGCTGCTGTTCCCCGATCAGGCGAACGGCTCGCTCATCACCCGTGATGGGACGGTGCGCGGCAGCGCGTTGATCGGACAGGGGTTTTCCGCTCCCCAGTACTTCCACTCCCGTCCGTCAGCTGCGGGGGCGAATGGCTATGATGCCGCGGCGTCATCCGGGTCGAACAAGGGGCCGACCGACAGCACATTGCGTTCGCTAGTGACGGAACGGGTGGGCGCGGCCGTGGCGGACGGCGCGACCGCCGGTGAAGTGCCGGCCGACCTGGTCACCGCGTCGGGCAGCGGGCTCGATCCACATATTTCGCCGGCTAATGCCGCGCTGCAGGTGGCGCGCGTGGCCAAGGCCCGTGGAGTTTCCGTGTCATCGGTACAGGCGCTGGTACGGGCCCACACCGAGGCGCGCCAGTTCGGCGTGCTCGGCGAGCCGCGCGTCAACGTGCTTCAGCTCAATCTTGCGGTCGATTCCGCATTTACACTGCGCGGAGGCGTAGTCAGATGATCAGCGCATCGCTTCTTCTCCTCTCTACCGTCACCACCATCGCCAGCAGCGCGGCGCCGGCGGATACCATCGTCGCTCCCAGGCGCGACAGCACCACGGTGCAGCCGGATACCAGTTTCAAGTTTACAGTGGGCGGGTTTCTCGATACGTATGTGGCCTACGACGCGGGTCGCCCGCGTACGCTGGATCGCGCGTACACCACGCAGCCGGCGCGCCACAACGAGTTCAACGTGAACCTCGCGTTCGTGGAGCTGGGGCTCAGTGGTCCGCGGGTCCGCGGCCGGTTGGCGCTTCAGGCCGGCACCTCCGTGCAATCCAACTACGCGGGCGAGCCGCGCGTGGGGAGCGTGAGTGGCCCCGACCTCGGGCGCTTGCTGCAGGAAGCGTATGTGGGCTACGAAGTGAAGCCTGGCTTCTGGGTCGACGGCGGTGTGTTCTATTCGAACGTAGGCATGGAGGGATGGGTATCGCGCGACAATCCCATCTACACACGCTCTCTCGTGGCCGACTATTCGCCCTACTACTCGGCTGGCGTGCGTGCCACGTGGCAAGCGACATCCAAGCTGACGGTCCGGGCGGATATCGTGAACGGCTGGCAGGTCATCTCCGAGAGCAACGAAGACAAGACACTCGGCGCGCGCCTCGACTACGCGGTGACACCCACTACGAGTATCAGCTGGTATGGTCTGGCGGGGAACGAGCCTGGAGCGCGTTTGCGGCTCTTCAATGGCGTTGGCATCAAGACCAAGGTCGGGACACGGGTCGAGCTGATGGCGCAGGCCGATGTCGGCTCGCAGGAGCCCGCCGATTCGGCGGGTACCGCGGCTGAGTCGTCTACGTGGTATGGCGCCATGATCATTGGGCGTGTCACCTTGACGCCCACCGCGACGCTCACGGGTCGTGTGGAGCGCTATGACGACCAGGATCAGGTGCTCATCGCCACCGGGTCGGCCAATGGGTTGCGGGCCAACGGCGCATCCATTGGGCTCGATGTCCGTCCGGCCTCGCGTCTGCTGTGGCGCAACGAAGCGCGTGTGCTCGCGGGCGATGCGGCGATCTTCCCGGATCGTGATGGGACTGGTGGCCTCTCCAAGCGCAATCTGGTTGTCGTCACGTCGCTCGCCCTGACGTTCTGAGGGAGCCGTGCCCATGCCGCGTGAGTCCTCACCTGCTGCTGCATCCCGCGAAACCGAGCTGTTGGCTCTGGTACCGCGCCCGGCGCGTGGACGCTTCAAGGTGTACGTGGGTTCGGCCGCGGGGGTGGGGAAGACGTATCGCATGTTGCAGGAAGCGCACGACCTGCGGCGACGCGGCGTGGATGTCGTCGTGGGTTTTGTCGAGACTCACGGGCGCGCCGAGACAGAAGCGCTGGTTGGTGATCTGGAGGTCGTACCGCGCAAACAGATCACCTATCGCGGTGTGGTGCTGGAGGAGATGGATCTCGAGGGCATTCTCGACCGGCGCCCGCAGGTGGTATTGGTGGACGAGTTGGCACACACCAACGTGCCTGGCGTAACCAATACCAAGCGCTGGGAGGACGTACTGCACTTGCTCGATACCGGCATCAGCGTCGTCAGCGCGGTCAACGTGCAGCACATCGAATCCCTCAACGCGGTCGTGGAACGCGCCCTCGGCGTGGCGGTGCGTGAGACCGTACCCGATTGGATGCTGTCGCGCGCAGATCAGGTGGTGAGTATCGATTTGCCCGCCGACGAACTGCGGCAGCGCCTGCTCGATGGAAAGATCTATGCCGCACACAAAGTCCCCGCCGCCCTGGAGAACTTCTTCACCGAAGAGAACCTCACCACGCTGCGCGAGCTGGCATTACGCGAAGTGGCCAGCTCGGTCGATCGAGAACGCGAGGAGATTGTCCGGCGGGAAACGGGGCGCGCGCCGCGCAGCACGACGTCGGCCGATCGCATTGTGGTGGCCATGGCCAGTCACCCCGACAAAACCGCCGCGCTTTTGCGCAAAGCGAGTCGCATAGCCGGTCGTCTCAACTCCGACTGGTATTGCGTATACGTGCAAACACCAGACGAACGTGCCGATCGCATTGACAGCACCCGACAACGCCGCTTGGTGGACAACATTCAGCTGGCCGAGCGTATGGGCGCGGAGTTTGTGAAGCTGGAAGACGCGGATGTCGCCGGCGCGATCTGTCGTTTCGCGGCGACGCACGGCGTCTCCCTGATTCTGGTGGGGCAAAGCGGACACTCCCGGTGGCAACGGTTCGTGCGGGGGTCTGTGGTCGACCGGCTCTTGCGAAACACTGTGGGGTTGGACGTGCTGGTAGTTGGCGCGGGGAACGACGCCACGGCCGCGGTCCCATGAGAGTTTCCACGCGTCTCAATCTCACCATCGTTCCCGCCGCGCTCGGCCTGTGCACGGTGGCTGCACTCGCCTACTGGGGCGAGTTCGAGCGCCAGGCCCCGGAGATGTTCGTGCTGTTGGCGATCGTGGCCACCGTGGGGTCGGCCTTCATGGCGTGGCGCAACACGCGCATCATCTCACGCCGGGTTGGTGAATTGGCCAACGGCTTCCGGGAGCTGGATGTCGCGCCGGCACTCCTCACGTCATCCACGCTCGATGAATTCGATGTGCTCGACGCGGTTCGCATGAACGTGGGGAAACTGGCTGCAGCCAAGGCAGAACTCCGGCGTGCAACGGACGCCCGGGTGAGCGAGGCAGACGCGCGGGTGGCGCAGTCGGAGCAGCTCATACGCGAGGTGGTCCAGCTGTCTCTACGGCAAGTCGAGGAAGCACGGCTGGCGCTGCATATTCTGCAGTCGAATCCGTTCGGCGAACTGAACGAGAATCAGGAGGAGCTCGTTGCCGCCGCGCGCACCGCCATGGATACCGCCGACGCCGAGCTTCGGACGATGGCGCGCGTGGTGTCTACCTCTGCCCGCGTCGGTATGACCGCGGCGACTTCCGTTCGTGTGCGATCACTGCTCGAGGTGCCACTGGCCATGGCCATCGGCGGCGCTCAGGAAGTACGAGAAGCGGTACGTTTGCCTCAGGTCGACGAGCTCGCTGCCGTTGCTGTCGATGTGCCGGCCGTGCAGGAAGCGCTTGCGCTGTTGCTCCGCGACTGCGTGGCGACGCATCCGCCCGGAGAACCGTTGACCATTGCGGGTTCGCACACTCCGCCAACGGTTACGCTGACCATCCCGATGGATACGACCGCGTACCTCGGTGCGCCGCCGCTGCGCTTCTACCTCGCCAAAGCGCTGCTGCAGAGCAGTGGCGTCGCGTTAGGAGTGACAGATGGGAGCATCTCGTTGCAACTGCCAGTCGCGTCGTAATCCCAAACCGCCGTTCCCCCGCTCCTGCCCTCTAGAATCCTGCCGGCTGCCGTCTCGGCGCGGACTGGCGGCATCGCGCCGAGAACGCAGACGGCAGCAACGACAGATGGCAGGAGCGCAGGAACCGCGGAGTCTTTAGAGCTCTCTTCCCAGCAGCGCGCTGAGCTGCGCCCGCGCGATGCGCCCGTCGAAGCGCGCTTGAATGAGCGCCTGCCGCGCCTGATTGAGCTGCGTCTGCGACGTCAGCAAGTCGAGAAGCGTGCTGGCCCCCAGCGCGTACCGCTGCTGCTGCACCCGGAGATCTTCCTCGGCGGCGGCAATGGCCGCCTGCTGCACCCGCACCCGCGCCTGCGCGTTGTTGAGCGCCCGCAGCTGCTGCGTAAGCACCTGCCTCGACCCCAGGCGCGCATCGCGCAGCTGCGCTTCAGCGTTGCGGGCCGCCACGTCGGTCTGAATGCTCTGTTGTTCGCGCGCGAGTCCGTTGAACAGCGGATAGCTGAAATTGAAGTTCAGCTGCTGACGGTTGGGGTTGCCGCCTGAAAAGAGCCAGATGTCGCTGCTCGAAAACTTCGCGCTCGTCTGCGTATACGAGTAGTTGTACGACATGGTGAGCGACGGCAGATACGACGACTTCTGCGCCCGCCGGCTTGCGCGAGCGGCCATGAGATTTGCTTCGGCCTGCATTACGCTCGGGCTCCGCGCAATGAGCTGTTCGAGCTCCTGTTCCGTGGGGAGTTCGCCGAGCAAGTCGCCGGTGCTGTCGTCTGCTGCCGGCGTGACGACCGTCTGCGAGCCAATGACCCGCGTGAGCGCCGCGTTGGCCACACGCAGGTCGTTTTGGGCGGTCAGCACGGCCAGCTGCGCGTTGCCAAGCTGAATGGCCGAACGCAGCGAGTCGGACTTGGTGGCCACACCGGCAACAAAGCGCGCCGTGGAGGCTTTGAGCTGCTGGTCGGCCTGCTCGAGCTGTGCCTTGGCGGCCGCTTCACTCTCACGCGCGGCCACGGCGGCATAGAACTGCTGCTTGGTTTGCAGCGCAGCGTCGAAGCGTGCCTGAATGGTGGCGGCATCGGCGGCATCGGCGGTCGCTCGGGTGCGCGAGAGCTCGTTCCAGCGCTGGTTGCCGTCGAACAGCTGCACAGCCGCGACCAGCCCGTTGTTGTAGTTCCACGGGTCACCGCGGAGCGGCACAAGGGTACCCTGGAAGAACTGCACGCCTTGCGACCGGGCACTGCCGGCGTTGAGCGTCAGCGACGGGATATATGCCGCCAGCGCCGACCGACCGGCTGCTGCCGCATTGCGTTCGAGGCCGCGCGCAGCCACCACCGCCGGCGCGTTCTTCTGCGCCTGTTCGATGGCCTCACGCAGCCGGATGGGGCGGGCCTCTTCGTCGCCTCGGGTCTGCGCCTGCGCCTCCGACGACAACGGGGCGGCCACCAGGACCGCCCCCATCACTGCCACTGCATACCGCGACAGCACACCACACTTCAGTCGAAACATCGTACTGGTTACCTGGGGGTCCCGCGCGCCTTCGCTGCACTGTCGGCCATGCGCTGGTTACGCTCGATGAGCTTGCGGAAAGTTTCCTGCTGCGTCTCGTCGAGACGCGCCAGCATGAGCACCCGCGCACTGTCGCGCACGGAATCGAGCGCCGGACGCACCGCCGACATGATCTCGCGAGAGCGCGCGCGACGCCATTCCCACGCGGAGTCGAGCGCGACGGCCTGTTCGGGAGACAGCTTGAGCTCGCGCGCGAGTTCTTCACGCATCGACTTGTCGTCGTTCAGCATGACGATGGGCCTGCTCACCACACGCCCAGCCGCAAACCCCAGCGCACTGCCGGTAAGCAGAGCGCCGAGGAGAAACATCAGGGCGAGCGATTTCGGACGGGGAGTGGTCGACACGAAGCGCTCGGTCAGTAGTCGAGCGGATTGAGATACCGCTCAGGCGAATCGGGCGAGAGATGGCGACGGCCACCCGTAAGGGTCGTCCCTTCGATGGGCAGCGGCATCGCACTTTCCACCGCCGCCCGCGCGGCCAGCTCGCGCGCGGTGGCGTTCGCCTGCTTGTCGCTCACGAACGTCGCGCCGGCCGCGAGCAAGGCCAGCGTGGCCGCGATCATCCCCATCGCGCGCACGTCGGCCCCACGCAACTCGGCAAAGCCGCTCCACCACGACGGGCGCAGTTCGCGGACCACACCGCTCGTGGCCGCCGAGATGCGCTGCATGATGTTCTGCTCAAGCCCTTCCCAATACGCATCGCCACGCGGCGCCGCATAATGCGCCGACAGACTCGCGGTCACCTGAGGATCCGCGCCCGGGCTCCGCCCCTCGTCGTTCCGTGTGACAGTCATGATTCACTCCGAAGATTGCTCAACTGGCGCCGTAGATGCGCCCGAGCATGATGCAGGTCCGACCGGGCCGTACCCTCGGGAATTCCGAGAAGGGCGCCGATCTCGGCGTGCTTGTATCCCTCGACGTCGTGCAACACGATCACTGCGCGTTGCCGTTCGCCGAGCGTATCCAACGCGAGCGCAAGACGCGCTCGTAGTTCATCCGATTCAGCCGGGTCCTTGTGTGGACTCGACAGGGTTTCCGGTAACTCATCTGCATCGCGCACCTTGCGACGGCGGGCGATGTCCAACGCGGCGTTGGCTACGATGCGATGTAGCCATGCCCCAAACGCTTGTTCGGGGCGAAAACGCTCCAACGCGCGAAACGCATGCAGAAAGCCTTCCTGCACGGCGTCCTCGGCATCGTCATGTGACAGGACGATTGCGCGGGCCACGGCGTAAGCGCGCCGCTGGTGACGGCGAACCAACCCGGCGAACGCCGCGTTGTCCCCCGCCTGAGCCGCGAGCACCAGCTCCCGCTCCTCCAATGCCTCAGCCGACAGAGGTCTGTCAGGACCCATGCGGACCGCACCCCGGTCGGGTGCGAAGATTGGCGTTGGAAGGGAGATGGCAGTCACGTGATCGGGTGGGTTCACCCGAATTACGCATCGGTCGAAATCGCCGTTGAAGTCGGGGCCGTCGGGGGCACTCCGCCCAGCCCGAGCGCCTCGGCATTGTCCTGCATGGCCAACAGCACGACCCCGATATGCTCGTCCAGAGGAACGCCCAAGGCCTCTGCGCCCTGGATGATGTCGTCCCGGTTGACCCCACGGGCGAAAGCTTTGTCCTTCATCTTCTTCCGCACCCCGGCCACATCCACGTCCCGGACGGCCTTGGAGGGCTTCACAAGCGCGGAGGCGGTGATGAGGCCGGTCAGCTCGTCGACGGCAAAGAGCGCCTTTGCCATGAGCGTCTCGCGAGCCACCCCGGTGTAGTGCGCATGCCCCATGACCGCATCGCAGATCTCCTCGGGCCAGCCAAGGGAGCGCAGGTGCCGCACCCCTTCCGCCGGATGCTCCGCGTCCGCCGCCTGTGCGTCGTTCGGGAAGCGCTCGTAGTCGAAATCGTGAATGAGCCCGGCCACGCCCCACGCCTCTTCATCCTGCGCCAGCCGTTTGGCATACGCGCGCATGGCCGTTTCCACCGACAGCATATGCTTGCGGAGCGATTCGGACTGCGTCCACTCGTACACGAGGGACAGGGCGGCTTCACGGGTAGGCATGCTGCATTCTGGCTTAACGACGAGGCGGGCGGAAGGCCGCTTTGGACTGCGGTTTGGGATTACTACGGTAGGGGAACTACGCGAGGGGAAAAACGCGAGGGGAACGACGCGAGGGGAACAACGGGAGGGCAACCACGACCCCGTGACCCCGACCCCGCGACCCCGACCCCGCGACAAAGCCCTCGACCCCGACCGCCGCCGGTTGTGGTCGGGGTCGGGGGCCGCGTCCGGGGTCGGGGCCCCCGTCGTTGCCCTCCCGTTGTTCCCCTCGCGTAGTTCCCCTCGCGTAGTTCCCCTACCGTAGTAATCCCAAACCGCAGTTCAGTGAGCGTCCAGCTTGAGCGGCACCGACCTGCCCGTGCGCCACAGCAGCAGCAGCGGCAGCGCGCACACCAGCAGGGTGCCCGAGATCAGGTAGATCCGCGAAAACGCCATGACGCTCGCCTGTGCCCCGATTTGCCGGTCGAGAATCGTCAGTGCCTGCATCTTGGCCGTGGCCGGGTCGAAGCCGCGGGCCATCAGGCCGCGCGTGAGGCCGCCAAGTCGTTCCATGGTGGCGGGGTCGTAGCTGCCTACGTGCTCGGTGAGCAGCGCCTTGTCCACCTTGGTCTGGTGCGACAGCATCGTGGCCATGATGGCGATGCCCAGAGAGCCGCCGAGCTGGCGCATGAGATTGAACATGCCCGTGCCCTGACCGAGCTTCTCCATGGGCAGCCCCGCCATGCTGGCGCCGGTGAGCGGTACGAAGAGCAGGCCAAGGCCGACGCCGCGCAATATGAGTGGCCAGAACATCTGCCCCTGACCGGCGTCGAGCGTGAGCTGCGACAGCAGATACATGGCAGCCAGGAAGAGCAGGGCGCCAATGACGATGAGCGGCCGTGCGTCGATCTTCGCGCCGACGCGTCCCATAACGCCCATGGTCACGGCGCTGGCAATCGCGCCCGGAAGAATCACCATGCCCGTCTGCTGCGCCGTGTAGCCGTGCAGTGATTGCAGAAACACCGGCAACACGAATACCGAGCCGTAGAGCGCGAGCCCGAGGAACGCCGCGAAGGCCACGCCAGGGGCCAACTGTCGCGACTTGAGGACGCGGAAGTCGATCACCGGTTCGTCGATCGTGAGTTCGCGCCACACCAGCAGAATACCGGACACTACCGAGGTGACGGCGAGCGTCGTCACGAAGCGCGATTCGAACCAGTCGAACCGTTCGCCGCGTTCGAGCATCCACTGCAGCGATCCCACCGTCAGCGTGAGCAACACAATGCCCAACACATCGACCGACGTCGCCCGCACCTGGTGCGCGGCATCCTTCACGTACGTCCACACCATGACGCCGGCAATGAGTCCCAGCGGCACGTTGATGTAGAAAATCCATGGCCACGCGTACGCATCGACGATGAAGCCGCCGAGCGTGGGGCCGATGGTGGGGCCTACCATGACGCCCACGCCGAAGATCGCCTGTCCGATGCCGCGCTCGTGTGGCGGGAACGATTCGAAGAGCGTGGTTTGCGCCGTGCTGAGCAATGCGCCGCCGCCGAGTCCTTGCAGCACACGCCAGAAGACGAGCCCCCACAGGGAGTTGGCCGCGCCGCAGAAGAAGCTCGCAATGACGAAGATCGCGATGGACCCCGTGAGGTAGCGCTGCCGGCCGAAGTACGCCGACAGCCAGCTCGACATGGGAATGACGATGACGTTCGCGATGATGTAGCTCGTGCTCACCCACGCGATTTCGTCGAGCGTCGCGCCCAGCGTGCCCATCATGTGCGGAATGGCGACGTTCACGATGCTCGTGTCCACCAGCTCGAGCACCGCAGCCAACGTCACGGCGATCGCGATGAGATAGCGGTTCTTGTACGGATCGTCGCGCGTGGCGGGCTGCGCATCGTGCGCGTCGGCTTCAGCCAGGGCCTTCAGCTGCTCGACGTGCAGAGTGCGCATGACTTCGGTGGACACCGTGCGCTCCCGTTACTGAACGACGATGTTCGCGAGCACCGACATTCCCGGCCGCAACGGGCGATCCTTGCCCAAGCCTTTGGTCACGCGGATGCGTACCGGCACACGCTGCACCACTTTGGTGAAGTTGCCGGTGGCGTTATCGGGCGGGAGCAGCGCGAACTTGGCGCCGGTCGCCGACGAAATGCTTTCGACCACGCCCTCGACCGGTGCGTTGCCGTAGGCGTCCACTTCGAGCTCGACCTTCTGCCCGGGACGCACCCGCGCCAGCTGCGTCTCTTTCACGTTCGCCGTCACGTAGATGCCACTGTCGGAGACGATGCTCATGAGGGTCTGCCCGGCCTGCACGAGCTGCCCGACTTCCACCTGCTTGCGCGATACCGTACCGGCCATCGGTGCGGTCACCGTGGTGTACGACAGCTGCAGCGCGGCATTGTCGCGCGCGGCTTCGGCGGCACCTACGCGCGCACGCGCGAGCCGCACACCGGCTTCCGCGTTGGCAATCCCGCTCGTCGCCGCCGTCACCGTACGCTGCGTCACCGACAGTTGGGCCTGCGCCGCGTCATAGCTGGCCTGCGCGGCATCGAGCTGCGCCATGCTGATGATCTGCTTGCCCGCGAGTTCCTTGGCGCGCGCGAGATCGCTCTGCGCCTTCGTCAACTGTGCCCGCGCCGCTTCCACCTGCGCCGATCCCACATCACGCTGACTCGACGCCGTACGCACCACGGTCGCCGCCTGTCCGTCGAAGCCGCGGCCGCCAGCTGTTGCGCGCGCGGCCGCCAAGTCGGCGTCGGCCTGCGCCAGCTTCACCACATACTCACGGTCGTCGATGCGCACGAGTTCGGCTTTTTCCGTCACCGTCGCATTTTCATCGACCGACACCTTGGTGACATAGCCGCCCACCTTGGCGACGATCGGTACGATGTGCCCTTCAACCTGCGCGTTGTCGGTCGACTCGTGCGTGCGGCCATACGACCACTTGGTGTACCCCCAGCCGCCCACACCAACTGCCAGGGCGCCAAAAACGATCAATCGGATGTTCATGGCTTATACGTTCGAGTATGTGTAATCGGAGATTGCTGGTACGGCAGAAGCGATGGTCTTCACGGAATGCTCCGCACGCGTCCCATGGCCCGGGCGAGCGCAATGCGTGCGCTCTGATAGGTGGCCAAGGCATCGTTGCGCAGCGTGCGCGCCTGATTGAGTGAGAGCAGCGCGGCAATCACATCGGCGTTCCCTGCCACACCGGCACGGAATCGCTCCTGCGCTTGCGACACTTCCTGTTCGGCCAACCGCAGCCGTTCACGCACCGCGTCCACCTGTTCGGTGGCCGATGCGATATCGAGCAGCGCCGTGCGCACTTCGAGCGTGCCCTGCGCCCGCAAATCACGCAGACGCGCATCGGTTTCGCGCGCAACGGCCAGCTGCTCCTCGAGGCGCGATTCACGACGGAAACCGTCGAAGATCCCTACGGAGAGCTGCACGCCCCACGTATAGGTGGGGAGCATGCGTTCGTAGTTGCGGCCAATCACGCCCTGCTCCACGAGTGCCGACAGCTGTGGCGTGCGCTCCCAGCGAATGGCCTTCGCCGCCTGCTGCTGTGCGTTCTCCTGCGCCCGCAGCGCGCGCACATCGGGGCGCGCATCCATCGCGGCCGTCATCGCATCACGCTCCGACGGCAACGTGGGCTCGAAGGGCAACGCGGCCAGCGAATCGCTCAACTCCACCACGGCATCGCTCGCCATCCCTGTCGCACGCTTGAGTTCGAGCAACGTGCGATCGCGCTCGTTGCGCGCTTGAATGATCTGCGCGCGCACGTTCGCCAACTGCGATTCGGCGCGCGTCACGTCGAGCGCGATGCCGACGCCTGCCTGCAGCTGATCGCGCGCGATGCGCACGAGATCGGCGGCGAGCGTACTGTCGGCGCGGCGCGCGCTCAGCTGGGCTTCGGCGCGCGCGGCGCGCACATACGTCGCCGCCGCGTTCGCCGCCGCACCCTCGGCCTGCGCATCGAGCTCCGCCGTCGCGGCACCGACGCTGGCCTGCGACGCGCGCCAGCTCTGGTATTTGCCCAAGTCGAGCAGCGGCGCCTGCACGCGATAGCGCAGGTCGAGCGTCGGAACCGGCCCCAACAGCTCGCCATCGGGGCGCAGCAGCGGGCGACCAGTCGCAGGGTTGTTGAAGGAGAAACCGAACGTGGCCGAGTTGAGCGTGCGCTCAGATTGCTGCACCGCCGCCGCGAGATCGGGGAAGAGTGCACCGCGGCGCTGCGTGACACGGGCATCGGCCTGCGCAACCTTGGCGCGTGCCACGTCGATGGCGCCGTTTTGCTTGGCGGCCAACCTCGCCGCGTCGCCAAGCGAGAGCCGTGTCTGCGCGTCGGTCCGGCTGCTCCCTACGGCCAGCATGAGGGTCAACGCGACCGGAAGGTGCAGGGCGCGGGAATAACGGAGAAGAGGCATCATGGGGCCGTTGGTCTCAAGGCACTCAGGTAGAAATCGAGCATTTCGTGGAGCACGTGCTCGTCGGAGCCGAGCGTCGGGTGCAGATCCGGCATCGCTGCCCAATTGGCGTGCGAAATCCAGACCGCGGAGTACATGCGTGCGGCCGTCATGGGGTCGAGCGCCCGGAATTCCCCGCGGGCGATGCCGCGCTCGATGATGGCGGCCACGAGGCGCCGTCCGCGGGCAATGACTTCGTCGGCATAGAAGGCGACGAGATCGGGGAACTGCCGCAGTTCCGCCATGACCAGGCGGTTGAGCGTCTGCACGCGTTCGGTGCGCAGGAACGCCCACCAGCCGGCGCCGAGTTGGCGCAGGAGTGACTCCGCCGTGTCCTCGGGCCCCGATCCGTCGCGCCGCGCCTCGGCGCTCGAGATGGCGTCGACGATCGTGCTGCGGACCATCTCCCTGAAGAGCGCTTCCTTGTTGGGGAAGTAGAGGTAGATGGTGCCTTTGGCGACGCCGGCGCGTTTGGCGATGTCGTCGAGGCGTGCGCCGGCGAGGCCGCGCTCACCGAATTCGTGGAACGCGGCGTCGAGAATCTGCTGGGGGCGCGCCTCTGGATCCCGCCGGCGCGCGAGCGTTTCGGTACTGACTGGCTGGTCAGTCATATTTGAATGATATGTCGGGTCCCACAAAACACAACGGGCTCGGCGTTCAGCCGAGCCCGTCGAGGCACTTCCTTGCTTTCCTGGAAGAGGAAATCAGCCGACCGTGGGAGCCACGACCGTGACCGAGGCCTTCTTGCC